>JALYSZ010000347.1 GCA_030854525.1 Chloroflexota bacterium | reverse complement strand
CGTGTGCTCTCGCGTCCCGCGTTGATCGAAGACGTCGACATAAGCGCGGTATCCCGTCCGCTTGCGCGATCGTCGAATGGCACGGCCGAGGCTTGCCTTTGGGTGGGGAACACCGCGACCGTCCGTCGAGCAGTGCTTTCGTCGTGCGCATGGGCGGGTCTGTGGACAGGGACCGCCAGCCGCCAGTCGGTCATCGAGGATGTTCGCATCGATAACACGCCGGTCGCGGTGTACCTCGAGCACTTTACGAGCGAGAGCGTCTTTCGTCGTATGGATATCGGACCGCGGGTGGACGTCGGGTTCAACTGCGAATGGGCCGATCCGGCATGGGGCGGAAAACCGGGTTGCGTAGATAACCTGATCGCGGACAGCATCGTCAGCTCCTGTGCGGTCGGGGTGTTCATGGGCTCGGGAACGACGCGCGTCACCGTAAGGGACGTCCAATTCCGTCTTCAGCGTGTGGGCGCTGTGGTCGACGACGGCTCTCTCGGAGCGGTCGTAGAAGCGAATGACTACGCCGGCATCGCTTCCGGAGCGAGCTGGTTGGTGCGCGGGTTCGATGCCGCATCATGGAAGCAGGCGTCTGGCTGTTCCCGTTGGAGCCCGGCCTAGAAACTCGGACATACCGCTTTTCGGTACCGCTCGAACAGGCATTCGCCGATAGAGTCAGACGCACTGGGCGGCGGAAATTCGTCCGTCTTCTCTAGGTCTCTCGCGATGTACTTTTCATATGGGAAGCTGGTGCAGGGTGAGTACGACGCGATACGCCGGAACTCTCGGCAGTACAAGAGATACGTACACCGCGATGTCCGCCGCCCTTTAACGGGAGTCCTCGCAGCGTGAGGTCCGTCACCCACGGTTCGCTCGTCCTGTTCTTCGCCCAGGTGATCGCGAACGTGGGTTTCTTTGCCGCGGTCCTAATGGTTGCGCGCGCTCTTGGGCCTGATGGGCGCGGAACGATCGCTTTCGTGATCGTCAGCGCGCTCGTACTCGCGCGAATCTCTGAATTCGGCGTCGCCGACGCGACCTTGGTCTTCGCGAGTCGACGCGCCTCACTTCGTCCGGCGCTGCTCGCCAACTTCCTGATGTTGGCTGCCTGCGTTGGCGTTCTGCTCGCGGTTCTCGGAGTCGTCGCCCTCACCATCTTTGGTCCATCCGGCCCAGCCGGTGTCGGCATGATCGAGGTATTGCTCGTCGTCGTCGGCGCGGTGGCGGTGACGCTGACCGATGCGAGCGACGCGTTCCTCCTGGGTTCCGGCCGTATTCCGCAGCGCGCCGTGGTCCTTGTGCTCGTGCCCTGGATGTACGCGGGGCTGATCGGCCTGATGCTCGTCGCCGGCATTCTCACGGTCACGAGCGCGGCTACCGTCTGGGCGATCTCCATGGTCAGCGGGGCAGCCGCCCTCGTCTGGCTGTCGTATCGAGTCGCCGGCGTGAGCTCACCGAACATCGCGCTTCTCCGCGAGTCGATCACGTTCGGCACGCGCGCCTGGGTTGGGAACGTAGCTGGGTTTCTCAACATGCGGCTCGATCAGATCCTGCTCGGGATCTTGGCCACGGAGGCCGCACTCGGGATGTACGCCGTCGCCGTCAACGGGGCGGAGATCCTCCTGTACTTTCCCGCCGCGGTCACCGCAGCGCTGATCCCCGCGCTCGCGCGAGCCGAGCCAGACATTCGGCACGAACAAGCGCTTCGAGGTTTTCGCATCCTCGGGGCTACGACCGTGATGAGCGTTCTGGTTGCTGCGGTCGCCGGTCCCTTGCTACTGGCGGCCGTGTTCGGCCCTGGTTTCCAGGCCTCGGTCGTTCCCTTTCTGTGGCTGCTTCCTGGTGCTGTCGGCTATGCCACCAAGACGGTGTTCTCCAGCGCGCTGCTCGCTTCATCGTCGCCGGGGCTCTCGTCGGTCAGCTCGATAGCCGCGCTCGTAACAGGAGTGGTTTTGGATCTCCTCCTGATTCCCGGCTACGGGGCGACGGGAGCCGCATTCGCGGCGAGCGCCGCGTTCCTCATGGGTGGCGTCGTTGCCCTCGTTCTTTACCGCCGACGACATCGTTTTGCTTGGACAGAGATCGTTCCTCGGGCTGAGGACC
>JALYSZ010000346.1 GCA_030854525.1 Chloroflexota bacterium | reverse complement strand
AAACAAGGCGCTCTTTGTTTACTTGTTTGCTAACGTTTGAGCTGCATTGCAAGCGTTTCTGCAGGCGGATGCACTAGGGACGGCAGCTGAGGGGCGCGCGAGAGAGGCGGTAAAGAGCCTCTTGCATTCGAGTCCAGCCGGGCTACTCGGACTCACGGAAGGCTGCTCTTGCAGCGGCGTCGAACGGCGTCAGACCAACTGGCACCAACTCGCGAATTCGCTCGTCTCGAGCAACGGTCTCGTTTCGCAGTCCTTCGATGAGCGGACGTGCCACTCCCGCCTTCACCGGCGTCACGACGTGCAACCACAACGAGGAGAGGTACGGCGTTAAGACAGGGACCTCGAAGATGAAAGGTCGCTTTCCTCGGAGAGCGGCGATCCGCTCCATCATCTCGCGGTAGGTCATCACCTCCGGGCCGCCGACGTCGTATCCCGAGCCGAGCGCAGCCTCAAGGCCGCAAACGCCTGCAAGGTACGCGACGATGTCCGAGAGTGCGATCGGTTGAGTGCGGGTGGACACCCACCGCGGCGTCACCATCGCAGGCAGGCGGTCGACGAGAGCGACGATCGTTTCGAACGCGGCGCTCCCGCGGCCGACGACCATCGCCGCACGTAGCGTCGTTACTGGGACGGATGTGGAGGCTAGGCGAGAACCCGTCTCGCGACGGCTGCGAAGGTGAGGTGAGAGATCGGCGGAGTCGTCGCCGAGCCCCCCGAGATAGACGAGCTGTTTCACGCCCGCGCTCTCGGCTGCAACCGCAGTCGTCTCCGCGGCCAAGAGATCCAGCTCCTCGAAGTCGGTACTACCGAGCGAATGGACGAGGTAATACGCGACATCACAGCCCTCGAGCACTCGCTCGACAGAGCTCTGGTCAGTCGCGTCCGCGATCTGCCAGGTCACACCCTCACTAGCAGCCTGCTCGCGACGCGACACCGCCACGACATCGTGCGTGCGCGCCAACTCGACCACTAGCGGCCGCCCGATCGTCCCGGATGCGCCGAAGGCGACGACCTTCATCCGCGGGCCTCGTTTATCAGCCGCGCGAAGTAACGACGGCTGATCGCAACATGGACTCTGCTCTGAACATGACTGTAGAGCGCGCCCGTCCAATCCCGCTCCCCCTGACGTGCGGCGAGGCTCGGGAAGAACCCGCGAATCGTCGAGCGGACGGTAGGCGACGAGCCGCCGACCTGTGCAAAAGCGATCTCTCCGGCCGGCCGCCGAGCGAGCAAACCGCCCTCAATCGGATAGCTGCAGCGGACAAGCGTGTCCGTAGCCTGAAGCGTCGGCGGCCCGAACCGAAGCAAAGCAGGCCCGTGCCCAAACAGGCGCAACTCAAGGGCCCCGTTCCTGGCTCGTGGCCGCACGAGACCTCGAGTAACTCGCGCGACCTCGCGCCAATAGGCGTCACCTAGGCGCTCCGCCCCGGCGCAGGAGAACTCGACGACCGGCCCGCCAAGGACGACGCCCTGTTGCGACTCAACCGCACCGTCACCCGTTTGACGTTGCCAGGATTCCCAGCGTTCCACATCGAGGACGGTAGCCAGTCGCGCAGCCACGGCGCTGAGCGCGCCTTCGCGCTCAGCGTTTCCACAGACTATCTTGCGGCTCCTCGCACCTCCCCGATGACGTGCGTGTACGTGCAACGTCAAATGGGCGACAAAGCCAACTAGAGGCGCACGCTGCGGGGCTTGACGCCGTCCGATGACTGCGAGATGGTGCGCCCGTCGTGCGTTTCGGTACACGTGCGTGGACTCTGACTCGCTTGCGCGTCGTTTTCTGTGCGACGGCCGTATGCCTCATCCCCGCCGGCACCGCTCATGCGTCTGCCGCTCCAAGCACGCCGCAGAGCCGCCTGCTCAGCACCTGGCTGGATCTCCACCTGATCGGCCAAGGTCGCGGAGCAACTCGGCCAGCCCCTGCCGCCGATTCGCTTCGGTGAGACCGCGGAGGATGTGCGCAGGTTCCACATCGGCGCTGTGATGATCAAGCGGCACCCGCCGCCGGACACATGGATTCTGTTCACGAGGACGCGGTCGCACGTGTGGAAGCTGATCGACGACCCGCAGGGACGCCTGAAGCTCGTGCGCATAGCGCCTGGCTAGCGACGGATGTGAACCGGGTCGCACGGGGATGCGAATACACCCTGCAGACGGAGCAAGGCCAGGCAACATCACCTCAACCACCGTTCTGCAGAAGGGGTCCAGATGTCACATCTTCCGAACTTGGAAGAGCTCGATCAGGACGGCGCGATTCGCGAAGCCGCCGAGAAAGTCGACGGCGACACGCGATCGGCGTTTCTGCGTAAGGCCGGCGTCGGCGGGGTTGCCGTCCTCGGCGGCAGTGCGTTCTTCGGTGCACTGCCTACCATCGCGAGTGCGGGTGTCGCGAAGAGCGACGTCGCGATCCTCAACTTCGCGCTGACTCTCGAATACCTCGAGGCGGAGTTTTACACCGAGGCCGTCAACAAGGGTAACTTCAGCGGCGAGCTCGGAAAGTTCGCGAGCATCGTTCGCGCTCATGAGGCCGCCCACGTCGCGTTTTTGAAGGGCGCTCTTGGCAAGGCGGCTGTGAAGAAGCCGAAGTTCGACTTCAAGGGCACGACCACCGACGAGGCGAAGTTCAAGGCAACAGCACAGGTG
>JALYSZ010000345.1 GCA_030854525.1 Chloroflexota bacterium | reverse complement strand
CCCCGTTCACCGCTGTCGATGCGGAGCGCTGGTGGCGGGCGCTCGCCGACGAGGTTTCGGCGGGGCGGGTGCTCGTCCTGCTCTTGCGTGTCGATGGTCAAGCGCTCGGGACTGCGCAGCTCCGGCTGGCGCAGTTACCCAATGCCCGGCATCGCGCCGAGGTCGCGAAGGTTCTCGTTCACAGCTCCGCGAGGGGTCGCGGTTACGGCCGAATGCTCATGGACGCGGTCGAAACCGCCGCGCGAAACGCCGGCCGGCATCTGCTCATCCTCGACACGCTGAGTGGGAGCGACGCTGAACGGCTCTATAGGCGCATGGGGTGGACCCGGGCTGCGGAGATCCCGGGGTATGCAGCCATCCCGGGCCGTCGCTTCGCATCGACGACCATCTTCTACAAGGACTTGGAGAAGATCTGACCTAGCCACCGTCCTCCGCGACTACCGTCCGCGCCATCTCGCTTCGTCAATCTCACGGTCGACGGCACGCCCGTGACCCGAGCGGCGTCGTCGGATACTTCACGACGGTGTCGCTCGTCTAGTGCACCGCGTTTCGACCGACCGCCGACGCGGCGTTGCGTTGGTCGTCCTCACGGCGGTCGCGGTGGGTTATCTCAACGCCGATTACGCGCCGCTCATCCCGCTGCTCTCGACAGATCTTGGGCTCGACGACCTGCGCGCCGGCCTGCTCGCGACCGGTCTGTCGATCGTGTACCTGATCGGGACGCTGCTCACGACCGGGTTGGCCGATCGCGTCGGCCCCAAGCCCATCATCGCGCTCGGTCTCGGTGTCGCAGCGCTCGGCGCCGCCACTTTTGGCGCATCGCCTGGGTTTCCCGTCGCCCTGCTGGCCAAGGGGATCGAGGGGCTGGGCACGGCGTTGACCTTCGTCGCCGGGGCGCGCTACATCGCGGGTCTATACGGCGCCAGTCGAAGTCACGTGGCTCTTGGGCTCTACGGCGGTGGCTACCCGCTGGGCGGGGCCATCGCCCTGGCGCTCATGCCCGCACTCGCGCAGCTCTTCGCAAGTTGGCGCCCCGCCTTCCTCGTCGAGGGCGCCTTGATGGTCATCGTTCTCGCGTTGTGGCTGACGACCCCGGCCGTGGCAAGTGTTCGCCGATCGGGTTCGATCCGCGACGCACTGCGCTGCGGTAATTGCTGGCTCGCAGGGCTACAGCATGTTGGCTTTGGCCTCGTCGCTGCGTCGGGCACGTGGATCGCCCTGTTCCTGGTTCGAGACTTTGGCCTGACCCTGGTCGCATCAGGAGTGCTCGGCGCGCTGCTCCTCATCGTCACGACGGTCGCGCGGCCCATCGGTGGATGGTTGGTGGCAAGTAGGCGAGTACGTACGCGATTGGTGATGGGACTCAGCAACGTTCTGCTGATCGCTGGCGTGATCGTCCTCGCTTTGCCGGGTCGGCCGCTGCTCGCGGCGCTCGTCGGTGCCGCCGTGCTCGGTATCGGAGGCGGACTTCCGTACGCGGCCGTGTTCAACACAGCCGCGGCGTCGGTTCCGCGAGCACCGGCCGCGGGCCAAGGCATGCCGGTGATGATCGGCTCGCTCACGATCCTCACGGTGGCGCCAGCGATGGGGTACGCCGTGCAGCAGTACGGTTTCTCAGCGGCATGGACGCTCGTGGGCGCGGCAGCTTTTCTTGCGCTGCTCGGGTCCGCGGTCATGCGAGGCGAGGAAGAGCTCGCCGCGCTTAGTTTGCGTTAGCGCCCGTTCGAGCGATGAGTGCCACACGACGACATCGCGAAAATATGAGACCGGCACGGCGCGTCGCCACTCGCGACAGGTCGGCGGAAGCCCTAGTTTGGGACGGAAGTGGGCCAGCAGCGACGGGTCGCTGAGACCGAAAAAGAGAGCCTCCCGCTCCTCTTCTACGCCGACGGTTACAAGTTCCCGGACGTCTACCACGCGACCAAGTTCCTCGCACCCGATCCGATCATCGCGCTCGAGGACGTCGAGGAACTCATCCTCGTAGCAAGCTCGCTCGAGGAAGGGCGAGCGCGCAAAGAGTCGCGCGCAACGAACGTCGTGAACATGAATGACTACGGCGCTCAGGAGCTCACCGGCCGAGGCATCTCCGGTACGGAGTTCTGGGCGACGATCATGAAGCGCTTCCTCGATGCGCGGGGCCTGCGCCGCGTCGCCGTAGCGCCGTACTTCCCGGTTGCGGAAGCCGATCGGTTGCGCGAGATGGGCATCGAGCTCGTCATCGCGAACGACCTGCGCGAACGCCGGCGGGTCAAACGCCCCGACGAGGTCGACGCAATCGAAGCCGCTCAGCGCGCGACCGAGGATGCCTGGCAAGAAGGCGTCGATGCCATCCGCCGCTCCACGGTCCGAGCTGACAAGACGCTGGAGCTCGACGGCACACCCTTCACAGCGGAGCGGCTCCGCGCCATCGTCGAGTCGGCACTTCTTGAACGGGGCTACGCATCAGACGGCGCGATCTGCGCGCCCGGCCCGCAGGCCGCGGACCCGCATCAGATCGGCACAGGCCCGCTTCACGCGGGTGAGGCGATCGTCATGGACATCTTCCCGCAGCACAAAGCGAACCGGTACTGGGCCGACATGACGCGGACCGTTTCGAAAGGCGAGCCACCCGCCGAGATCCGGAAGATCTACGAGGTCGTAAAGCGCGCTCAGGATGCGGGCATCAAGGCTCTACGCGCGGGCGTAACAGGCCGCGAGGTTCACGAGCTCGTCGAGGACATCATCTGGCAGGCCGGCTACGACACCCTGCGTCCCGGGCAGAAGAAAGATCCGAGCGATCCCACTCCGCGCGGCTTCATACATTCCACCGGCCATGGGGTCGGCCTCGAGATCCACGAAGCACCGGCCATCGCGCGGTCCGGTACCAAGCCCCTCGTCGCCGGCGACGTCGTCACGATCGAACCGGGCGTGTACGACCCCGTCATCGGAGGCGTGCGGCTCGAGGACATGCTCGTCATCACGGAAAGCGGCGCACGAAACCTGACGCAAGCACCCCGCGAGCTCGTCGTTTAGCTGGAAGCTCTCCTCTTCGGCGTCGCCGCCGCGGTCGTCTGGGGATTCGCCGACTACGCCGCCGGGATCTGCGCACGGCGTGTCGGTGCGATCCGCACGGCCTTCGCGATGCAGGCGGCGGGCCTGCTCTCCTTCTCGATCGTCGTGTCGCTTCTCGGCCGTTGGCCCGCGCTCGAGCCCGGCATGGTCCCGTTCGCGATCCTCCTCGGCATCCTCGGCGTGATTTCGGTCGCCGCGCTCTACAGGGGCCTCGCGCTCGGTCCGGTGGCCGTGGTTGCCCCGGTCGTCGCGTCGTACGTCGTGATCACCGTGATCCTCGTCGTGATCTTCCTCGGCGAGCGCCTCACAACGGCGCAGATCCTCGCCGCGTCGGTGGTCTTCGTCGGCGTCGTGTTGACCTCGACGGACGCGCGGGAGCTGCGCGTGACTCTCGGCCGGCCCGTGCCCGGTGTCCGCATCGGCCTTGTCGCGACGCTCGGCTTCGGTCTGTGGAGTGCCCTGTTCGCGATCGCGACCCGCCAGTACGCGTGGATCCCGATGATCCTGCTGCTGCGCGCGACGAGCTTCGTCTTCATCGGGTCTTTCATCGCCACACGAGGGCTGGATCTGCGCGTCTTTCGCGACCGAAGCGCGCTCGTGCTCGGCGCGATCGTCGGCGTTCTCGACACGCTGGCGAACGTGTTCTTCGCGCTCGGGATCGAATCGGGCTACGCGTCCCTGGCGGCGACCGGAACGGGGATGTATCCGATCGTTCCCGCCGTCCTCGGAATGATCGCGCTCGGCGAACGCCTCGCGCCGAATCAGATCGTAGGGATCATCGTCCTCGTGCTGGGGCTCGCGACGCTCGGCGCCGTCAGCTAAGCGGCTAGCAACAGCGCCGGCGCGGCGCTCGAACGCGCGACCTTCGTCCGCAGATACGCAACTGCGGCGTCGAGCTGCGGATCGCCCTGTGCGCCGGCGGGCTGATCGACGATTTGGTCGGGAACGACCCCGCGGCCGGGGCCGTTGAGATCCGCTCCGGTCTTCGCGTCCTGGATCTTGGTGATGGTCACGAGCAAGAGGCCGCCATCGGGCATGTCGCGCGGCTGTCCTGTGCCAACGCAGCCCGCCGTCTGCGTGCCCATCACGGTACCGGCGCCGTTCGCGCGAATGCCCGCTGCGATGATCTCGGCGCCCGACGCGGAATTCTTGTTGACGAGGACGACGAGCGGCTTCGGGCTGTCGATGTAGAAGCGCCGGTTCACGTCGAGCGGGGTGCGATTTCCGTCACGCCCGGTCTGGTACACGAGCGTGCCCTGCCGGACGAAGATGCTGGCGATGTCGACCGCGGCCGAGAGATCGCCGCCCGGGTCGCCGCGGAGATCGAGAACGAGAGCGCCTACCCCGTTCGCGTTGAGGCGCTTCACTGCGTTGGAGACCTCGTCGGCGACCGCGCCGACGAGCTGCGGCACCTCGATCCGGCCGATATTTCCGTCGATGATCGTGTCGGTCTCGAGCGGGACCGTGAAACGCGCGCGGTTCATGGTGAAGGACAGCGTCTCCTGGCCGCGAAGGATCCCGATGGTGACCGGGGTTCCTTCGGTCCCTTTGACTTTGTTCGCCACCTCATCGGTTTGAAGACTGGTGACGTCGACCCCGTCGACGGCCACGATCTTGTCGCCGGGCTTGATGCCCGCGCGCTGCGCGGGGGTGCCCGTATACACGCGGACGACCTCGATCGGCACGTCGGTGCTGGCCTTGTTGATCTGTACGCCGATGCCGGACACGGGTGGCTGCGGCTGGTTGAAATTGCGGGCCCGGGACGGGTCCAGGTAGTAGGTGTGACACTCGTTCATAGACTTCGCCATGCCCTCGACGGCCGCACGCTCGAGGAGCGCTTTGTTTGCATTCGGGGTGGCGGCCACGATGGCGTCAAGGCGGTCCGAGAACTTAGCGAAGTCGGACCACGTGCTGCCGGTCAGGTTCAGTCCAGCAGACGGGAGCGCGCCGTCGCTGGCGCCCTCTTTCTTCGCTTCGGTGACGACGCCGTCCAACGCGCCGGCCAAGAGCGTTGTCGACGTCGGTTTGTCGACGTGGCGTTCGATGAGCACCTGGTAGGCGGCCTCCGCGGTCTTGTACGAGGTGTTGGAGGGGAGCAGTTCGCGCTGCAATTCCGCGGGAACGAGCGAGCAAGCGGCGCCGATGAACGCGACAAGAGGCAGGAGCGTGCGAAGGCGGATCACCCAGAACCTATCGAGGAGTCTACGGGTCGCCTGCGTTAGCAGTTCAGGCGACTTCGCTCGTTAAGAGCTTTCTTAAGCGACCGAGCGCTCGGAACTGAAGCGCGCGGATCGCGCCTTCATTTTTGCCGAGTACCGCCGCGACTTGGCGACTCGACATGTTCTCGACGAAACGAAGGACGATGACTTCTTGCTGTTCGGCGGTCAGGTGCTTTACCGCGCCACGCAGCGCGTCAACTGCTTCGCCGTGCACCGCGCGGTCATGCGCGGTCGGTCCGTCTTCGGCGACGCCGTATGCGTTGTCGAGGTCGACCATCGGGCGCTCGCGACGGCGCCGGTCGGTGACCGCGTTGCGCGCGATCGTGTAGAGCCATGCGAGGAACGACTTCCCTTGCCAGCGATAGCGATGGATGTTCGCGAACGCCCGGGTGAACACTTCGCTCGCGAGGTCCTCGGCGTCAGAGGGCTCGCGCACCCGGTAGAGCAGGTAGCGGTACACGGAGTCGATGTGGCGGTCGTAGAGCTCAGCAAACGCCACTCGATCGCCCGCCTTGGCCCGGGCGATGACGTCCGGAACCGGTCCGGCGACCTCGAGCGGGAGCGCGGTGACCTTGGCGACGCTTGGCCTCAAGCGGTCGTCACTTCCCTTCCTCACGTGCGCCTGGCGACCATATCGGCCCTCGACCCTGTTCGCCAATGGCCCATGGGTACCAAATTCGTCCCAGGGGTAGGGTCCCCCCGGACGACTTACGTGCATGGAGGCGCGCAGGCTTACCGCTCGCTTGTTCGATTGTCCGACGTGTGCTCAGCAGCACTTCTTCACGCGACGTCATGCCGTGGTGAGCGGGTCTGCAAGCGGCGCAGAACCTATGGGGCCAGCTTCTGCTTCAGGATCTCGATCGACTTGTCGACCGCGGTCGCGTCATCGGCCTCGACATCCGGCGGGATCCCCGCGTTGTTGTACTTGGCCCCGCTTATCGCACCGGTGAACTCCTGGGTCACCACGGAAAGCTCGTTCCCGTCGCTGAAGTGGTTTGGGCTGGCCGCACCAAGACACCCGATGCTCTTCTGCCCGACGATCGTCCCGCGGTTGTTCTCCTTCAGCGACAGCGCGAAGATCTCGGTGTCCGATGCGCTCCGGTCGTTCATGATCACGACGATCGGCAGCTGATATGCGGGGGGCAACCGAAGATCCTTGTTGGCTGTCGCGGTTCCGCCTGCTCCGCTCTTGACCAGGACCGTGAAGGTTGGCTCGCCGTTCAGGAACATGCTGTGTATGTCGGTCGCGACACCGCCCAAGTTACCGCGCAGGTCGAAGAGCCAAGCCTTCGCGCCCTGGGCTACCGCCTTGTCGAGCAGCGCGCGTAGCTTCTCGGGGATCTTGTAGTTGCCGGTGATCACGAACTGACGGAAGGTCACGTAGGCGATGCCGCCGGGCAGCATCTTGCCGGTGAGGCCGGCCTCGTCGGGGCCTCCGAGGCTCGTGCCCTGGCTCGGGATCATCGCGTTGGCGCCGCGTGGCGTGAACGGGCGAGATTGACGGACTGCCGAGCTGCCCACGTAAAAGGTGTGGCAATCGGGGCTTGCGTCGATCATGCCGCCGATCGCGGTGTCGGCGAGCGTGATCGTCGAGACCTGCGGATTCTTTACGGCGAGCTGACTGACCGCATCGGCGAACTTCTTGAAGTCGGCGATTTGCGGCTCGTCGACGTCCTGAAAGGACGGAGTAGCGACCTCGTCTGTTCCGCCAGCCCTTCGAACGGCGGCCTTCACCGCCGCGAGCGACGACTCGAGCGCTCTCTTGCTGGTGACGTGGTGTACGTCTTGATCGACGAAGGCGCTGTACGCGATGTCGAGCTTTGACCGCTTGATGTCGACGGTCCGGGTTGGCGATGGCGAGGTGGCGGCCGGACCCAGGCAGGCGCCGGCGATCAGAGCGAAAGCGATAAGGCCAAGAAGGGCTCGATGCATCGATCAGAGGATAGGTGCCGCTAGTCGGCGGGAGTGCTCACTCTTGCGGGTGCGTGCTGCGCGCGCCATTCGGCAGGCGAGGCGCAGAAGCCCTCGTAATCGATGTAGTCGGTGATCGTGGGATGCTCGCCGCAGACCGGGCACGCAGGATCGCGGCGCAAGCGGACCTCGCGGAAGCTGCCTTCGAGCGCGTCATAGAGAAGGTACCGTCCAATGAGCGGCTCACCAATCCCGAGGAGGAGCTTGATCGCTTCCGTTGCCTGGATCGTTCCGATAACGCCAGGTAGAACACCGAGGACGCCCGCCTCGGCGCACGAAGGCGCGAGCTCCGGTGGCGGCGGTTCGGAGAAGAGGCACCGGTAGCAGGGCCCCTCGAACGGCTTGAATACCGTGACCTGACCCTCGAAGCGAAAGATCGACCCGTGCACGACGGGCACGCGGTGCTTCACCGAGGCGTCGTTCAGGAGATAACGGGTGGGGAAGTTGTCAGCGCCGTCGATCACGACGTCGTAGCCCTCGATGATCCGATCGATGTTTGCGGCCGAGAGACGCTCCTCGTAACCGACGATCTTCACGTCGGGGTTCAGAGCCTCGAGCGTGCGCTTCGCGGAAGACACCTTCGACTCGCCGATGCGGTCGGTGGTGTGGAGGATCTGCCGCTGGAGGTTGGTGAGGTCGACGACATCCGAGTCCACGATGCCGAGTGTGCCGACGCCGGCGGACGCGAGGTAGTAGGCGGCCGGCGATCCGAGTCCGCCTGCTCCGATGAGGAGCACCTTGCCGTCCAGCAGCTTCTGCTGGCCCACCTCGCCGACCTCCGGGATCAAGAGGTGGCGCGAGTAGCGCTGCGCTTGATCCGGCGTGAAGCTCGCGGGCGTCGTCCATGGCTTGCCCGAGTCTTTCCAGCGGTTGAACCCACCGGCCATGGAGATCACGTTCCGGTAGCCAAGCTTTTGCAGCGTGTCGGCGGCCATCGCCGAACGCACGCCGCCGGCGCAGTAGAGGATCGTCGTCTTTTCTTTTTCGGGAAGGCGGTCCTCGGCCCACTGCTCGAGGTAGCTCTTCGGCACATGGATCGCGCCCGGAATGTGGCCGCCGTTCCACTCGTCCTTCTCGCGAACGTCGCCCAGCTGGACGTCGCCCGAGCGGATCAGGTCCTGGACCTGCTCGGGCGTCGCCTCTTTGACCTTCTTCTTGATTTCGGCGAAGTAGTCGCGATATGTCGGCATTCGAGCTCCCTTGTGCTCAATCCTAAACGGACCCGGCGACTCGGAAATTCCGGGTATGCTCGGTTTTTCCCGTGGAGACGCTGGCTTTCGACCTGCTTCAGTTCCTTTACCACCTCGCGCTCGCGATCCTCGTCGGTGGCTCTCTCGTGCTTGGCACGGCCGTAGCGCCTGCGCTTTTCTCCTCGTCCCGTTCGCGAGCGGACGCGGGCACCCTGTTTGGAAGCGTTCTCGCTCGCTTCGATGGCCTTGCGATCTTCTCGGTCATCGTTCTCGCTGTCACGAGCGTGCTCAAGGCCATCGGTTTCGAGGTCACCGGCACGCCCGATACGCGGCTCGTGGTGCGTTGGGTCGCCCTCGTCGTCCTCGGCATCGCGACGCTCTACTCGAGCGCGTGGGCGAATCCTGTCGCCAGGCAGATCCGCGCCGCGACAGCCGGCTTCGACGAGCAACCCTTGAGCTCGCCGGCTCGGAGCGAGTTCGCTCGACTGCATGAGCGTTCGCGGCGTGCGATGTCAGTCGCGGTGATCTTTGGCCTTGTTGCGCTCTTCCTCGGCTAGGACTTTCTCGTCTCCCATGCGACGTGCGATCTCGGCGAGCAGTTCCGCGTCGCTGACATCCTCGAGGCCATCAACGCTGGTCTCTTCGTCGTCGGGTACGACCTCGTCGTCGGAGCCGATGTCGTTGCTGATGGACATTTCCTGGCATTTACGGCACACGACATCCGCACGTCCGACCACCTCCGCAGGCACGTACACCTCCGGAAACGAGGCCCCGCGGACCCAGTTCGTTGCGCTCGTCGCGTCGGTGGCGCCGCATTTCGGCTCGAGCTCGGACGCGCCCTTCAGATGGATGAGCCTCGGTTGACCATTCACCGTGACACCTCCACGCTCGTCGCGATGGCCGCTGAGTATCGCCGACCGCGCGTCGCCCGCGCACCGGCGCTTTCCAGAAGTGTCGAGCGTGCGCTTACCCGCCATCGCCAGCGGATCGGGGCACGTCACGCGGTGAAGACCGCGGACGCGCTGGTGCGCATGGTGGACGACCTCGGCCTCTGTTTCGCCTTCACCGGCGAGTTGGCATACCCCGTCCCGGCGGCCTTTGACCACCTCGACACCCGCAGCGACAGCCGAAAGTGGGAGTGGATGTGGGGATGGAAGGACGAGCTCGCCGAGAAAAAACGCCTCTACTACGGAAAGCTCCTGGTACGAAAGCCAACGTTCGTCTCGATGAAGATGCTGCCGACCTTCTACGCGACCTTCGGCCGAGCTGGCGACGCCGACGACCACCTCGAGGACGTGCGCGCGGGACGGCTGTCGGAGATCGCCCGGCGGATTATCGAGTTCCTCGCCGTGAACGGAGAGACGCAGACGAAGCGCATGCGCTCCGCGCTCGGGATCACGTCGCAGGAGGGCAAGTCGGACTACGCGAAGGCGATCGAGGAGCTCCAGCGGCTCATGTACGTGGCGCGCGTTCGCGCCGTGGGCGAAGGCCGCGAGGACTACAACTACACGTACGACCTGTTCGTGCATCGGTACCCCGAAACGGTGCGTGCCGCGGAACAATCGTCGTCCGCGGACGCGATGACAGCGCTGCTCGCGCATCTCCTTCACCTTGCGGGCGGCGTCACCGAGCGTCAGGTCACGAAGCTGTTCGATTGGACCGAGGATCGTGTCACGCACGCGGCACGGAGACTCGAGATGAAAAAAGCGCTCGTCCGAGCGGACGGCCTGCTCGTACTCCCGACGCTACGATAGGCCGGCCCCGTGGATATTCATCAGCTCCGTTCGTGGATCTTCGAGCTGTACGAACCCCTCGAAAACGAGCGGCAGTACATCGTTTACGACGAAGAACGCGGGAACCTCCTCATCGACGCTCCGCCTTTCAGCGAGCGCGCGCTCAGGCTGGTGCGCGGCGCGGGTCCCGCGTCCCTGCTGGTTGCGACGAACGCGGCGCGCGCGGCCGACGCGGCGAAATACCGCGAGGCGCTCGGTCTGCAGGTGGCCGTGCACGCCGACGATGCCGATGGAATCCCCGGCGGACCCGATCTGGTTCTCGGCGATGATGAGCTCGTCCGCCCGGACGCCCGCGCCGTGCGCGTGCACGCTAATGGCGAGGGCGCGACGGTTCTGCTGTTGCGCAAGGCCGGAGGGGTTTTGGTATGCGGCGACCTCGATCTCGCGAGCGACGCTGCGCGAACGCTTCTCCCGTTGGCCTTCTCGGTCGTGCTCTCCGCGCGGCGGCCGCCGATGTGGAATGCGGGCAAGGACAACCTCCTCGCGCTCCAGGACGAGCTGCCGAAACCGCCTAAGCAGTTCGGCATTCTCCTGCAGGCCCCGTGGGACCGCGCATACAAAGGACGTCTCGAGGACAAGCTCGTCGCGCACGATCCGATCGTTCCGCGCGAGGTGACCGCACCGCGCGAAGCGGCTATGGGTCCGGCAACGCTCGTAGTCGCGACTGCGGCACGGGAGCTCGTGGAGCGACCACGCCGGCCCGTAGGTTCAGCGCGCGCGGGGATCAGCGGAGAGAGTGAGGGAGTACGGGGGCAAGCCCCCGCGAAAGAAGGTTCCAAGCGCCCGAAAAGCTTCGCTGAGGATTGGGACGCGCATGGCACGGCCCGGCCGCCGACGACGATCGCCAATCCGGAGACGGATATTCAGCCTCCGCCGCCGGTCGTAGCGCCGCGCTCGATCGGCGACCGGTATCGGCGGCTTTCGGTCGAGGAGCTCGCGGGCGTTCCATACGTCGATTACCTCTGGGGTGGCATCGATCTCTCGCCCGATGGCAGCGAAGTCGCGTTCTCATGGAATCGCTCGGGGACGTTCGAGATCTTCAGTGCTCCGCTGGTGGGCGAACGCATCTTTCAGCTGACCGAGGCGAACGAGCGATCGGTGTGGCCGTGCTGGTCCCCAGACGTGAAGCAGCTCGCCTTCCTGCGCGATCGGGGCGGCGACGAGTTCTTCGACATCTGGCTCGTCGACCGGGACGGCGAGCACGAACGCAACCTCACGAACGAACCGCGAGTGACGCATCGCGACGTCGCGTGGTCGCCGGACGGCACGAAGCTCGCTTACACGGCGAACGCCGTCGGCATGGAGAAGACCTACGCCATCCATGTGATCGACGTGACGACCGGCGCGAAGCGACGGTTGACCGACGGCGCTCGGACCGATTTCCAGCCGCGGTGGTCTCCTGACGGAACTCTCCTCGTGTTCTGGTCGCGCCGTGACACGATACCGACGAACGCCGACCTCTACGTGGTCGCATCGTCGGGCGGCGACGCGACTCGTCTCGACACACGCGGCACCCAGGACGGCGAGTCGACCGACCCACGCTGGTCACCCGACGGTTCGCGCATCTCCTTCACGACCGACACCCGTGGGCGGCAGGAGATCGCGATCGCCGCCTACGCCGAGCGCGAGATCAAGCGGATCGATCGCATGACCGAGAGCATCCACGACGAATACGGTGCGGTCTGGCGCCCGGACGGACGAGCGCTCGCGTATCTCCACAGCGAGGACGCCTCGGTTTCCCTCCGCCGGGTTTTCACGGTTTCGCACGCGGATCACGCTGTCTCGGACATCCCCGGCATCCACGCGTCTCCGGAAATCGGCCCCGACAGCGACGCCACGGTGTTCATCTTCTCGAGCCCCTCGCGTCCGTGGGACGTGTATGTGACGCGTGAGCGCGCGATCGAGGCGCGCGCGATCACCCGTTCGCTGCCGGCCACGATCGACCCCGCGACGCTCGTCGAGCCTTCGCACCTGCGTTATCCCGGCGCGGATGGCGATGACGTCCCCGCGCTCCTCTTTCTTCCGTACGCGGAGGCCTTGCGGGGCGAGAAGATCCCGCCCGCGATCATCAATATCCACGGCGGGCCGACCGCGCAGCACCACCGCGAGTGGAACGTCGCCACCCAGGTCTTCGTGAACGCTGGCTTCGTCGTGCTCGAGCCCAACCCGCGCGGGTCGACCGGCTATGGCAAGAAGTGGCGGGAAGCGAACCGCCGGGACTGGGGCGGCAAGGATCTAGAGGACATCGCGCGCGGCGCGGCATGGCTTGGCGACCAGAAGCTCGCCGACCCGGCGCGAGTCGGCGTCTATGGGGTCAGCTACGGCGGGTACCTGACCCTCATGTCACTCGCGCTCCGTCCGGATCGCTTCGCCGCCGGCGTGTCGGTCGTGGGGATCGTTTCGTGGAAGACGATGGCGGAGACGACGCGTGGAGACCTCCGCGACTACTTGGTGCGCGAGCTGGGCGATCCGGTCAAAGACGCCGATCTCTATCGCGAACGCTCGCCCTTGACGCATGCCTCGAAGATCCGATCGCCGCTCCTCATCCTCCAGGGCGAGAATGACCCGCGCGTCCCGCGGACCGAGGCGGAGCAGGTCGTGAAGGCGCTGCGCGATGGCGGAAAGCTGCACGAGTACCACGTCTACGCAGGTGAGGGGCATGGCTTTCGCGTGACCGACAACCGCGTCGACGCCGTCCGTCGCGCGCTCGACTGGTTCGACCGGCACCTGCGGCGGGCTTGAGCGCCGACGCCATCGTTGTCGGCTCGGGCCCGAACGGGCTCGCGGCCGCGATCGAGCTTGCGCGGAACGCGCGGTCTGTCGCCGTCTACGAGGCGAACGAGACGATCGGCGGGGGCTGCCGCTCGGCCGAGCTGACCCTTCCGGGATTCGTGCACGACCTCTGCTCCGCCTTTCATCCGCTCGGTGCGGCGTCGCCCTTTTTTCGCGAGCTCGACCTCTCTCGCGAAGGACTCGAGTGGATCGATCCGCCGGCGGCGCTCGCGCACCCACTCGACGATGGGACCGCCGTCGTTCTCGAACGCTCGATCGAGGCCACGGCGGCGAATCTCGGCGCTGACGCGCCGGCCTACCGACGACTGGTCGCGCCGCTCGTCCCGGAGTGGGACCATCTCGCCGCCGACGCGCTGCGACCGCTGATCCGCATACCACGGCATCCCTTCGTCATGGCGCGGCTCGGTCTCCCGGGCGTGCTCCCGGCGCGCCTGCTCGCCCGTATCGCGTTCAACGGCGTCCGCGCGCGCGCTCTCTTCGCAGGTCTTGCCGCGCACTCGGTGCTGCCTCTCGACGCTCCGCTCACCGCGTCCTTCGCGTTGATGTTCGCCGTGGCGACGCACGTGGCGAACTGGCCGTTCCCACGCGGCGGATCGCAGCGCATCGCCGACGCGCTCGCGGCGCGGGTGCGATCGCTCGGCGGCACGATCGAGACCGGCCGCCGCGTCGGCAACCTGGACGAACTCGAGAGGGCGCGTGCATATCTCTGCGATGTGACGCCGCGGCAGCTCAAGGAGATGGCCGGACGACGTCTTTCCGACCGTTATCGCGCACGGCTCCGCTCCTTCCGCTACGGGCCCGGAGTCTTCAAGCTCGACTACGCGATCGACGGTCCGATCCCGTGGCGCGCGAAGGATTGCCTGCGCGCCGGGACGGTTCACCTCGGTGGCACGCTCGACGAGATCGCCGAAAGCGAGGCGCAGATCGCGCGCGGCACGCCCGCGGACCGTCCGTTCATGCTGGTCGGTCAGCAGAGCCTCTTCGATCCGTCGCGGGCGCCTGCCGGAAAGCACACCGTGTGGGCGTACTGCCACATCCCCAACGGGTCGACCTTCGACATGACCGCTCGGATGGAGG
>JALYSZ010000343.1 GCA_030854525.1 Chloroflexota bacterium | reverse complement strand
CCTCGCCTCGTACCCAATCGCAGCGGCCTGCCCGCGCTCGAGGAGATCGAGGTCGCGATCCGTCCCGCCGGTATGTACCCCCGCACGTCGCTCCTGTGCCTCGAGAACTCGCACAACAACTGCGGCGGCTCGGTGATCACGGTCGACGAGACGAGAGCGGTCGCCGAGCTGGCCCATCGCCGCGGTCTCCGGGTTCACCTTGATGGCGCTCGGATCTTCAACGCTGCGGTCGCGCTCGGCGTCGATGCCCGCGAGCTCTGCGGCCCCGTAGATACGGTGCAGTTCTGCTTTTCGAAGGGTCTCGCGGCGCCGGTCGGCTCGATCCTTTGCGGGAGCGCCGACACGATCGCCAAGGCGCGCCGCGTTCGCAAGCTTCTGGGAGGCGCCATGCGACAGGCCGGCGTCATCGCGGCCGCCGCGCTGATCGGCCTCGAGGAGATGCGCGACCGCCTGGTCGAAGACCATCGGCACGCGAAGGCGTTCGCGACGGGTCTCGCGGAGATCGACGGCATCCGGATCGACGCCGGGAAGGTCGTCACGAACATCGTCTCGTTCGAAGTTGAATCCGCCTGGATGGACGCGAGCGCCTTCGCCAAGGCGTGCGCCGAGGAAGGGCTCCGTATCTCCCGCTACCTCGGGAACTCCCCGAGACTTCGAGCGGTGACGCACCACGGTGTGGATTCAAAGGACATCGACGACGCGCTGACGGTCGTCGCGACGGTCCTGTCGCAAGCTCGCGCACCTGTCGCTGCCCGCTAGCTAATCAATTCGGCGGAGGTACTGAGCGCGATCCCCGTTTGGTACTAAAGAGGGAGCGCCTAAAGGTAGGCACCGCCTGCTCGTTACCTATGCTGACAACCAGTGGGCAACGCATTTCTACTCGTGAAAAGAGCATCGCGCGATGACCTCGGCCAGTCGATGGTCGAGTTCGCGCTCATCCTTCCGTTGTTCGTCGGCATCCTCCTCGGCGGCGCCGACCTGGCGCGGGCGTTCGCGGTTCAGCTCGCAGTCCAGAACGGCGCCCGGGCGGGCGCTGAGTCGTATGCGATAGACCAGACGCCAAGCGCCGCTGAGGCCGCAGCTGCCGCGATCGCCGAGATCGCGCGCACGCCGACCGTCCAGGGCGTCAACGCGACGGTGACCGTCAGCGAGAAGGACTCGCTGGGGACGTCGCCCTGTCCCTCGCACCCACCGTCAGTCGCGGATCCGTGCTTTGTCACGGTTGAAGTCGAATACACCTTCCGGACCACGATCCCGTGGCCCCTTATCCCGAACGTCGCGAACTTCGACCGCACCACGACGTTCCGGATGTTCTATTAGTGCGTAGCCTCCGGTCGTTCTTCGCCGACGCCGAACGCGGGAGCGCGCAGGCTCTCGTCGAGTTCGCGCTCGTCCTTCCGATCTTCCTTCTGGTGGTCACCGGGCTGATCGACGTCGCCCGCGCGGTCTGGGAGGAGACGACCCTCGCGTACGCGTCCCGCGAGGGCACGCGGTACGCGATCGTTCACGGATCGGCGGGCAACCCGAAGGTCGGCCCTGTCTCGAACACGGTGAATCCAAGCGCCTTTAACACCGGCAACATCGTGACCATCGTTCGGCAGAACTCAGTCGGGGTGCCGAACGTGAGCGTGACGATCGACTACCCGGACGGCGACAACCAGCGGAACCATCGCGTGACTGTCGACGCGACCGCGCCCTTTGTACCGCTCCCCTCGCAATACCTGTTGGGGGGCGCGTTCCAGATCACTCTTCGGGGCGGCTCGCAGCTGGTTATTCAGAGGTGATTGGGATGAGGCGGTTTCTTGGAGAGGACGAAGAGGGTCAGGCACTGGTCCTCGGAGCGTTGATGTTTCTCGCGCTGCTGTTCTTCGTCGGCCTGGCGGTGGACGCGGGGCAGCTCTACGTTGCCAAGCGCACCGAGCAGGAGGCAGCTGACTCCGCCGCGTTTGCCGGGGCGGTGGTGATCTATCAGGGCAACACCCAGCCACCTTCCGCCGCCACGGTTCTGGCCGCCAAGGCTGCTGCCGTCACGTCGGCGGCACAGAATGGCTACATCGACGACGCGGGCGTCGGCAACATGGTGGTGACCGTCAACTCCCCGCCGCTCTCCGGTGCCTACATCGGCGATGTCAACCACGTCGAGGTATCCATCGTCCACAAAGTCAAGACCTCCCTCGTGCCCGCACAGGCGGCTTTCAACCCGGTGCGCGCGCGCGGCGTCGCCGGTGCCGAGTCCTTCAACAACGGCTACGCCCTGATGGCGATCGACCAGAGCTGCACAGCAGGCACGATGTCCTTCAACCCGAACGAAAACGTCCACCTCGTCGGTGGCGGCGCGCTCGTGAACTCGTGCAGCAACACGGCGGTGACCGGCGTGAGCTCAGGTCAGGACTTCACGATCACGCCAGCCGGCTACAGCGTCGACGTCGTCGGCAATGTGAGCGGGGCGTTTCCGGCGGGCATTACCGTCAATACCGGCATCGCGCCGGTTGCAGATCCGTTCGCCGGTTATCCGAAGCCATCGACGACCGGCAAGTACTGGGGGTGTCCGGCCTGCAACGCACCGGTGAACTCGAGCTCCGGAAGCATCGCTTATGAGGGCGTGTGGACCAGCAACATCGACGGGATGAACCTGTGCCACGGCATCTACGTCCTCAAGGGCAGCGGCCTCGGGGGCGACGTCGGGCGTCAGACGACCGGTACCGACCCGAACAGCGGCAAGGCCTGCGACGGCAAGGTCTTCCTGTTCAACACCATGTCCAACTACCCGGCGTCGAGCGGCGGGACCTGCTCCCAGATCGGCCGCAACGGTAATCACCCCATCTTGCTTCGCCCGATGACCGACCCGCCGGACTCTCAGTACATGGTGGACGGAGTCACGCTCAACCTGGCGTGGCGGTACACGAACTTTGGGATCTACCAGGACTCGCGCTGCACCGCGGACGTGCAGATCGGCGGCAACCAGGACCTCGACGCGGCCGGCACGATCTACATCCCGAACGGCTGTATCCATTTGAATGGCAACCCGGCAACCATCGATGGCGGCCAGCTCATCGCGAAGTGCCTGGACATCCAGAACGGCAACTTGAACATCAACTACTCCGCGAACAACGCAGCTCAGCCGAGGATCCCGCGCCTCGCCGAATAATCCCGTGCTCGTCTTGATGAAGGGCCCGCCGAAAAGGCGGGCCTTTTTCTTTAGAGCCCGAGCTCCTGTTCGAGAAGGCGCGGCGGGAGCGAGCCCGCGCCGAGCAGCTTGTCGTGGAAGAGCCGCATCCCCCAGCCCGCGGCGCGCGCCTTGTCGCGGAGCGCGAGAATCGCGGCACGGCCGAGGGCATAGCTCGAGGGCTGCAGCGGCGTGAGCGTGTAACGACGCACCTCGGCGACCGCGTTCGGCTGCTCGAGGCGCGCGCGCTCGACCATGAACCGCACGGCATCGTCGAAGCTCATCTCGCCCGTGGCCAGGCCGACGTCCACGGTCACGCGCGCGGCGCGCCAGAGCAGGTCTTTCAAACGAAGCAGCCGCGTCTGCGGCGAGTCAAGGTAGCCGACCTCGGTCATGAGCTCCTCCACATAGAGACCCCAGCCCTCGACCATCAGGTTCGAGCGGATCGCCTTGCGCGCGAGCGACGGCTGATCGGCGGCGACGGTGAGCTGCAGGTGATGGCCGGGATAGCCCTCGTGGCACGCGATCACCGCGATGCCCGCGCGCGGGTGACCCTCGAGCCGCTCGCGCCGCGTCTTCTCGTCATCGCCGGCATCCGGAAGCGTCACCCAGAAGCGCCCCCTGCGCGACGATTCGAACGGGC
>JALYSZ010000341.1 GCA_030854525.1 Chloroflexota bacterium | reverse complement strand
CGCCCTTCCCGGCCCGCGGAGCGGAGACCGGGAGGACGTCTCACTGACTAGGCAGCGAGAGCGTAAGAAGTGTTGGCAGTTGTCTGCCTGCCGTTCGGATTAACGAGGAGGAACGGCGTTCCTCGGCTCGCGGTGGTCCGTCTGCCTGCCCTGTCGAAACCACGCATCCCCGTGGCCCCTTGGGGGCAACACAATTGTACCGATGTCGAAAGGTGAACTGGCGGTGCTCACCGCCATCTGCGCGGCGCTCGTATGCGCCTGCTCCTCGGCTCCAGCGGCTGAGCCCTCGCGAACGCGCGGACCGACGACCACGCCCAGCAGCCCATCGGCAATCGCGACGGTGACCGCCGGCATCAGATACGTTGCCATCGGCGCGTCCGACACCGTCGGGGTAGGCGCGAGCGATCCGGCGAAGGGATCGTGGCCAGCACTGCTGGCCTCGCGCCTTCCCGCGGGCTCGCCCCCATACACGAACCTCGGCGTCTCGGGCTCGCTCGCGCTGCAGGCCATAACCCAGCAGCTCCCGGGTGCGATTGCGCAGAGACCAACGATCGTATCGGTGTGGCTCGCGGTCAACGACCTGAACGCAACGATCGAGCCCGCCTCGTTCGCGGACGCGCTGGGACAGATCGTCGACGGCCTCGTTCAGAAGACCGGCGCGACGATCTTCGTCGGCAACGTCCCGGATCTGCGCGCGGTGCCGGTCTACGCGGGCGTCGACAGGGCCCGCCTCCTCGCGGGCATCCAGGCGTACAACGACGCGATCGCGACGATCGCCGCGAGGAACCCGAGCCGCGTCAAGGTGGTGGATCTCTTCACCGGCAGCGCCCCGCTCGTGAGTACCGGGACGGTGTCGTCGGACGGCTTTCATCCGTCCGACGAGGGCTACCAGCTGATCGCGGAACGCTTCGCAAGCGCAATGCGCGCGAGCGGAGTTCCGCTCCGGTCTTAGTCGGCCGCGCTCTCGACGGCCACGCGCGAGCTCGTCACGGCCGTAGGCGCGAGAAGGCGCACGGCGCCAGCCATGATCGCGCACCCCGCCGTCATGAAGATCACCCCGATCAGAAGAACGACGCGCGCGTCGGTTAGTCCAAGGAGCGCCGCAGCGATGAACGGGGCGGCAGTCCCGCGGAGACCCATCAGGAGCGACTGCGCGGTCGCGTACTCAGCAATACGTTCGCGGGGGGCGATCTGGACGATGTTCGTGAAGAACGTGATCTCGCCGCCGGCGTTCACGATCCCGCCGACGATCGCAACGGGTATGAGGAGCCAAACGTCGGCCGCCGCGATGTACCCGATCGGAATGAGCAGCGTCACCACCGTATTCAGCAGGGTCAGGCGGATCGACGATCCGCGATCGATCATTCGGCCCCAGATGAGGTAGGCCACGATCATCGTCGCCGACGAGACCG
Source organism: Chloroflexota bacterium (assembly GCA_030854525.1). The sequence continues at coordinate 18,542 of JALYSZ010000341.1, read as the reverse complement.
CGGTCATCGCGCCGATGAACGAGTTCGATGCGTTGAAGTGATCGACGAGCAGGATCGGGTAGACCGCGGCGTTCATAAGGTTGCCGATCCCGAATACGGTGAAAGACAGGAGCAAGCGGCGGTACTTGTGGTCAGCCCACACATCGCGCGCGATCGCCGGCAGCGATCTGCGCGTCGCGACCTTCGCCGAGCCGTCATAGCGCACCCAGAAGAACGCGATCGCGCCAGGTAGACCGACGAGCGCGGCCGCCGCGAAGACCCACGACGCCGGGATGACGTCTATGAACGTCCCGGCCACGGCGGCGGCTGCGATCCCCGCGATTGCACCGCCGATCCGCACGTTGGCCATCGCCGACGCCCGCTCGCGGTCCGGGTAGATGCCGTGCATGAGCGCCGTGTACGCGCTGATGTTGGCGATACCGATCACGAAGGAGACGACCGTCGTCATGGCGAGCATGAGCGGCGTCGCGGCGACGAGGACCCCGGCCAGGAACGTGGCGCGCGCCACCGTCACGGTTCCGGCCACGACTCTCACCTGAGGAAAGCCCATGAGCAGGTACGCCGAGATCGGGGAGAGAAGATGCCCGACGAACGGCGCAGCGATCACGATGGCCACGTCGGTGGTGGATCCACCGAGGCGACGCACGACGATCGGCATGAACGTGATGAGAACCGCGATGTAGACGCCGCCGCAGATCGCGCTGAATGTGTCGATCCGGAAGTTACGGCGAACGCGCGGGGGCGCCCAGTTGACATCCATGCGAGGAATCGAACGCTAGCGCGCGAAGTGGCACCCCGAGGGGCTATTTAGGGTCGATCTCGCGGACCGAAGTTCGACCCCGGCCGGTATCCGCCAGGTCTCGGCCCGAAGCCGCGTCGAGGCCCGTACCGGCTCGGCCCCCCGGGCCCACGGAACCCGCCGGGAGCGCGCGGGCGGAACTCCGCGGGTCCGCGCGCGCCCGGGGCCGTGGAGCTGATGACCACGCGGCGATTCGGATCGACGCCGACGGACTCGGTCTTCACGCCGGGCGTGTCCTGCACCGCAAGATGCACGATCCGGCGCTCGTAGGCCAGCATCGGCTCGAGCGTCACGGCCTGGCCGCTCGCCTTCACGCGCGCCGCCACACGGCTAGCAATCTCGCGGAGCTGCTCCTCCCGGCGCCGGCGGTAGCCCTCGATATCGAGCGGGATGTGGACCGTGCGGCCGACCCGGCGCGACGTGATCGCCGAGGTGATCTGCTGCAAGGCAACGAGGTTCTCGCCCCCGCGGCCGATGAGCGCTCCGAGGTCCGGGCCAAGGACCTCGATACCCTCGTGCCGCGCGCCATCGTCCAAGGCGACCTCTGCCTCGACGCCCATAAGGGCGAGGAGGTCGCGGAGCACGCCGACGCCGGCTTCGAGGTCCTCGGCAAGTGCCGGCGCTGACTCTTCGCGCTCAGATTCCTCGCGCTCCTCGCGCCGCTCTTCGCGCTCGCGGATTGCGTCGGGCCGGCGCGGGACCTCGGCCTCGTCGACCACTTGCTCTGGCTCAGGCGGCGCATCCTCCTCGACGAACGTGATGAGCACGCGGGCGTCCTCGCCGCCGATGCCGAGCACATTCGCGGGCTTGCCCTTCTCGAGCACCTCGTACTCGACGTCGGTGCGCTTCTTGCCGAGTGCCCGCAGCCCTCTCTCGATCGCCTCTTCAACGGAACGGCCCGTGAACTCCTCCCCACGCACCGGACTCATCGCTTCCTCCTCCTCCCGCGGCGGCGGCCGCCACCGCTCTGTTCACGGCGGGCGCCCGCACCGACCTCCTCGGCTTCTTTCATGTCCTGCTCTGCCTCGACGATCGCGGCCTGCTCCCGCTCGTGCATCGTCTTGTCTGCCGGCGTCGGTATGTTGTCCAGCGCCCGGATCCAGCGAGGCAGCTGGCCCCACCCCATGACGAAGTACTGCTGGATGATCTGGAAGATCGTCGTCGTGATGTAGTAAATGAAGACCCCGGCCGCGAGATCCTTGAAGAAGACGACTGTGATGAGCGGCAGGTAGTACGTCATCGACTGCATCGTTCGCTGCGTCGGATCGTCGGTCTGTGGAGGATTCCGGGGCAGCGCCTGGATCGACGCGACCAGCTGGAGGAGGGCAGAGATGACCGGCAGTGGGCCGATGAAGTTGAAGAACAGGTGGTCGGGCTGCGCGAGGTTCGACACCCACGGCAGCCAGTGCGCGGCGAGATCGACGGTCTCGTTCGGCGGGCGGTCGGCGAAGAGCGGTTTGATGAACGGCCAGAGGACCTGGTCGTTGAGCTGCTGGATGGTGAGCGCGGGCGTTCCGAGGCCTCCCACCTGCTGGAACGCGGCGTACATGGCAAAGAGCACCGGGAAGAAGACGAGCATCGGGAGACAGCCCCCGATCGGACTGATGCCCCGCTCCTTGTAGAGCTTCATCTGCTCCTGCTGCAGCTGCGCGCGATCCTTCCCGTGCTTCTTCTTGATGTCGTTGAGCGCGGGAGCGAGCTCCTGCATCGCCCGCGACGAGCGGACCTGCGCGCGAAAGACCGGGTAGAGGGCGAGGCGGATCGCGACCGTGACGATCACGACCGCGAGTCCGAAGTCGTGCACGAAGTAGTCCGCGAGGACGAGCAGGTTGATCAGCGGGTAGACGAGGAGCGCGTTCCAGAGAGTGGTGACGATCTCCATCAGCCAGCCCGCCGCTCAGGCACCGGGTCGTACCCACCGCGACTCCACGGGTGACACGAGAACAGGCGCTTGGTCGCGAGCCAGCCCCCGCGCACGACCCCGTACCGCTCGACGGCTTCCATCGCGTACTCCGAGCAGGTCGGGGTGTAACGACACGCCGGCGGGAGCATCGGGCTCACGGCGGCCTTGTAGAACCGCAGGGCGGCCAGAACCAGGGTCTTCACGTCGTCGTTGCCACGCGCTGGGCGAGCGATTCGAGCACCGTCGCCGCGGCCTTTCGAAGATCGGCAAAGGCCGCGGACGTGGTGCTGGGCCGCGCAACGATGACCATGTCACAGCCTGGTCCGCGCGCGAGATCGCCGATCGCGATGCGGAAGGCCTCGCGGAGGCGGCGGCGCGAGCGATTGCGCGCGACCGCGCGGCCGAGCGAACGCGGTGCCGCGACCGCGACGCGGATCACATCGAGCCCGTTCCGGCGCGCGCGAAGGGCGAACATCGAATGCTGAATCTTCATTCCTTCGCTCCACACCGCGGCGATGTCTGCATCCCGCCGCAGACGTGCGGCGTCCACGAATGACGCGGCGCTAGACGACGGTGAGGCGCTTGCGGCCGCGCGCGCGGCGCGCGGCGAGCACACGACGACCGCCGGTCGTCCTCATGCGCGCCCGAAACCCGTGCACGCGCGCACGTCGGCGAGTCTTCGGCTGATAGGTGCGCTTCAAGGTCGAGTCCCTTCTCCCGCTGGAACAAAACGATCAAAAAACGACGGTGTGTGCACATGAGCATAGCAGCAGACGCAGCGTCTTCTCCTTGGGGTATAGTTCGCGGGCTTCCAAGAGCGGGCGTCGGATCCCTCGGTGTTTCCCTTCGGTGTGGCGTCGGGCGGCGGTGATCGCGTGATGGTTGTGGGGAGCGTTTGTTGCACCAGCGAAGAGAAGGGGAGCCGTTGAACCTCAAACAACTTTGGACGGCCGCCCTTGGTGAGCTGCAGGTCGGTCTTTCACGGGCGCAGTACGACACATGGTTCAAGGACACGCAGGTCCTCTCCGAAGAGGACGACGTTTTCCTCATCGGTGTGCCCAACGCGTTCGCGCGCGAATGGTTGGAGAGCAAGTTCCGACCCCAAGTACGCGCAGCGTTACAGCACTTGCTCGGCCGCACCGTCGACGTGCGGTTTGTGACCTCCTCCGGCGCTCCGGCGGCGGCCGCGCGCACCAGTGCGGCCCCGGGATTGACCCCACCGGCTCCGGGTGGGGCCAGCCAGCAGACCGGCGGGCCAGACAGGCGCGAAGCGGGGGCTCTTCTGAACGCGCGGTACACCTTCTCGACGTTCGTGGTCGGCTCCAACAACCGTCTCGCCCACGCCGCCGCCTTGTCGGTCGCCGAGCGGCCGGGCCACAGCTACAACCCCCTGTTCGTCTACGGCGGGTCGGGCCTCGGAAAGACCCACCTGATGCACGCGATCGGCCACGCGGTGATCGCGCGCCACCCAAAGAAGCGGGTCGCGTACGCGACGAGCGAGAAATTCACCAATGAGTTCATCAACTCGATCCGAGCGCAGAAGGGCGAGGAGTTCCGCGAGCGCTACCGGCGCATCGACGTGCTTCTCATCGACGACATCCAGTTCATCGCCGGCAAAGAGGGCACGCAAGAAGAGTTCTTCCACACCTTCAACGCGATCCACGAAGAGGGCAAGCAGATCGTCATGTCGAGCGACCGCCCGCCGAAAGCGATCACGCAGCTCGAGGACCGACTTCGTTCGCGTTTCGAATGGGGTCTCATCGCGGACATCTCGGCTCCGGATCTCGAGACACGGATCGCGATCCTTCGCGCGAAAGCGGAGGCTCAAAACGTCGCCGTGCCACCACCGGTGATCGACTTCTTGGCCCAGAAGATCGTCTCGAACATCCGCGAGCTCGAGGGCGCGCTGACGCGCATCGCCGCGTTCGCCGCCATGCAGGCGGTGCCGGTCACGACGCAGCTCGCGCAGGAGATGCTTCAGAACCTCCTCTACAACCCGCACCGGAAGAGCCTCTCGCCCGAGCGCATCGTCGAGACCGTCGCGCGCTACTACGGCGTCCCGCTTGACCAGATCAAAGGAAAGGCCCGCGACAGGCAGGTCGTCGTCCCGCGGCAAATCGCCATGTACCTAATGCGCGAGGAGACCGAGGCCCCGCTTCTCCGGATCGGCGAGGCGCTCGGAGGGCGCGACCATTCGACGGTGCTGCACGGCTGCGAGAAGATCGAGCGCGAGATGGCCGAGAACGATGATTTCCGACGGGATGTCGGGACGCTTCGTGAGCTGCTGTACGCCGACTGACCCAGGGCACAGGCCTCGGGGCTGAATCACCGTTCCCACGGTCTGCGAGTGTGGATAAGCAGTCCCGGCGTGTGGATAAGAACGTCTGTTTGTGGACATGTCGCGGCGTGATGTCGGTTCTTATGGTACGTATGTTCTAGTTGCTGCGGCGTCTAGCTTAATCCTCCACGACTCTCCTTAAGGTTTCCACAACCCATCCAACACCCGCTGAGCACGAGTTCGTGAGGGAAGGCCCATAGTCCACACAACTACTACCGCCACTACTGGTTGTATGAATCTCTATTGGATACGAGCGGGGAGGGCCGCGTGAAGGTCGTTTGTTTACAAGAGAACCTCGCGCATGGGCTTGGGATCGCTGGTCGGGGCGTCTCGACACGGGGAAGCTTGCCGATCCTCGGGAACGTTCTTCTCCGTACTGACGCGGGGCGCCTTCGCCTGACGGCGACCAATCTCGAGGTGGGGATTAACTGCTGGGTCCCGGCGAAAGTCGAGGACGAAGGCGCGATCACCGTGCCGGCGAAGCTTTTCATCGACTTCGTGAACTCCCTCCCGGCCGGCAACGTGGAGCTCTCCTTAAACGTTCGGACCAAAACGGTGCACCTGAAGTCAGGACCCTACGAAGCGAACATCAAAGGCATGGACGCCGAGGAGTTCCCAATCATCCCACAGATCCCAGACAAGCCGACCACTCGGATGTCGCAGGGAACCCTGCGCCGAATGATCGGGGAGGTCGCCTTCGTTGCGGCGACCGACGACAGCCGCCCGGTGCTCACCGGCGTGCTGACCACCTTTGCTAGCGATCTGGTCACGATGGCTGCCGCCGACCCGTACCGGCTGTCGGTGCGGCATGCGCGATTACTCGATCGGGTCGATCCGCCGATTGAGGTGATCATCCCCGCGAAGAGCCTCTTCGAGGTCGCACGGATCCTGGAGGACAGCGAGGACCGCACAGTCGACATCCTTGTGACACCCAACAAAAGTCAGGTGATCTTCCACACCGACGAGGCCGATCTCGTCTCGCGGATCATCGAGGGGCAATTCCCGAATTATCGGCAGGTCATCCCGACGAGTCATTCGACGCGGGTCTTGGCCCAGAGAGAAGAGCTGCTCAAAGCCACCCGGCTCGCCTCCTATTTCGCGCGTGACGCAGCGAACATGCTGCGGTTCCAGGTCGACCCGTCCAATGACCCACCTCTCGTGATCACGGCGAACGCTGCCGAGGTCGGTGACAACACCGGACGGATCGATGCCACCGTCGAAGGTCAGGCCACGACGATCGCGTTCAACTCGCGGTTCGTCGCCGACGCGCTCTCGAGCCTCACGGCGCCGGAGATCGCGATCGAGCTCGGTGGCCCACTCGCGCCAGGTGTCGTCCGGATCGTAGGCGACGACAGCTATCTTCATGTGGTGATGCCGCTCCGCATCCCGGCCTGATCAAGGGCGCCGTCTTTGCGTGCCGCCGCGATCGGGCTTCAGGACTTCCGCAACTACGAGGATCGTCGCGTCGACCTCGCTCCAGGAGTGACGGCATTCGTAGGTCCGAACGGCGCCGGCAAGACGAATCTTCTCGAAGCCGTGCATCTCATCGCGCGCGGCGAGTCGTCGCGAGCCGGCGATGACGCCGAGATGATCCGTTGGGGCGCTCCCCTGGCGCGAGTATCGATCGAGGCCTGCAGGTCAGAAGACAGGACGCGCCTCGAGGTGACGCTCTTCGCGCCGGCGGCCGACGTGCGCCGGCGCCCACGCCGCTACACGGCGGACGGGGCTCCGCGCCGGGCGGACGATGTGGTCGGAACGACCGCGGTCGTCGCGTTCTTTCCGGAGGACACCGACCTCCTCGCGTCGGCGCCCTCAGCTCGGCGCCGCTATCTCGATGCGATGGTCGCGCAGGTCGATCGCTCGCACCGTGCCGACACTCGGGCGTATGCCAACGTCCTCACCCAGCGGAACGCGCTTCTCCGCGCGGGACGCGACGAGGAACCCGTATCCGAGAGTGAGATCGCTTTCTGGGACACGGAGCTCGTGCGGCTCGCGACCGCGATCTCGCTTCGTCGTGAAGCGGCCGTGCGCGAGCTGCGCCCCGCATTCCGGGCCGCCGCCGCGGCGCTTGGCGCGGATCCGACCCCGGATGTCGCCTACGCCGGGCAGGTGCAGGGTTCGACGTCGGAGGAGCGGGCGGAGGGCTATCGCCGTCTGATCGTCGAGAAGCGCGATCGTGAGCGCTGGCAGGCGACGACTCTTGTCGGCCCCCATCGTGAGGATCTCGCCGTCGCGACGGGCGAGCGCCCACTCCCGACGTTCGCCTCGCGCGGGGAGCAGCGCTCGGCCGTCCTGGCGCTGAAGCTCGCTGAGGCCGAGTGGATCCGCGCGCACGTCGGGGAGCCTCCGATCTTTCTGCTCGACGACGTTCTGTCGGAGCTCGACACGGCCCATCGCGAAGCGCTCTGCCGGGCGCTACCCGAAGGTGCGCAGACGCTCCTCACCGCGGCGGTGCTCACGAGCATTCCCGAGGCCCTCCGGCGCGGGGCGACCGTGACAGAGGTCGTCCGACCCGGATGAGGCCGCTCGCCGCGGCGATCGCCCGTGCCCTCCGGACCCTTCGGCTCGACAGCGACGTCGCGAAGGCAGACGCGCTCCGCGCTTGGACTACGGTCGCCTGCGCGGTCATCGGCCCCGACGCGACGAGGACGACGGCACTACGCATCGACGAGGGAACGCTTGTCGTCGCCGTACCGACGGCGCAATGGGCGGCGGAGATCCGACTCCGCGAGGAAGAGCTCGTCGCCGAGCTCGCGTCGCGCGCACCGCGGAGCGGCATAGCGAAGATTCGCTCCGTGCCGGCCTCACGCCCCGGCCGCTCCGCTCCCTAGACTCGCCAGCGATGCGACAGGCGAGCCTCGCGACGAAGATTGGCACAACGGCCGAGGTGCGACCGGGCACGCCGGACGTGATCGTCGCCAGCGAACCGACCCTCGGCGCGACGCTGCGGACGAAGGGACGCTTCTACTTCTTGTGCGAGGTCGCGCGCCAGCATGGAAACACCGGCGGCGATATCGCGAAGGAAGTCGCGGACCTCGCCCGGCAGGAGTATTACTACGATCTCTCCGCCGGGATCGAAGTCTCGCTTCGAAAGGCGCTGCGCCAAGCGAACCGCCGCGCCGCGCAACGCCTTCGCGATCAACACGGGCGCATTTCGCTCCACTGCGCATGCGCGGTCGTCGTCAACAACGAGCTCTACGCGGCTCGGATCGGCGCCGCACAGGTCTTTCTGGTGCGACGCGCGCGGCTCTTCCTTCCGGGCGATGAGCCTGGTGAACTCGCCGACTTCGTGCATCGCACTACCACGCGCGAGGCCGACTCGCTCGGCGGCATCGCCGACGTTCTCCCGGACGTGTGGCGCCAGAGCATCGAGCCCGGCGACACGCTCATCCTGGCGTCTGGGGCGCTCGTCGATGGGCTCGGCGCGGAAGCCCTGAAGAACGCGGCGATCACGCTCCACCCACGGGCCGCCGCCGAACACATCAACAACCTTGCCGTCGCCGACGGCGTCGTCGGGAGCGTGGCGGCGATCTTCATCGAGGTGACCGCAGCGACCGGCGCGGCCGGCCGGGTCGTGCGCCAGCCGGAACCGCCGCAGGCCTCCGAGGTACTCATCGCGGAAGGCATCCGCTCGCGATTCGAATCGATCTGGCGTCGCCGCCCTAAGGTCACGAAGGCCATCGGCGCGGCGGCAGCGCCCGCGGCGAAGGCGATGGGCAAGACCGTGGCGATCGGCTTCGAGCTGATGCCCCGGCGGGCGCCCCCGCTTCCACGTCGGCCCGACACCGCGCGGGAACGTTCGCGCCGCCAGCGCCGCGCCGCCTCGCTCCTCGCTGTCCTTCTGCTGCTGGTGGCCGGCGGCATCGGCGCCCTCGCCTATCGGGACTACCAGCAGAACCGCGTGACCGGCGACTACGCACTCGCCATCCTGAGCATCGACAGCGACGTGTCGGCCGCGCAGCGAGCCGCGGACCGCAAGCCGCCGGATCTCGAGCTGGCGCGGCAGAAGATCGATCACGCCCGGATCGCCATCGAGGAGGCCGCGCTTTCTCCCGCGGCAGATGAGGCGCGCATCGCCGCGCTCCGCGAGCAGGTCGCCGCGCTCGACGATCGGATCACCGGAGTGGTGGTCGACCTCGCTCGCGTCACTGGCACCGACGGCCGTCCGATCGCTCCCGGCGCGAAACCGACCGCCCTCGTAGGCACCGCGAACGGGCTCTACGCGGCCGACCCTGGCGGGGGCCGGCTCTGGCGGATTTTCGGCGACCCGGCGCAGGTCGCTTCGGTGCTCACGAGGGGATTGCTGGGTGTGGGCGGGCCCCGTCTTGTCTCTAATCTCGGCGAGGTGGTCTATTCACTGGACGACCAGAAACACCTCTGGCGTGCCGAGGGCACCGGCGTCGCGGACGTCACGCCCGACGACTCCGCGACCTGGAAGACCGTCGATGCGCTCGCGGTGTTCGTGGCGAATCTCTACATCCTCGACGGCACGAGCGGCCAGGTGTGGAAGCACGAGTCTTTCCCGGGAACGCCCTTCCAAAGGGCGGTGGCCTACCTGACAGACCCGATCCCGACCGGGACGGGTCGATCGCTGGCGGTCGATCAGGACATCTGGATCGTCACGACGCAGGGCGACATCCTGCGCTTCCGGCGGCTCACGACCTCCTTCACGGCGTCGCGTGTCGAATTCGTTCCGCGATGGACCGGAGCGGCGGTGAAGCCGACCGCGGTGCAGGCCATCGACATACAGCGCGCTATCTACTTCCTCGATGCGCCGAACAGGGTCGTCGTCCAGATGAACCGTGACGGCGGCGAGATCGCGCGCTTCGCGCTCCCGCCGAATCTTCCGGCACCCAGCGCGTTCTACGTGTCTGAGGGATCCCGAACGATCTTCACGATCCACGGATCGAAGGTGGTGGCGACGGAGCTCCGCGCGTGATCCCGCTTCGCGACCAGAACCCGACGACGAAGACGCCGATCGTCAACCGCCTGCTGATCGTGGCCAACATCCTGGCGTGGATCTATGTCCTCACCCTGGTTCGCCAGCCAGGTGCCATCGCGGCTTTCTACGACGAGTACTCGTTCGACTGGAAGGAGTTCGCGACGCAGATCGCGCAAGGACACATCGCTCTCAGCACCTTCGGGCCGCTCTTCACCCATATGTTCGTTCACGGCGGTTGGCTGCACGTGATCGGGAACATGGTCTATCTCTGGATCTTCGGCGATAACGTCGAGGATCGCTTGGGCAGCGGTCCGTATTTCGTCTTCTACATCCTCTGCGGGATCGTTGCTGCGATCGGCCAGGGTCTCGTGCAGCCGGAGCCGATGGTCGGCGCCTCCGGCGCGATCGCCGGTGTCCTCGGCGCGTACGTCGTCATGTTCCCAGCTGCGCGGATCTCTACGCTCGTCTTCCTCGGCATCTTCATCACGATTGTTCAGCTGCCGGCTCTGATAGTGGTCGGCTTCTTCATCGTGCTCCAAGTGATCGACGCTCTCGCCGAGCTCCGGCTCGCCGCGCACGAAGCGACCGCGAACATCGCGTACTTCGCGCACATATTCGGTTTCGTCGCGGGGCTACTGCTTCTCCTGCTCTTCAGGCGGCGGCGCGAGCAGGGTCGATTCCGTTTCGGCTAGCACACGGACGCTCGGTACGAGGCTTGCGCCGCTGTTCGACCGGGTAGGCTTGTGACGATGCTCGTGCCGTGTTCGGTCGAGTCGGTGCGCGTCCACGTGCTCACGAATCAACATGTCGTCCTCCTTCAGGCCGAAGGCGTGCGTCGCCTTCTGCCGATCTGGATCGGACCGGATCAGGCCTACAGCATCGCGACGCGAATCGCCGGAATCACGAGCGAGCGTCCACTGACGCACGATCTGATAGTCGACATGCTCATTAAGATCGGCGCCGAGATCACCCGGGTAGTGGTGAAGGATCTCGTCGCCGACGACGCCGGCGGCGGCGTCTTCCACGGCAGCGTCTTCGTGCAGCTCGCCGATCGGGAGATCGAGGTGGACTGCCGTCCCTCTGACGCGATCGCCCTCGCGGTCCGCTGCTCCGCGCGCATCCTCGTGAGCGAGACCGTTCTCGATCGGTCGGCGATCACCGCCGACTCGAACGACGACGACCAGCTCTCGGTATTCAAGGAGTTCATCGAATCGCTGCCCGACGAGCCTCAACAGAACTCCTAGAAGCGTGATCGAACGCGCGATATGGCCGCTGCGGACGGCCGTCGCCAAGAACGGGCACCTCCGCATCGGGACGCACGACCTCGCTGAGCTCGCGGATCGCTACGGCACGCCCCTCTACGTCTACGACGCCGAGACGATCCGCGCGAGCCTGCGTGAGTACGTCGAAGCGTTCTTCCGCTTCCGGCCGGTGCGCGTGGCCTATTCGGTGAAAGCCTGCGCCCTCCTCGGCGTCGGCGCGGTCATCGCGCGTCAGGGCATCGATGCGAGCGTCGCCTCGTTGGGTGAGCTCCAGGCCGCGCGACGGGCGGGCTTCCCGGCCTCTCGGATGGAGCTGCACGGAAACGCCAAGCCCGACGACGAGGTCGCCGGGGCGCTCAAGGCGCGAGTCGGGCGCTTCGTCGTCGACGGTGCGCACGACGTCGAGCGGCTCGCTCGGCTCACTCACGGCCGCCGCCGCCCTCAGGCCGTGTGGCTCCGCGTCGCGCCGGGGATCGAGGTGGACACGCACCCGCACCTCAAAACCGGAACGATCGACAGCAAATTCGGCGCGCCGATCAGTACTGGCGAGGCGCTGGCACAGGCACGCGAGATCGCGCGCGTCAAGGGTCTCGCTCTGGTCGGCATTCATGCGCACCTCGGCGCAGAGGTGCGGGACGCCCGGCCCTACGGCGAGCTCGCGAGCGCTCTCGTCGCGTTCGCGAACGAGGTGCGTGCCGCCACGGGAGCGCCGATCACGGAGCTTGGCATGGGCGGTGGCGTAGCCGTCCGCCTCCGTTCGACGGAGGAGGCGCCCGAGCTGGACGACTATGCGCGAGCGGTCACGCAACCCGTACGGACGGATCGCGCTCTGCGCGGCGCCACGATCTACGTCGAACCGGGTCGCGGACTCGTGGGTCGTGCTGCCGTCGCGATCTATCGCGTCGTCGGGACCAAACGCGTTCCGAACGTCCGCACGTTCGTCGCGGTCGACGGTGGAATGGGCGACAACATTCGCCCGGCGCTCTACGGCGCCGAGTACAGCGCGGTACTGGCGGCTCGCGCGAACGAAGCCGGAACCGAGGAGGTCGCCGTGGCCGGGAGGTACTGCGAGTCCGGGGACGTGCTGATCCGCTTGGTGCGTTTGCCGTCGGCGTATCCGGGCGACGTCCTCGCGATGCCGGCGGCGGGCGCATACAGCGTCGCGATGTCATCGAACTACAACGAGACCCCACGACCCGCGGTGGTCCTGCTAGACGGGGCCAGGGCGAGGATCATCCGCGAGCGCGAGAGCATCGCGGACATCTGGCGGCTCGAACGGCGCTAGTCGCCGGCGTGGAGCAAGAGACGAGCGCGTAGGCGGATCAGATCGCGGATCGCGCGGATGATCACGCGCGGCGGGGCACCCTTCGGCTCGCCCGCCGTGCGCGGGAAGTGCCGCACGCCGACCTGGCGGACGTGGACGCCCGCTCGTCGCAGCGTGATGAGGAGTTCCGGTGAGAAAAACGCGCCGTTCGACCGGACGCTCGCGAGCGGCACACGCTCGAAGACCTCGCGGCGGAAGAGCTTGAACGCGCAGTCGACGTCACGCCAGCCCCCGCCGAACAGGAGGCGGATGAGGTGGTTGTAGACCCAAGCCACGAAGAGGCGCCGGGGAGGGTCGGCTCGCTTCTCCCGGAAGCCGACCACCGCGTCGGCGCCCTCGCTTGCCGCGATGAGGCGCGCCAGATCCTCGAGAGCAAATTGCCGATCGCCGTCGGTGTAGAAGACCCAGGGCATCGTCGCGGCAACGAGCCCCGAGCGCACGGCACCGCCGTATCCGCGACGCGCGCCGTGGTGGATCACGCGGACGCGAGGGTCCTTCTTCGCTAGCTCGTCGGCGATAGCGCCGGTGCGGTCGGTGCTCCCGTCGTCTACCACGGTCACCTCGAGGTCGTCCGTGAAATCCGGTAGGACCGAGAGCGCTTCCTCGACGATCGCCGCCACGTGGTGCTCTTCGTTCAGGGCCGGAAAGAAGAAGGAGAGGCCGTCGAGCCGTGCGGGCACTGGCGGCCAAGGTTAGCGTGTTGAGAGCGAATGACCATGTCGGACCGAGCCGCCGCGATCTGGATCGGGGCGATAGCGGCGGCCGTGTATCTCTGCGCCGGGTTCGGCCTGGTTACCGACTACGACTACGACGGCCGGCTTGCCGCCGCGCTCCTCCATGGCAAGTGGTGGCTGGACTCCGCGCCGCCGTATCTGAACGAACTCTTGCCATGCGGCGACGGCCGCTTCTGTGTCGTGATCCCGCCGCTACCGGCTGTGCTCGCGCTGCCATTCGTGCCTTTTCTATCGACCGCCGCGGCCCAGGTGGTTGCGTCCAGGATCGCCGGAGGTGCTTCGGCAGGAGTCCTCTACGCGGCACTACGGGCCTACGGCGCACCGCGCTGGCATGCGCTGGCCGGGGCGCTCCTCTCCGCATTCGGGACCACGCTCTTCTTCACGAGCGTCGATGGGCGCGCCTGGTTCGCGGCACACGCGGCGTCGATGCTCTTTCTATCCGCGGCGTTCGCGGTCGCCGCTCGAGGAGGACCCGGCCCGCTGCTCGGCTCGCTTGTGGGGATCTCCGCGCTCGCGCGCCTTCCACTCGCGGCCGTAACGCCTGTCCTCGCCTGGCTCGCGGGCCGGAGGAGCGCCGTTCCGTTCAGGCGCGTGCTGGTGGGTGCGGTTCTGGGGGGAATTCCATTCGCGATCGTGTATGTCGCATACAACCTAGCGCGGTGGGGCTCGCCGCTCGATGAGGGATATGTCCGCCTCACCCAGGACGACTTCTTTTTCGACCACGGCCTGTTCTCGATCTTCTATCTCCCACGCCAGCTCTACGCACTCCTGCTCGCGCCGCCCGATTTCGTGGCGGGAACCCCGTTCTTCCTGCGGCCGCGATGGGAAGGGATGAGCCTTCTCCTCACGACCCCGGCGTTTCTCTGGGTCTTTGGCGCGCTTCGCGAGGTTCGCCGCGACAGGGTCGTCGCCGCGGTAGTGATCGCGGGAGTGGTCGCCTTGCTGCCGGATCTTCTGTACGCCACCTGGGGATTCGAGCAGTTCGGGTATCGCCGCAGCATCGACGCGCAGCCGTTCCTCGTGGCTCTGGCGATCACCGGCGACGGACTCCGGCGCGGAGCCTGGCGCACCTCACCCAGCCCGATATTCACCGCAGCGATCGTTCTGTCGGTCGCGATAAACCTGTACGCCACCATCGCGATCACGCGCTTCGGGTATTGGCAATGAGCGAAGAACCGGACCGCGGCGAGCGCGACGCTCTCGAACGCGACGAGCGCCGCGCGCGGCTACTCGTCGTCGGCGCCATCGCTCTCGGTCTCTTCGTCCGCCTCCTCGCCGTGCGCGCGCAAGGATTCCCGACCGACGTCGGCACATTCCAGGCGTGGGCCGAGCGGCTCGCCCAGATCGGCCCGGGGCGCTTCTACGAGCCGGGCTATTTCAGCGACTACCCGCCCGCCTTCCTCTACGTCCTCTGGCTCCTCGGCGCGCTCTTTGATGGCGAGCTCCTTCGGCTCGCGGTCAAGGCGATCAGCATCCCCGCCGACATCGGTATCGCGGTTCTCGCCGCGCGCGTTCTGTGGCGCAACGCGGGCCGCACCGCCGCGATCGCCGCGGCCGCCATGTGGTCGCTGCAGCCGGGGGCGATCTTCGCCGGGCCGTACTGGGGGCAGGTCGATGCGGTCGGGACGCTGCCGCTCTTCGGCTCCATCGTCGCCGCTGGGTCACGACGCTGGTGGCTCGCCGGCGCGCTTGGCGCACTCGCTGCGCTGGTAAAGCCGCAGTTCGGTATCGGCCTCGTCGTGATTGCCGCCGCCGCGGCCTTCGAGTTCATCCGCCAGGCTCGACTGCGACCGCTCGCCGAGACGATCGCGGCCGCGGCGGCGACCGCGTACGTGCTCTGCGTCCCGTTCTGGGGAGTCGACCCGACGCGCATCGCGGCGGAACTCGTTCAGCTCGTGCGCAGCGCATCGCAGACCTACGAGTACACGTCGCTCTATGCGTTCAACGGGTGGTCGGTCTTCTTCGACTTCTGGAAGCCGGACACGGGTCTCGTCTTCTGGGGCGGCGCCCTCCTCGTCATCGGGCTTGGCCTGTCGGTCCTCCCGCTCTGGTGGCGCCGGGATACGGCGGCGCTGCTCGCCTGCGCTACGTTCGCGGCGCTCGCCTTCTACTTCCTCCCAACGCGCGCCCATGAGCGCTACCTCTTCCCGGTTTTCGCCCTGGCGCTCCCGTTCGCCGCCGCGCGCACGCGAATCTTCGCTCCGTACGCGACGCTCGCGGTGGCCTTTGCGGTCACGCTCTACTACGCCTTCACGCGCTACGAGCAGTACGTCGACCTCCGCGTACCTGACCTCGTCGAGTCGACGCTCTTCAGCCGCAACGGCCAGATAGCGATAGCGCTCGTGATGATGGGTGCCGCCGCATACCTGGTGTGGAGGGTTGTCCGTCGCGACGCGCGCCTCGAGAGCGATCGTGCGTGGAGCATTCCCGGCGTTGCGCCCCCGCGCGAGAGCCGGTGGTCGCTGCCCCGAGGACTCGGGCCCGGTCATCTGCCGACCCGTCGCGACGTGACCGTCGCGGCGCTCGTCGCCCTCGCGGTGCTCATGACGCGTGGGTACCGCCTTGACTGGCCGCGCGACATGTACTTCGACGAGGTCTATCACGCGCGTACCGCGTTCGAGCTCCTCGCGCAGCGCGATCCCTACGAGTGGACGCACCCGCACCTCGCGAAAGAGATCATGGCGCTCGGCATCCTCGCGTTCGGCCACGACCGCGTCGTCGCGCATGATCCGGCGTTGCCTCAGGGCAACCCGACCGCGTTCGCGGTCGCGAACGACGGCACTCGCGTCTACGTCGCCGAAGACTTCGAGATCGTCGTCCAACGGCCGGGGCAGGCCGCGCAGAGTCGCGCGCTTGGCGTAAGCGCCCGAGCCGTCGCGATACAGGGCGACCGCGCGATCGCGATGACCGATGAAGCGCTTGTCGTCGTCCCGCTCGCCGAGGTTCCGAGCAACACCGCGCTCCAGAAGATTCAGCTGCCGTTCGGCGGCGCACGCTCGCTGTCTCTGGCGGGCGGTCGCGTGATCGTCGGTGGCCCGAGCTCGCTCGCGATCTACTCGACGCTCGACGCGGCCCCCGTTGTTCTCGCCATTCCGACCGTAGCGGTCACGACGAAGACCGACGGGACCGAGCTGTACGTCCTCGATCCGCAGGGGATCGTCCACGTCATCTCCGCGGACACCACACAAGAGACGCGGGCGCTCACGGGGGGCCGGCCAGGCGCGGCGATCGCGTACGCGCTCGGCCCGAACCGGATCTTTGTGGCGCGTGCCGATTCGCCGATCCTCGATGTGTTCGAGCTCGAGACAGGTTCGCACGACTCGGTCGCGCTCGCGAATACGCGGACCGGAACGTTCTCGACCGGCGCGACCGCGCTCGCCGTCGTTCCACGTACGGATTTCCTCTACGCGCTCGACGAGGGCCGCGTCGTGGTGGTCGAGACGCACGGGACATCGCCGTTCGCGGCGATCCCGGTGAGCGGGAATCTCATCGGAGTGGATGGGGAGAGGGACAAGCTCGTCGTTGCAGCGGCCGGCGGTTCCGATCTCATCGAGACCGGCCGCCATGCGCTCGCGTGGCGATTACCGGGGATCCTTTTCGGAGCGCTGCTGGCCTTCCTCCTCGTGCTCCTCGCGCGCCGCTTGTTCGCGTCGGCGGTCCTGCCCGCTCTCGCCGGGCTCGCGGTCCTCGTGGACGGCTCGATGTTCGCGCAGGCGCGGATCGGCATGAACGATGTTTACGTCGCGACGCTCATCGTCGCGGGGTGGTATTTCGTCGTCGCCGCGCATCGGCCAAGACGCTCTGTGGTGCTCGACATCCTGATCGCTGGGATCCTGTTCGGGCTCGCCCTCGCCACGAAATGGGCAGGCGCCTACGCGCTGGGCGGCATGCTCGTCGCTTCGATCGCCGTCACGGCGCGCGCGTACGAACGCGGTCTTCCCGGGACCGGCGGCCCGCTCGACCTTCTCGCACGCCGGGGCCTCAATGCGCTCATCCTCTTCGTGGCCTTCGCTGTGATCCCCGCCAGCATCTACCTCGCGAGCTACGTGCGCTGGTTTGGCGGTCCGACCATCCCGTACGGCTGGAGCCTCGTCGAGCTGACACAGCAGATGTACTGGTACCACTCGAGTCTGACCGCGCCGCATCCGGCGGGGTCGCCCTGGTGGAGTTGGCCGTTCGTGCTCAAGCCTGTCTACTGGTACTTCGGCGCGTCGAGCGGTGGCGACAACGCGTACATCTACGACGCGGGGAACGTCGTGCTGTACTGGGCCGGACTGGTCGCGTTCTTCTGGTGCGCCGTGGCCGCGATCCGCGCGCGATCGGTGCCCCTCGCGTTCGTCGTCTTAGCGGCGCTGGTGCAGTACGTCGCGTGGATCCCGATCGGTCGCGTGCTCTTCTTCTATCACTTCTTCACGGTCCTGCCGTTCTACCTGCTCGCCCTGGCGGCGGCCCTCGCGTTCCTCTGGGAGACGGGTGGGATGCGCCTCGTCGTCGGGTATCTCGCCGCCGCTGCCGCCGCGTTCGCGTACTTCTATCCGTTCATCTCGGCGCAGCCGTTCCCGGGGTCGCAGGCTGGGATGTTCTTCATCCTCCCGACCTGGACGTACGAGTGCCAGTTCTACCCGTCGTTCGTGTGCAATCCGACGATCGGTTCGTCGTTCTCGGTCCTCGCACTCATCGGGCGTCTCGGTCTCGCGCTCGCCGTCGCCGCGACCGTGGCGGTCCTCATCGTGTGGAGCAGCACGCCAGCGTTCTCGCGGGTTATCGCTACCGTGCGATCGGGTACGCGCCGCTAGCGAACACCACGGCGGCGATGGCGCCGACGACGACGACCCCGACGAGAACCGCGAGGATCAGATTCACCAAGTTGTGCCGCACACCGGCCAATCCGAACGTGCGGCGGGCGGCGTAGAGCAAGACCGTGATGTTGTCCTCGCCACCGCGCGATTTGGCGAGCTCGACGAGGGCCGTCGCCGCCCGATCGATATCCGTGCGCCGCACGGTCGCGGCGATGTCGGCGTCGGGTACGTGGCGGGTCAATCCGTCCGAGCAGAGCAGGAGACGGTCACCGGGGCGGAGCACCTCGACGAACACATCCGGCTGCACGCCGCGCGGATCGCCGACGAACCTCGTGATCGAGCTCTGGAACTCCCCCGCGTGATCGGCGGTGATGAGGCGGATCTCGTCGTCGCGCAGGAGATAGGCGCGGCTGTCGCCGAGGTTGCCGATCACGGCCGAGG
>JALYSZ010000338.1 GCA_030854525.1 Chloroflexota bacterium | reverse complement strand
CTCGGAGTGCCGATACTTCTGCGCCAGCAACGCGCTGGTCTTCATGGCTCGCCTTTTACGATGTTCAAATTTCGCACGATGACGGATGGTCGCGATCGCGATGGTGTGCTGCTTCCGGACAGCCAGCGCATTACGGCCACCGGTCGGCGCTTGCGATCGGCGAGCCTCGACGAGCTTCCTGAGCTCATCAACGTGATCCGCGGGGAGATGAGTCTCGTCGGGCCACGTCCGCTGCTCCTTCAGTACCTGCCGCTGTACAGCGCGCGGCAACGACGACGTCACGAAGTGCGGCCTGGCGTGACGGGCCTTGCACAGGTCAAGGGGCGCAATGAGCTCGGTTGGCCCGAGAAGCTCGAACTTGACGTCGCCTACATCGAGGGCTGGTCATTGCTCCTCGACCTGCGGATCCTGGGCACGACAGTTGTTCGGACGATCGCTCGGCATGGCATCAGTCCGCACGGATTCGATACGCCGCCGCTCTTTCAAGGAGATGACGTACGTGGCTGAACCAGCGGTACCCATGTCGTCTCCCGACTTGGCGCCGGAGGATGTGAGCGCCGTTTTGGAAGTCATGCGGTCGACGACGCTAAGCGGGGGCCCGTTCGTTCAGCGCTTCGAGGCAACGGTCGCGCAACTGGCCGGCACCCGGCACGCCGTCGCTGTCTCGAGCGGGACCGCGGGCCTGCATCTCGCTGTCATCGCTGCCGGGGTCGGACCGAGGGACGTTGTCTTGACGACGCCGTTCTCGTTCGTTGCGTCCGCGAATGTGATCCTCTACGAGCGCGGGATCCCGGTGTTCGTAGATGTGGATCCAGCGACCGGCAACATGGACCCCGCCAGGCTCGCCGAAACGATCTGCGCCCTTCGTGGCAAAGCCGGCGAGCGGGGCCGCTTACCGCGTGCCCTTCGCGACCTGGACCTCGGTGAGGTCCGAGCCCTCCTCCCCGTAGACGTCTTTGGCCAGCCTGCGGACATTGAGTCGCTGGGCGAACAAGCGAGAGCTCTAGGTGTGCCAGTGATCGAAGACTCCTGCGAGGCGATTGGCTCGTCGTACAAGGGGAAGCCGGCAGGATCGCTCGGAGACTGCGGCGTGTTCGCCTTCTACCCGAACAAGCAGATGACGACCGGTGAAGGAGGCGTGATCGTCACCGACCGCGATGACTGGGCTCGTCTTTTCCGGTCGTTGCGAAATCAAGGTCGTGATGAGGGCGGAGACTGGCTGACGCACGCCCGACTTGGCTACAACTACCGACTCCCCGAGCTCAGCGCCGCGCTCGGTCTGAGCCAGATCACGCGGCTCGACGAGCTGCTCCAGAAGCGCTCGCAAGTCGCAGCGTGGTACGCCGAGGGACTTCAGGGGACAGAAGGGGTCCGTCTCCCAACGGTCGCCCAGGCGACGACACGCATGTCGTGGTTCGTCTACGTCATCCAGCTCGCTGAAGGGCGTAACCGCGTCCGCGAGGCCCTCGCTGCGCGGGGCATCCCATCGCGGACCTACTTCTCGCCAATTCACCTCCAACCCTTTTACGTAGAGCGTTTCGGCTATACGGAGGGTGACTACCCGGTCGCCGAGCATCTCGGCCGTACGTCGCTCGCGCTGCCGTTCTCCGGCGTGATGACCCGTGAGCAAGTCGAACGCGTTTGCAACGCCGTTCGTGCGACGGTGCGCGCGGGGTAGTCCTTGGCGTTACACGCAGCCCACGGATCACATGCAAGAGAGCACGTGAATACGCATTTCTCGGCCTACCCATATCTGGTGACGGCCGCTTACCGTTCACTCGGGTGGGGGGCCGTGGCTTCGGGCTCTAGAGTCGTTCCGGCTTCGCAGACTTTGATCACGGCGGCTCGCGCCGCCGTCGATTTCGTCCGCAAGCTGCCGGCGCGGCGTGCTGTGCGGGGCCGCTATTCGCTGGCCGCCTTCCAGCTTGCCATGGTCGCGCTTGCGAATTACGTCGCGTTCTCCATCCGATTCGACGGCTCGTTGCCAGACACGGCGAGGCAGAGCTTCCTTGCCGGGTTACCGCTCGTGCTCGCCTTGCGCGGCGTGACGTTCTACAAGCTTCGCCTCTTCGGCGGCGTGTGGCGTTACTCGGGCACTTGGGATCTGCGCAATCTCGTAGTAGCCGCAGGCCTCAGCTCCGGAGTTTTGGCGGTCGTGCTGCCACTCTTAGTTCCCGGCTACCCCCGCTCGATCATGATCATGGACGGAATCCTCTCGATCTTTCTCCTGGGCGGATTGCGGCTCGCGGTCCGCACTTCTCGCGAGCGCGGCCCAACCCGCGGCGCGAAGAGGGTCCTCATCTTCGGGGCCGGTGATGCCGGCGCGATGGTCGCGCGCGACATGCGCGAGAACCCCGCCCATCAGATGGCTCCGATGTGCTTCGTCGACGACGATGCCTCGAAAATTGGCGCGTATATCCACGGCGTTCCGGTCCTGGGGACCAGACGCGACCTTCGACGGCTAATCGAGCGATTCCGACCTGATGAGATCTTGATCGCCGTCCCCAGGCTCGCGACAGAGTCCCTGCGCCAGCTCCTGCTCGAGATGGATGGGCTCGAGCCGCC
>JALYSZ010000327.1 GCA_030854525.1 Chloroflexota bacterium | reverse complement strand
ATCGGATCCTTGCGCGTTCGGTCATGGGACCCGCCGAGATCCATCGGCACAACGAGAACTACATCGGAGGCGATATCGGCGGCGGTGCGAACACCCTGTTCCAGTTCATGACGCGCCCGTTCTTTCGACTCGATCCGTACACGACATCAGCGCGCGATGTCTTTCTCTGCTCCTCGTCGACGCCTCCGGGCGGGGGAGTACACGGGATGTGTGGATATCACGCAGCCCGAAGCGCTCTGCGCGGAGCATTGCGGCACTAGAAAGCGTCGCGGGTCCTGTCACGGCTCGGGTCGGTCTCTCGCTCGCGCACCCTCCCCGCCGGCCGCGTCATTCGCTGCGCTCATGCCGCGGAGTCGGGTCCCCGGGGAACCCGCGCATCGCGAGAGCCCATCCCTCGCCGTGCCACCCGCGCCGCATCGTGCCCAACGCGCCGCGATTCGCCGTTAGCTTGGGACGGCGACCTGCTCCACCGCAACGAGTAGGGCCATCGCTCCGAGGCGTTCGGCGATCGCCTTCGATTCATCCACCTCAGCCTGGTCGGGGCGGCCCAATGCGGCGAGGACGCGAGCGTGATCGGCCAGGGCGACGGCGCGCTCGAAATCGAGGCGCAGTGTCGTAAACGCCTGAACCGCGTCGAAGATCAGCTTCTCGGCCTTCGCGAGCTCGCCGCGTTGCATGGCGCCCACGCCCTCGGCTTGCGTGAGGAGCGCGCGGCCGCGCGCATGGCCGGTCCGCTCGACTACGGCCTCGATCCGCGCGAAGAAGGGCTGATCATCGATCCGCCATCGCGCCGCGGCGAGGACCGCAACGGGTCCGATGAGCGCTTGATCCACGAGGCCTTTCGGGTATCCAGCGCTTCGTATCGCGTGGTAGCTCGATTCGCTCTCACGCATCGCGTAGTACGCAGACACAAAGTCACAAGCAGCGATGTCGATCAGACTCGCTTCCCCTTCGATGAGCTGCTCGCGGAAGGTCTTCTCCTCGGATGAGCCCATCGCCGCCGCGGCCGCGGCAGCCACCGCGAGGGTCGCGTGAACCTTTCCGGTCGGCAGGAACTGTTGGCGTCGCGCGGCGCTTGCGAGGACCCCCGTGAAGTCGCCCGCCAGAAGGCGCCCCAGAGTCTCCACCTGCAGCGACACCGCCCCGAGGCGAGGTTTCTCGGTCTCGATCGCGAGATCGCGGCCCGCGGTGGCGTGCTCGATCGCCTCGGTGAAGTCGCCGAGAACGAGCGATGAGATGGCGATCATGTTGTGCGCGTCGATCAGCTCGTCGCTGTCCTGGAGTGACTTCGCGATCGGCAACCGCCGCTGGTTGTGGGCGTACGACTCGCGGAAGTTGCCGAGCTCGCCGTACGCGTAACCAACGGCATCGAGGCAGAGAGACACCTCGCGGAGAAGCCCGAGCTCTTCGGCGATCGCGAGCGCCTCCTTTGCCGTCGCGAGGGAATCCTCCCAGTCGGCATCGGTCGCCTTGGGCCGGCTTCGCGTCATGAAGGACTTCGCCGCCAGGAGCAGGACCTTCTGCCGGTTGCGCTGGCCGTCCACGATCGCGAGGCCGCGTGCTACGAGCCCTTCCAGATCCGGGTGCTTGGCGTCCCAGCGGGTGCAGAGCTCCGCCATGTGGGCGATGACGTTCCCGACCTCAGCATTCTTCGGGTCGCGCTCCTCGAGCATCGCGAGCGCCCGCTCGTAGGCCGCAAGGGCCGCGTCGTTCTCCCCTCGGAATCGCCGGACGCGCGCGATGAGGTACAGCGCCTTGATCGCGTCGGTGAACCGATCCAGCTTTTCGTAGAGCTCGAGCGCTTGCTCCGCGAGCTGGAGCGCCTCCACGTGCGCGTGGATCGCGGTCGCTCGCTCGGCGGCCTTCCACGAATACTCGGCGGCCTTCTCCGGCACGTCGCCGAGGAGGTAGTGGTGTGCGAGCGCCGGCAGGAAATCCTTGACGCCTTCGCCGAGCACGGTCTCGTACGCGACGGCGACGCGGCGATGAAGCTCGACACGCCGCCGGACGAGCAGGGTGTTGTAGGCGACTTCCTGGACGATCGCGTGCTTGAAGCGGTACCGGCCCTCGCGTCGCTCACCGGGGGCGGCTTCGAGGACCAGGTCGGCGGCGATGAGCTCATCGACGGAGTCCGCGACCCGCGGACCACCGGCCTCGCGAAGGACGCGGTCGCCGAAGCGCTGCCCGATGACCGAGGCGAGCTGAATCGTTTCCTTTGCGGTCGACGGCAGTCGATCGATGCGCGCTGCGACGACCCCGTGAAGCGTTGCCGGCACCTCGAGCGCGGCCGGGCGCTCGCGCAACTGCCATTCGCCCTTGTCGTCCTTCGCGACCGCGCCCGAATCGACCAGCGAGCGGATCGACTCCTCGACGAAGAACGGGTTACCGCCGGCGCGCGCGACGATCTTGTCCCGTAGCTCATCGGGCATCCAGTCGAACGTCGCATCGATGATGCGTGCGGCCTCCTCGTCCGTAAGAGGCTCGAGGACGAGCTGGCTGAAGTTCGTACGCACAGGACGCGGGTCGGGCGATCCCGGACCGGCGCGTTGCGCAAGAAGCAAGAGAATCGGCACGCGCGAGGCACGCGAAGCGACGAACCAGAGAAGCTCTAGGGACGCTGAATCGGCGAAGTGCAGATCTTCCAGGACGTAGAGGAGCGGGCGCTCGCGCGCGAGCGACGCTATGAGGTCGTACACGCTGATGAACATGGACCGCTTCCATTCATCGGAGTCGCTCGGCGGCTCGATGGCGCCCGGCAGGTGGAAGAACTGCGAAAGCGTCGGAATGAGAAGCTCGGGGCTCGCGAAACCGAGATCGCGCAGCTTCGCAGACAGGTTCGTCGCGGCGTCGGGATCGTTCGGATCGACCCTGAGTTCGACGAGCAACGGCTCGATGAAACCCGCGTAGCTGCGCTGGTTCACACGCGAGAAGGTCCAGCGGAGGACACGCGGCGCATCGCTGCGCACGCCATCCTCGGCCGATGTCGCGAGGCCGATGAATTCGGTGAGGAGCCGACTCTTCCCGATGCCGGGCTCGCCCGCGATGAGGACCACCTCGGTTCGCCCAACGCGCGCGGACTGGAAGGCCAGATCCAGGCGAGACAGTTCCATCCATCGCCCGATGAGCGGAGCCTGGATGTCGATCGACGTCCGCGGTGTCGTGCGCTCGCCGGTGAGCGCGTACGCCAGGATCGGTCGGTCCTTGCCTTTCATCTCGATCGGTCCGACCTCGCGGAAGCTGAACTCCCGGTTCGTCAGGCGGAAGGTCGCCTGGGTGACGTAGATCTCGCCAGGCGCCGCCGCCTGCTGCAGGCGTGCTGCGGTGTTCACCGTGTCTCCCATGACGCCGTACTCGGCCGGTGCGCGCACCGCTCCCGCGACGACCATTCCGCTGTGGATGCCGATCCGCAGCCCCAGCTCGATGCCGAGCTGCGCCTTCACCCGCGCCGAATGCTCTGCGAAGAGCTTTTGCATACCGATCGCGCAGCGAAGCGCGCGCTGGGGGTCGTCCTCGTGGGCGATCGGCGCTCCGAAGATCACGAAGATCGCGTCCCCGATGAACTTTTCGATCGTGCCGTCGTACCGCAGCGCTTCTTCGGCGAGGTCTTCGAAGATCCCGGAAACGAGCATCTGGAGCTCTTCCGGATCGAGATCCTCCGCAAGCGACGTGAACCCGACGAAGTCGGCGAAAAGCACCGTCACGAGACGGCGTTCCTGGTGCTGGGTTGGACTGAAGGCCGGCGTGACGGGGTCTGCCACTTCCTTCAGCGTAAGTCCGCTGACAAAAAAGACGGGAGTCCCGTTCGGACTCCCGTCTCGCATGAGCTTTTGCTTGGTTTATGGATTCGGAATGGCCACCGGTCGTCTGAGAAGTACGACCCCAGCCGCGAGGATCGTAATGCCGAGCAAGGTGAGCGGTGTGTGGCCAGTGTCAGTGCTCGGAAGGGGAACGTTCTGCACACCGGCCAAAGCAACGCTCGCCGTCGTAACGGTTATCGCAAGGATCAGGAGCGAGAGACCGCACAAGAGCGCCACGAGAACCGAAGCCTTGCGCATATCGCCTCCTGCCTTTTTTCGAATGTCCATCGAGCCCGTTTGGCGGGCTCTACCGCTGACAAAGCAGGGGTCGGTCCATTTCTCAGCGGACGGCGTAACGCAACTGACGTGATCTTGGCTCGACCTTGTAGCAGGCGATCCGCGCCCGCCGTCAACGGTCTTATTCGCGAACGAACGTCAGCTCAAGCATCACGCGGCTTGACTCGAAGGCCGGGCGGCCACGCGTACAGCTCTTCCGTCCCGAGTGATTCGAGGACCGATTGAAGGGCGAGCGCCATTTCGATCGCGCGAGGGCGCCGCGCGGGCTCCCGCGCAAGGCACGCCATGATCACGCGCTCGAGGAGCGGGTGCACGTGAGTGATGTCACCGAGGGGTTGAGGGTCTTCGACGAGCTGTGGGTAACGCAGCGGACGTTCCTTGGCCTCGGGATCGCCATGCGAGAACGGGCGCATGCCGGAAAGGGCCTCGTAGAGCGTGACCCCGAGCGCGTAGAGATCGCTCTGAGGCGTTGCCTCACCGTGCTCGCACTGCTCCGGCGGCATGTACGGGAGCGTGCCCATCGAATGGCGCAGCTTGACCGGGACCGAGAACCCTTGCGCGAGCGAGAGGTCGAGAAGCCGCGGTGGGTCGCCCATCGTCACGTTGTCGGGCTTCACGTCGAGATGGAGGACGTTGTTCGAGTGCAGGTAGTGGAGCGCGCTCAGCATGCGGATGCCGAGCAAGCATGTCTCAGGGATGCTGACCGGTCCGATCTTGTCGAGGTGCGTCCCGACGGTCGTGGCCGTGATGTATTCGAGAACCATGTACGGCCGGGGTGGCGCGATGTTCCACCGTAGGAGGCGGACAAGGTTCGGATGCTGCAGTCGTGCCGCGATCCCAAGTTCCCGCAGGAATCCGTCGATCACCCGATCGTCCATTACCCGGTGCGGTCGGATCACCTTGACCGCGACCTGGCAGAAGAGCGTCCGGTCCCAGGCGCGAAAAACCTCGTACCGAGTCCCGCCGCCGAGGTGGTCGATGACGACGAGTGACTCGTCGATCTCCGACCCCTGCTGCAGCTCCCAGCTCTCGTGCACCGGAGGTACTTCTATTGCCACCTGCTAGCTCTCCGGGCGAGCGAGTGCACGCCACATGCCTCGCAAATTTAGAGGGCCCCCGTTTCCGGGGGCCCTCCGTCTTCGCCGTGACCTGGTTGCTACTTCCGTGACTTAGTCGGCAGGCGAACGAGGAACGCTCCGAACGCCATCAGAGCCGCTCCAAGTCCGAGGAGCCCGCTTGTGTCACCTGTGTTCGTCGAAGGAAGGTTCGCGGCGGTCGTCGTGCCGGTCGCGGGTGGCGTTTGCACCGAAGCGACCGCGCCATTCGGACCGTAGCCCGGAGCCCACGTGATCGGACCCGCGGGAATGACGGTGGTCCCGGTGCTGCCGGTACCGCCTGTCGAGCCGCCCGTGCCGCCTGTGCCGGGCGTAGGCGTGCCGCCAGTGTCACCGTGATCGGTGGCCGACGCGGTTCCGCCGGTGCCCTGGGTGTTCGTACCGGGCGTGGTCACGCTGGCCTGACCCTGGGAGTTCGTTCCGGAGGCCGTGCCGCCGGTGCCTTGAGTGTTCGTACCGGGTGTGGTCTGCGTGCCCTGCTGGGTCCCACCGGCGGAGTGGCTGCTGTTCACGGTGTTGGTGCCATTACCGGTGTTTGTCGCCTGACCGCCGGAGTTAGTGCCCGACGCGGTTCCGCCGGTGCCTTGAGTGTTCGTACCGGGTGTGGTTTGTGTGGCGTTCTGCTTCGACTGCGAACCAGTGCCGCTAGCTGTGCCGCCCTTGCCCTTGCTCTTCGAACCCGTGCCGGACTTCGAGCCACCGTTCTTTGACTTCGAGCCGGTCTGGTTCGTGTTCATGTCTTGCCCACCTTGCGAGCCGCCGTTGCCGCCGTTGGAAACCTGTCCACCGTTCGAGCCGCCTGTGTTGGCGTTCTCGTTTCCCTTGTCATTTCCCTTGTCGTTGCCCTTCGCCTCAGCGTCCGCCTTTGACTTCGCCTCAGCGTCGGCCTTGGCCTTCGCGTCCACGTCGGCCTTGGCTTTCGCATCGGCCTTTGCCTTCGCGTCCACGTCGGCCTTGGCTTTCGCATCGGCCTTTGCCTTCGCGTCCGCGTCGGCCTTGGCCTTAGCTGCCGCGTCGGCCTTTGTCTTCGCGGCGCTGTCAGACTTTCCCTTGTCGTTTCCCTTGTTGTTCCCGTTATCGTTCCCGCCCCCGTTTGCCGTGACCGGTGCGCTCTCGATC
>JALYSZ010000314.1 GCA_030854525.1 Chloroflexota bacterium | reverse complement strand
CCGATTTCGTGTCCGATTTCGTGTCCGATTTCGTCTCGGACTTGGTCTCCGACTTCGTTTCGCTCTTCTCCGCGGGGCGGCTGTCGGTCTTGTACCAACCCGATCCCTTGAAGACGACCGCCGATGGAGCGATCAGACGCCGCGGTTTCTTCCCGCAGCTCGGACACTTCTCGACAGGCTGGTCGTTGTATGACTGCACCTGGGAGAAGGAATGTCCGCAGTGATCGCAGTGGTAGTCGTAGATCGGCACTGTGCCCCTATCATCGCAGCCGGTGGCGGCCGAGGTGATCCCGATGAACGCTCGCGCGTCGCCCCGCCGTCGGCTTCCGATCGAGGCGATCCAGGCGTGGCTCTTCCTCCTACCGGCCGTGGTGATCCTCGGTGTCTTCCAGATCTTCCCCGCGATCGCGGCGTTCTATATGTCCCTGTTCAAGTGGGACGTCGTCCAGGGCAGCTTCCGCGGGCTCGGCAATTACACCGACTGGCTCTACGACAACTCGATCCGCAGCCCTGATTTCTGGCGGTCGCTTTCCACCACGTTCACGTACGTCATCTTCACGGTCCCGCTCGAGATCGCGCTCGCCCTCGTGCTGGCCTATCTCCTGTTCCAGAAGATGCGCGGCCGCGGCATCTACCGGACCGTCTATTACCTCCCGTACGTCACGTCGTTCGTCGCGGCGGCGGCGGTGTTCTTCTGGGTCTTCCACCCAACGTACGGACTCGTCAATGATGTGATCGGCATCTTCGGAATCGGGCCGCAGCGCTGGCTGGACGAACCGAAGGGCCTCTTTGAGATCGCCGCGTCGGCGTTCGGGGTCACGTTACCGGCGTGGCTCGCGGGCCCGAGCCTCGCGCTCGTTGTCATTTCGCTCGTGACGATCTGGCATTACCTCGGCTACCAGATCGTGATCTTCCTCGCTGGACTGTCGAACATTTCGCAGGAGTTCTACGAGGCCGCGCGCCTCGACGGCGCGAACGAGCGCCAGATCTTCACCAGGATCACGCTGCCGCTTCTCTCGCCGACCACGTTCTTCGTCTTCACTGTCGCTTCGATCGGAGTGCTCAGATCGTTCGACTCGGTCTACATCCTGACCAACGGCTTCGGCGGCCCGCTCGACACGACGCGCACGGTGACCCTGCTCGTCTTCAAGACCGCGTTTCAGCAAGCGCAGTTCGGCCTGGGCGCCGCGCTTGCGTTCATCCTCACGATGATCATCCTGCTGTTCACGCTCGTTCAGTTCCGCATCCTCGGAAGGCGCGTGCATTATGGCTAGGGCGATCCCGATGGAGCGCGGCCTTCCGCGATTGTCGACCCGGCCGCGGATCGGCTCGATCGCGAAGCACATCGTTCTGATCGTCGTCGCGGTGATCGTCGCGTACCCCTTTTATTTCATGGTGACGAGCTCCCTCAAGGACACGCTCGAGGCGATCCGTACGCCACCGACGATCTTCCCGAGCGAGCTTCATCCCGAGAACTACGCAGACGCGTGGAACCGCGCGCCGTGGGGGCGCTACTTCATCAACACGATCTTCGTCTCGATCTCAGTCACGATCCTCGAGCTCATCACGGCGTGCCTTGCGGCCTACGCGTTCGCGCGGATGAAGTTTTGGGGAAAAGGCATTCTGTTCACGATCTTTCTCGCGACCCTCATGATCCCCGGCGAGGCGACGCTCATTCCCAAGTACGTGCTTATGAGCCCGAGCCGTGTGGCGTGCGCGGGTCTCCCCTGCCTCGGCTGGTTCGATACCTACCAGGTGCAGATCGTGCCCTTTATCGCCAGCGCCTTCTCGATCTTCTTGATGCGCCAGTTCTTCCTCTCGATCCCGAACGAGCTCGCCGATGCGGCCAAGATCGACGGCGCGGGACACCTTCGGTTCCTCTGGAGCGTCGTCCTCCCGCTCTCGATCCCGGCCTTGATCACGGCGGGCCTCATCACGTTCCTTGGCTCGTGGAACGCCTTCCAATGGCCGCTCATCGTCACCTCGAAGCCTGATTTTCGACCGGTGACGGTCGGCCTCGCGGCGTTCCGGCAGGAAGCAGGGTCGAGCTACCATCTGCTCATGGCGGCGTCCACATTCGTGGTCGCTCCCATCGTTCTTCTCTTCCTGGTGGCTCAGCGCTATCTCGTGCAGGGCATCTCACGGACGGGCATCCGGGGTTGAGGCGGGCGCGTACTACGTAGCGAATGGCCGGTGGCGGTCAGGAGGAAGCGTCATGCGGATGAAGGCAGCGATCCTCGCGGCGGTCATGCTGGTGACGGCGGCCTGCAGCGGTGCGCCTCCGGCGGCCCAACAGTCAACCGAAGCAGATATCACGCTCTCGGGCCCCGTCAGCGTCACGCTGTGGCACGCGCTCAGTGGACCTCAGCAGGTGGCCCTCGACGCGATGGTGAAGAAATTCAACGACACCAACGGCAAGGGCATCACCGTGACTGCGCTGAACCAGGGCAACTACACCCAGCTTTACCAGAAGACCCTCGGCGCGATCCAGGCGGGAGCCCTTCCCGAGCTGGCGCACGCGTATGAGAGCTTTGTCGCCGATTACATGAAGGCCGACGTCGTCGTCGACCTCGCACCATACAAGGACAGCAAGACGAACGGCCTCACAAAGGAAAGCCAGGACGACGTTTACAAGGGTTACTACGACACCAACACTTTCCCTCAGTACGCGAACCGGCTCCTCTCGTGGCCGTTCACCAAGTCGCTCGCGGTCATGTACGTGAACAACGACATCCTCAAAGAGCTTGGGAAGTCGATCCCCAAGACGTGGGATGAGTTCGAGGCGACCGCGCTCGCCGCGACCAAGAAGGACGCCGCCGGCAAAGTGACCCGAATGGGCTTCGCCTTCAACACCGACGCGTCGTACTTCAACGCGCAGGTCTTCGCGCGGGGCGGAACGCTGATGGCCGCCGACAACAAGAGCGTCGCCTGGAACGGCAAGGAAGGCCTCGCCGTGCTCCAGATGTACGACCGCATGAACAAGAATGGCTCGGGCTACACGCCAAAGAGCTTCGACTTCCAAAGCGACCTCGCTACGGGGAAGCTTGCGTTCTTCCTCTCCTCGACATCTACCGTCCCGTTCATGAAGGATCTCGCCGATAAGGCGCCCTTCAGCTGGAGCATCGCCAACCTGCCGCAGGCGGCGACGGACCCGGCCAAGGCGAAGACGGTGCAGTTCGGTGCGAACGTCGCGGTCTTCAAGAGCACGCCCGAGAAGCAGCTCGCGTCGTGGCTCTTCATCAAGTGGATGAGCGAGACGGACCAGTCGGCGCAGTTCTCGGCAACGTCGTACTACATGCCGGTCCGCGCCACGGCCGCGAACTCTCAGACGCTCAAGGACTACTGGGCAAAGGTCCCGCAGGGGAAACAGGGCTTCGATCTCATCCAGTACAGCTCGCCGGAGCCGAACATCCGCGGGCAGCAGGACATCCGCGACGTCATCTTCAACATGATCACCGAGGTCATCACCGGCAAGTCCGCGCCGGACGCGGCGATGGCCACCGCGACGACGAAAGCGAACCAGATCATCAAGGACGCGCAGTAGCTCTCGTTCGCGCGAACTAGAGAAGCGCCGGGGCTAACTGCTCCGGCGCTTTTGTTTCCCTTGGCGACGCGACGCGGGTCCTGTCCCGGCTCCGGGCCCGCTCCTGTCGCCGTGCCACCCGCGTCGCGGGCGCATCCGAAACGCCGGCCTTAGCCCCGGCGCTTCTTCAGTTC
>JALYSZ010000296.1 GCA_030854525.1 Chloroflexota bacterium | reverse complement strand
GGGCCGACGCGCGAGATCGCGTTGTTGACTGCCGAGGCAACGCCCGAGTTGCGTACGGGCACGCTCGTCATGAGCGCCGTTGTGAGAGGAGCGACCATCATCGCGAGGCCGAGCCCGAAGACGACCTGCCCTGGCAGGAAGTCGACGAGGTAGTCGCTGGGCGGCATCCACGTGGACAGATCGCCAGGCATGAAGACCCACGGCCGGCTCGTCGCGGGCGTGCGCACGAACCACAAAATGCCGAGCGCCATCAGCGCTGGGCCGACGGTCATGAAGAATCGCGGACCGCGACGCGCCGCGAGAGCACCGAAGCGCGTCGACAGGAGCACCAGGAGAACGCCTCCCGGGATTCCCGCGAGGCCCGCCGCCGACGCCGAGTAGCCGAGCACTCCCTGGACGAACAGTCCGAGGTAGTTGAAAAAGACGTAGAGCGCTCCATAGATAAGGAACGTAGAGATGTTCGTGACCGTGAAGTTCCGCGATCGGAAGAGCTCCAGCGGAACGAGGGGGTCGGAATTGCGGGCCATCAGGAACGGGAACGCGATGGTCGCGACGGCGCCGGCCGCCAGGGCGACATACGCGAGCGGATCGCGCCACTCGCGCTGTCCGCCGTAGATCGTGCCGAAGCTGAGCCCGCCGACAGCGACCGCGACCACCGCGGCGCCAAGCCAGTCGAAACGCCCACTCGCGCTCTCGTTGCGGCTCTCGGGCACGTAGCGAAGGGTCGCCCAGACGGCGAGCACGACGAGTGGCACGTTGATCAGGAACGCGGCGCGCCACGACAGCGTGTCGACGAACACTCCTCCGATAAAGGGACCAAGTATTGTCGTCGCCGCCGACGCCGCGGCCCATGTCCCGAACGCGCGGCCCTGGGCCTCGCCGGTGAACGTCGCCGTGATCAGCGCGAGCGACCCCGGCACCAGGATCGCGCCCGCCGCGCCCTGGAGGACGCGCGACAAGACGAGGAATTCCAGGTTCGGAGCGAGGCCGCAGAGGACACTCGTGAGGCCGAAGCCGATGAGCCCGATGAGGAACAGCCGGCGACGGCCGTAGTAGTCGGAGAGGGCGCCCGCGAGGATGAGCAGGGCCGAGAGCGTGAGGAGGTAACCGTTGTACACGTACGAGAGGCCCTCGAAAACGGCCAGGACCGTGGTTGGCAGCTCCTTGCCGATGCGCGGCAGTGCGACGCCCACGACCGACGAATCCACGAAGACGATCGCCGAACCGAGTACCGCTGCGATGAGCGTCCAGCGCTCGCGCCTGCTCACATCCGCTCCCCCGCCTCGATGGCGACCTGGAGCCGATTCCCAAGCGGCGCGAGCGGACAGACCCACTTCGGGTCATAGCGGCACGACGGGTGGTAGGCGAAGTTGAAGTCGAGCACGAGTTCGTCGCCGATCCCGCCGAGGTCCGCGCTCTTCGCGGTGTCCAGGAGATAGCGGCCGCCGCCGTAGGTCGTCTTGCCAGCGGTCGCGTCGCGGAAGGGCAGAAACACACCGCCCGAGTACGCGTCGAGCCAGAACACCTCGAGCGACCCGACGTCCAGATCGACCGCGCCGAACCGCACGAAGGGAATCACGCCGCCGGTGCTGGTCCCCACGTCGTGGCGCTCCTCGGGTAGCGACCGGACCTTCCCGCGCTTGGCGAACCGCGGGTCGTAGTCGTAGTACGGGAGTCCCCGGAACGAGTCGCGCTCCGCCGGCGGGATCGGCGATTGCGGGTGTGCACGAAAGAGCTCGTCGCGCGTGGATCGCCAGAGCGCGTGCGCGGCGGGCGCGTCGGCCGTGAGCTTGGCGCGCACGGCCGAGTACAGGTCGGCGACCCGCCGGCGCCAGTCGAGAAGCGTGATGTACTCATCGCTCACCGCAGCGCGAGATCGGCGTTCGCGAAAATCCCGCCCATGACTCGCGCGACCGTCGGAAATGCATGGATCGTCTGCGCGAGAACGGAGATCGGCGTTCGGAGCTTGATCGCGAGGACCGCCTCGTGGATCGCTTCCGATGCGGCGGGTCCGCCGATGAAAGCGCCGACGACGACCTTGTTCTTCCGATCGATGACGACTGAGACATGTCCTTCCGACTCACTGACGTAGCCCTTCGCGCTCGTCGCGAGGTTGGCGGTCTCCTCGTAAGCGTCGATGCCACGCTCCTTCGCCTGCTCCAGGAGCAGGCCGACCGCGGCGGTCTCGGGATCGGTGTAGACGGCTCGCGGTGTCGCGCTGAAGTCGGCGCGCACGTTGTCGCCGAGCGCGATCTTCACGGCGGTCTCGGCCTCGTAGTGGCCGAGGTGGGTTGAGAGCTCGTGACCGATGCAGTCGCCGATCCCGTACACGTGATCGACCGCGCGAAGCGTTGCGTCGTCGACCTTCAGGATGTCCCCGCCGTCGTACGCGATGCCGACCGCGTCGAGGCCGAGGCTCGCGAGCGCGGGGGCGGCAGTGCGGCCGACGTTGAGCTCGATCATTGCGGCCTCGACGGTCGACCCGTCGGCGAGCTCGACGACATGCTCCCCGCCCTTTCCCGCGCGCGGCCGTACTCGTTGCGCGCGCGCGTTCTCGCGGATGTCGACGCCAGACGCGCGGAGTGCCTTCGCGAGGAGCGCGGAGCTCCGCGGATGGTCGGTCGGATTCACCTGCCGAGGACTCACGAGCGTCGTGCGAACCCCGAACCGCGCGTAGACCTGCGCGAGCTCCGTGCCGGACGGACCGGCGCCGAGTATCGCGATGCTCTTCGGAAGCTCGCGAAGACTCGTCCCTTCTTTGTTCGTCCAGAAGCCGGCTTCCGCCAGGCCATCGAGCTTCGGGACCTTTGCGACAGAGCCGACCGCGATCACGATGTCTTTTGCCTCGAGCTCGCGCGTGCCGTCATCGGTCCGCACGACCACTTTGCCGGGTCCGGCGATCTTGGCCGAACCGCGTACCGGGACCGTGCCCGCGGCCTGGTATCCCTTAATGTGCCCCGAGTCGTCGGGATAGTCGCGGCCCTCGCGGACGATCATGTAGTCGCGTCGAGCGGATGCCTTCTCCCACGGATAGTCGCCGCCGCAGGCGCGGATCTCCGCCGCATGCAAGAGAGTCTTCGAGGGCATGCAGCCCCAGAAAGCGCAAGTGCCGCCGAAAAGATCTCGTTCGATCAGCGCGACCGTGGCGCCGCGAGCGCGCGCGTAACTCGCGGCGGCTTCCCCCGATGCGCCCGCGCCGATAACGACGAAGTCGAAGCGTTCGCTCATGCGAGGTCCGCGTAGTGAAGACCGCCGTCAGCACCCCAGACGAAGACATCCAGGCGCGCTCCGCTCCAAATACACGAGACCGCCCGACCCCCGCGCGGTGCGCCCTCGACCTCGCGCCATTCCACCCACCGCGTTCCGTCCCACCAGCGGTGGCGAAGCGCGCCGTCGCTGCCGATCGCGAACACGTCGATACGATCGGCGTCGCGGGCCGCGGCAGCCGGCTGTCCTGTGAATGCGCCCCCGAGCGACTCCCAGTCGTGCCAGCTCGTCCCGTCCCAGTAGCGGTCCCAGACCTGGCCGTCCTCGTGTAGGGCGAACACCTCGGTCTCGCCAGTCGTTCCCCACGCCGCGGCGGCGGCTCCAGTTCGGAGCGCGCCGCCGAGCGAGGTCCAGTGCGTCGTTACTTGATGAGGCCCTGCTTCTTCAGCCATGCGGCCGCGACCACCTTGCTGTCCGCCTTGTCGACAGCCACCTGC
>JALYSZ010000274.1 GCA_030854525.1 Chloroflexota bacterium | reverse complement strand
CAACTGCCCGTCGAGTGCAAGCTCGCCCAAACAGAGCGCGCTGACGTCCGCGCGAAGCTGCCCGCTCGCACGCAGGATCCCGAGGGCAATCGCGAGCTCGAACCCGGTCCCTTCTTTGCGGCGTTCGGCCGGCGCGAGATTGACCGTGACCCGACGGAGCGGAAACTCGAAGCCGGAGTTGCGGACCGCGGCGCGCACGCGCTCGCGCGCTTCCTGCACCGCCGCGTCGGGGAGGCCCACCACGACCAATGCCGGTAGGCCGTTCGCGACATCGACTTCGACGGTCACGAGGGCTGTCTCGAGGCCCCACAGGGCGCACGCGGTGACGCGCGCGACAGAGCGCGCGGTCGCTGACCGGTCCGGCGCCGTGATCGCGATGGCGGGAGAAGCTACGAGGGCGCGCCCACGGGTCCGATGGGACCTTCGGCTAGTACCGCAGACCTACCGGCTCGGGCAGACTAGGTTGTCTTGAGCTGGCGTGTGGCCCTCGCGCTGTTCGGCCTCGCGCTCCTCACACGCCTTCCCTTCGCGACGATCAACCTCTACGCCCCCGACTCGGTCCTCTATGCGCGCGGGATGGAGCGATTCGACCCATTCGATCAGCGCCCGCAGCCGCCCGGATATCTCTGGTACGTCCTCCTGTTGCGGGCGATCGACCTCGCAACACACGACCCGAATCGCGCGATGATCATCGTAAGCGCGCTCGCCGGCGCGGCGACCGTCGCCCTCGTCTATCTCCTCGCGGCACGCCTTTACGACGAGCGCACGGCCCGGGTCTCGGCGCTCTTCGTCCTCACGGCCGTCACGTTCTGGGCGTATGGCGGTGTCGCCTACCCGTATACGCTCCTTGCCGCGCTCACGACGCTGTGCGCGCTCCTCTTCTGGCGCGCGCTCGATCCGGACGCGTCTCCAGAGGGGCGACGGTTCCGACTGGTCGCTGCATCTGCGGCCTGGGGCATCGCGATCGGATTCCGATCTGACCTCGCGATCTTCCTCGCCCCCGTCTGGCTCCTCATTGCCACCAGAACGACGATCGTCGCCGCGGGGGCTTCCGCGGCGGTTGTCGCGGCGCTGGTGGGCGTCTGGGTGCTCGCGAGCGCGGCGGCCGACGGCGGCCTCTCCCGCTTCCTCGAGGCCGTCCGAATCCAGAGCCAGTTCGTGGACGACCGTTACAGCGTCTTTGGGAACGGGCCGATCGCGATCTACCGCAACACGTATGAGCTTGGGCGCTTCCTCGGTCGTGGCCTCTACTTCTTGATCCCGCTCGCCGTCGTGACGCTCATCTCCGCCGAGGCGCGGCGCGTCGAGCTACGCGACCGCCGGCGCACGGCCTTCATGGTTCTATGGACGTTCGCGCCGCTTCCCTTCTATGTCTTCATCCACGTCGGCGAGTACGGCTACATCTTCAGCATGCTGCCGGGTCTCGCGATCCTCGCGGCTCGCGGCTCGATCGCGCTCGCGAAGGGCTTACGGATGCCGCGTACGTTCAAATGGATCGTGGCGGTGGTCGTGCTCGGCAACGCCGCGATCTTCCTCCTGACGGACACGCCGATCTCGTCGCGGGACATCGCGCGCCTCGATCGCGGGATCGACGAGAAGGTCGCGTACGTCCACGCGCATTTCGCGCCGGCGACGACGTCGGTCGTCACCGGGTACGACAAGATGCTGGTCGATCACTACCTCGCCGGCGAGTATCCGATCTTCGCGTACGACCCGGCGGCCAACCCTACGTACGAGCGCCCCCTCCGGTGTTCGCGCCAACAGCCGTGTGAGGGTACCGAGGTGGATGTCGTCCTCTGGGACGACCTGTTACGCGCTGAAGGCGCTGGCTGGCAGGAGGTGCGCATGCCCCACGGGGGCACGCTGCGGGTGGCGCACGCACCCAGGTCCGCGACGCTACGAGTGAACGACGGCCTGAGCGTCGCGATTGTCCCCTAGCGCAGCGCCGACGCGTCGGCCGGCGAGCCAGCTCACGGCGGCGAGCGGCGCGCCGAGGATCGCGGCGGCGACCGGCCAGACCGAAAGCCACGGCCGCGCGAGCGCCTGGCCGTAGTACTGGTAGTAGAGGGCTGTGCCCCGCGGGTCGACACCGCTGCCCGTGCCGCTCGGAGGCGTGGCCGGGAAAAGAAGCATCCGCACAAACTCCGCGATCACGAAGGCGACCATGAACGCCGCGCCGAGCGCGAGAGGATGCGCGAAGCGCACGCCGCGCGCGCGAAAGACGTCGATCGCGATCGCGCCCGCGACGAAGAGTGGCGGAAACGCTGGTGCGAGCCAGCCACCACCGGCGAGAATCGCGTACGTCACGAAGGCCGCGCCGGTGTACGTCGCCGCGGTGATCGTGGCGCCCCAGCGGCCGCCGAGCAGCCCCGCGCCGAACGCGAGCGCGGCTGGGATCATGAGCGCGACGACAAGCGGATAAAAGAAGCCTTCGCGGGTGACGGACATGATGTAGTAGAAGTTCATCCCGAAGACGAACACAGCGCAGACATTCGCGAGCATCACCGCGCGCAGGGAACGCCGTAGTCCCTCGGGGATCGCGAAAACGCCTGGCGCGAAGGCGACGGACCAGCCCACGAACGCGAGCGCGGAGCCGGCGACACCGGTGAGATGTGGCGGGCTCCAGATGTCGATGTCGCGCCCGAACGTGCGGTGCCAGGCGTCATCGAACGGCGCGGACGCGATCACCATCGCCGCAGCGATGCCGAGGAGGGCGAGGCCGAGCTCCGCGCGCAGAGGACCGATCCGGAGCTCGCGGCCGCGGACTGGCCGACCGCGCATGGCGGTGATGGTGGCGACGAGGGACGCGAGTCCCCACAGCGAAATTCCGCCGTAGAGGAAAAGATGCGGCGCGCTCCAGAAGGTGTCGCGGCCGATGAGCCGGTGCCACGAAACATCCCAGGCCGCTCCGAACCAGGTGAGGGCCACGCCGAAGAGACCGAGCGCGAGGGGAATCGTGGTACCCGAGATCGCGAGTTGCCGGGCACGGAGCGGAAGGGCGATCGTCGCCATCGCCCCTGATTCTATGAAGCCTCGATCAGCTCCACTCGAGTACCGTCGACACCGACAGTGAGCGCCGCGATGACGACGCGCCAGCGTGCGTCGCGC
>JALYSZ010000270.1 GCA_030854525.1 Chloroflexota bacterium | reverse complement strand
GCGGCGCGCGGCGTGCCGGCGGTCGCCGTCAATCTCCGCGGCTACGGGGGGTCGAGCGGCAAGACCAACCGCTACCGGCCCGGCAAGCCGTGGACCCCGGTGGCCGATCTTGCCGCCGCCAAGGCGGCACTGCGCTCACGCGGGGTCAAAGAGATCGCGCTCGTCGGATCGTCGATGGGTGGGAGCGCGGTGCTCGCGTCGAGCTTCGAGGCCGATGTCGAGTGCGTCGTCGCCATTTCCGCGCCGGTCGCGGCGGTCCCCGACGAGCTCTCGAAGAAGATCACCGGCCGAAAGCTGTTTGTCTGTGCGGACCGCGATTCATTGCGCGCGACCCCGAACGTGCTGAGTTGCTTCACCGCCGTTGCCGCCCCGAAGAAGCTCGTCCTCTTCGGCGGGCGCGAGCATTCTCGTGCGATGTTCAACGCGCCATACGGCGACGAAGCGCTGGGCGAGATCGTGGAGTTCGTATGCCGGCACGGGTGAATCCGGACGTCCCCGGCGAGCCCCGTCTCCTCCGCAAGGTGGGAAAGCGGATCCGCGAGCTGCGAGAGAAGAAGGGACTCACCATGGCCGAGCTCGGCGCGAGTCCTAAGGGCGTCGTCTATTTCCAGCGCCAGTACGTCTGGAAGATGGAAACAGGGCGGGTCGCGCCGTCCCTCTCGGCCCTCGCGCACTTCGCTAAGCGCTTGGACGTTCCCCTCGCCGACCTTCTGCGCGGGATCTAGCGCTCGCTTCCGAGGCTGTCGCTGGCGGTATGTCCCATCCGGTGACCACCATTGGTTTGGATGCGGCGGCGGCTAAATCGACCTGTTCTGGTCATCGAGGACGACAGCGACACTCGCAGGCTGATCACCGAGTCCCTGAGCGCGGTGGGCCTCGATGTCATCACCGCCGTCGATGCGGCGCAGGCACTGCGAACGGCACTCGCACGGAAGCCCGCCGCCGTCGTTCTCGACAGTGGGCTACCGGACTACGACGGGACCCAGTTCGTCGCGCGCTGGCGCGAGCGGCGGCCCGACGCGAACGACGTGCCGATCGTGATCGTGAGCGGACGCACCGATCGCAGAGAGATCGCAAGCCTTCTCGGCGCGGCGTACGTCTGCGGGAAGCCGTTCGAAGTCGACGAGCTCGTCGGCGAGGTGGAGCGCGCGGTCCTGAACTAGGCAGTGAGCCGCCCGGGATTCGAACCCGGAACCAAGGGATTAAAAGTCCCCTGCTCTACCGTTGAGCTAGCGGCCCTCGGAGCACCTCAAGTTTAGGCGCGCATATCCGCGCGAATGCTGCTCGTGTTTGCGTGCGTTGCGCCGCGGATCCATCGCGATCCCCGAAGCGAAGCCGAAGGACCGACCATCGCTCGCGAACGCCACCACTGCGGGGATGCGGGAGCTCGGCCGGCGCTTCACCGTGGCTAAACCGGACGTCTCGATCGGACTGACGCCTCACAACATCCACGTCGAGGGTGCGCTCGCGCACGATGGCTGGAAGGGCGAGCTCCTGTCGTACGAGGCGCCGTCGCATTTCGGGAATGCTTTGCGGCGTACGCGCGCTGAGCGCGAGCTAGGACTCGCGGCGCCTCAACATCGACGCGCTTATCGCCGCCCTGGAGCGAAGCGCCATAGGAACGCGCTGACCAAGGCGCCGACCGCGAGCGTGCCGAGGGCAGCGGTGCGTATGACCTCGAGCTGGCCCTGGAACGCGAACCACGGTGGGGTAAGCACCACAACGTGAAGAGCCCAGTAGGCGACCGCCAGCGCGTTCGCGACGATCCAGGTCCGTCGCGAGCGAGAGCGCAGGTGCGGACTGAGGATGGCGATGCCCGCAGCTGCTTCAAGAAGGTGGCCGATGCCCGAGGCGAACTGCGTTTCGGTAGCCTCCGGGATCGAGGCATGGAAGCGGAGCAGGATCTCGGTCGCGAGCACCATGCTTCCGACGCCGAAGTAGCCGAGGAGCATCCCAAGCGGCGGCGCGACGACGCGCATGACGGGCGCGCTCCGGGGGACCATCGAGACGGCGACGGCGCCGAGGACTAGGCCGGTAGTCATCACGGTGCTCGAGCTGACGAAGAGGTACGGGTTGCCGAGGATGTAGCTGAAGAGGTCGGCAAGATCGGTGGCGCTCGGGAGAAGTGATCCGTGCATCTATAAGGTTCAACGCGCGGGGTCTCTCTAAGCGCTCGCCTGCTTGCCCGCTCAGGGACGCTCAGGCGCGAACAGATCGGTTTCATGTCGTCGAGAGCCGCGCAAGAGATCGGCGGTGAGCTCGCCCGTCGCGGTCGCGAAGGACATGCCGTGGCCGGTAAATCCCGCGTTCACGAACACGCCGCTCTCGAGAGGGCCGACGTATGGCAAAGCGTCGTGGGAGAAGCCCATGACCCCGGCCCAGCGGTGGGTGACCTTCGCCTCGGCGGACTGCTCGCGGAGGAAGCGCTCGAGCTGCTCCTGGATTCGCGGTGTGGTCCGCTCCTCCTCGCCGACCTCTTCGTCGGCGGCGGTGTCCCGCCAGCCGCCAACGAGGAGACTCCCGTCGGCACGCTGGCGCCAGTAGCGGTAGCCCCGGTTGGCATAGGCCGGCCGCTCGAAGACGCGGCGGCTGACCGGCGCGGTCGCGAGCATCTGACCGCGCACCGGTCGCACGCGTAGGGGCACGAGGTGCTGCGAGTACGCGTTGACGCAGACGACGACCGCACCTGCCCGGACGTGAGCGCGGTCGGTTCGCACGTCACCCTTGCTGACGGCCACTACACGTGTTCCTTGGTGGATCCGAGCGCCGGCCGCGGCGGCAGCTCGCGCCAGCCCGCGGACGTATCGCACCGGGTGGAGCTCGCCGTCGTCCTCGTAGATCGCCGCGCGGTCCTCCGGAGCAACCCGAACTCGCACGCCTTCCTTCTTTAGGCGGGCCGCGCTCTCGCGCACCTCCGCCCATTCCGTGTCGTCCCCGGCGATTTGCGACGACCCATTCCAGGCGAGGTCGCAGGCGATCCGTTCCCGCCCCACGATCTCGCGGACGAGCTCCTGGTTGTGTTTGGTGAAGCGCCAGATGCGCAGCGCAGGGTCTTCGCCGTAACGGCGCGTCGCCGAGACGAAGTTCTCGGCGACGCCCTCGAGAAGGAAGCCCGCGTTCCGCCCGCTCGCCGCTTCGGCGACTGTCCGAGCTTCGAGCACCACCGGTCTCAGGCCGGAGAGCGCGAGGTGATAGGCGGTCGCGATGCCGGCGATGCCCGCGCCTACGATCGCGACCTCTGCAGCGGTGTCTTCATCGAGGCTCGGGTAAGCATCGGGCGCGATCTCGTCGAGCCAGATGCTGGTCATTCCGCGAATCTAGCCGTGCCGGGGTGGCGCGAGCTGCCGCTGGATTGCGAGCATGTCGAGCCACGCGTTCTCGCGCGCGATAAGACCGTCGCGGAACTCGAAGAGGTGCAACAGCCGGAAGCGCACGGGGCGCCCGTACCCCTCGAGGTCGTACGGCCGCCCATGCGCGTAGCCCTCGACGATCGATTCGTCGACCACGAAGTCATCTCCGTATAGGCGCCGGACGGGGATGACCTTCGCGTGCTCGAGGTCGGAGAGAAACTCGCGGTAGAAAACGCCGATCGCGGCCTTGCCCAGTATCGGATTCGGGTCCCTGCCCACGGCGTCGTGTTCGATGTCGTCGGTGTACGTCGCGAGGATCGCGTTGATGTCGCGCTTCTGCTCCGCCGCGAAGTGGCGCTCGAGGATCCGATCGATCTCGTCGCGCGTCATTCCACGGGCTACGGCTCCGGCGCGACCGGCTTCGAGGGCGCGAGGTCAGGAGGCGGTGCGAACACGAACCGGTACGTGAGCGCCGCGATGGCGGCTCCGACCAACGGGCCGATGAAATACACGAACCAGTTGTCGTAGAACCCGGCGGCGACCGCCGTGCCGAACCATCGCGCCGGATTCATCGCGGCGCCGGTGATCGCGCCACCGCCCAGGATGTCGGCCGCGACCATGAGTCCGATCCCGAAGCCGCCGATCCGAGGCGCAAGGGGTGAGACCGCGGTGCCGAAGACGGCCCAGAGCAAGAAGATCGTGAGGATGGCTTCGACCACGATCGCCGCGGTGACCGTCACGCCGCCTCCGAGCGCCGGCGTTCCGATGTGCGTCCGCGCGAGCGCGGTCGGGTCGAACTCGAAGGCGTAGCGCAGCGCGAATCCTGCGATGAGCGTTCCCATGGCCTGCGCGATCCAGTAGGTGGGCACGCGCGGCCAGGGATGTTTTCCCGCGATCGCGAGCCCGAAGCTTACGGCCGGGTTGAAGTGGCCGCCCGAGAGCCCTCCGAACGAAGAGACCGCCACCGAGAGTCCGAGTCCGTGGGCGAGGGCGACGGCCACGAGATTGTCTCCGCGTGTCGCCACGATCGCGCCGGCGCCAACGAAGACGAAGAGGAAGGTTCCCGCGACCTCGGCGAGCAGCGCGCGGACGTGTCCGGTCATGCGGCGGCTATTCTGCACACATGGCCGACTTCCGCCCCGTCGAGGCGAACAAGGGGCACATCCTCATGATCCGTCCGGCGCTCGCGGACACGCCGATCGAGGATGCGAACGTGGAGTGGGTCGAGATCATCGCCGACATCTCGAGCGACTTTGCGAATTGGCGTCTCCAGCACCTGCGCGGCCTCTGGAAGCCGGAGGTTGCCAAGCCGGTCGAGTGGGAGTGGATCTACACCTGGGGTGCGCCCGCCTTCGTCAGCGCCGGCGAGATCTATCGGATCCACTCGGGTTCGCGCGCACGCGCAGCGACGCATCCGCTCGCCGACGATCTCGCCCCGGGCCGCAAGCACGTGTACGCCGCCGGGCCGACCGGCGCGGCCAGAATCATCTGGCGCAAAGCCGACTACGTCCGACTCGTGGATGCGTTCGGCACTGTCATCGACGAAGTCGTGGTGTGGCCCGAGGAAAAGCCAGCCGAAGCAAGAGCAGCGGAGAGCAAAGCCGCTCGGTGAACCCGGGTCTCTGCGGGTGGCACGGGGGGAGCGGGTTGCGCGCGAGCCGTTGACCGGCCGCGTCGCACACGCGCCGTCAGCAGCCGGGCGCAGCGGACCGGTAGGTGAGCGCGCGACCCCGACCCCGGGACAGGACCCGCAGAGACCTCACCTAGCTCGGGCGGATCTCCCGTCGCTCGGTGGCGATCTTCCGGATGACGTCCTCGAGGACTGTCACTCCGATGCCGGGCTTCGTCGGCACCTTCATCGTTCCGTCTTTGTCGACGGTGAAGGGCTCGCCGATGATCTCGGTCGCGAAGTAGCGGGCGGAGGCGGACACGTCCCCGGGCAGGCGGAAGTTCGGGAGCGACGCGAGGTGCACGTTGTGAGCGCGGCCGATGCCCATCTCGAGCATCCCGCCGCACCACACCGGAATGTCGTGCGCCGCGCACACGTCGTGCACGCGCTTCGCCGAGGCGAGCCCGCCCACTCGGCCGGCCTTGATGTTGATGACGCGGGTGGCCCCGATCTCGATCGCCTTGCGCGCGTCTTCGCTCGTGTGGATCGATTCATCGAGGCAGATCGGCGTCGCGATCTGACGCTGCAACGCCGCGTGATCGATCAGGTCGTCGTGCGCGAGCGGCTGCTCGATCATCGTCGGCTTGGTCGGGTCGATGCGCTTGAAGAGCTCGACGTCCTTCAGCGTGTACGCCGAGTTGGCATCGAGCATGAAGGCGAGGTCGGGAAAGGCCTTGCGCGTCGCTTCCGCGATCTCGACCTCGAGCCCCGGCTTGATCTTTAGCTTCACGCGCTGGTAGCCGCCCTGGAGCTCGCGGCGAATGGTCTCGATGAGGGCTTCGATCGAGGGCTGGATGCCGATCGCGACGCCGCACAGGATCCGGTCGCGCGTACCGCCGAGGAGCGCCGAAAGCGGTTTGTTCGCGCGCCTGGCGAAGAGGTCCCACACCGCCATCTCGACGGTGGCCTTCGCCATCCGGTGCTCGCGGATCCAACGAAACCTCCGATCGACATCGTCCGCCGAGGCGAGGTCGGCTTTCAGGAGTTCCGGCAGGATGAACTCTTCGAGCGCGTAGAGGACGGTTTTCGCCGTCTCGCCCGAATACCATGGGACCTCTCCCGCGACGCTCTCGCCCCATCCGACCGCGCCCTCCGACTCGACGCGGCACAGCACGCGCGTCATGTGAGTCTCGCGCGCGCCACTCGTCTCGTACGCGTTCTTCAGCGGAAGGCGCACCACGAAGAGTTCGACCCGCTCGATCTTCATGCGTCGTCCGTGTCGAGCGTCAGGTCGCGTCGCGGCTGCGGTACGAGGAGGTACGCGCCGCGGCCATCGGTCGCGCGCAGGAACTCGACGGCCGCGTAACCCTCGCCGAACGCGCGCTCCAACGCGCCGCGCCCCGCAAGCCGCCAGTCGAGGGCGAGCTTCGCGTCGCGGGCCTTGAGCTCCTGGAACGCGCGCGGGATCTCGACGAGGAGGTGCGACGCGCTCTTCGTCTCTGCGAGTAGGCCAGGGTGGTCACCGTCGGCGCGAAGCAGGTAGGCGATCCCTTCGCGCTCGGCGTCCTCGAGCGACGGGGCGCGGTCCTCGCCCCGAAGGCGCTTGTAGGTGCGGTCGTGGCCGATCGGCCATTCGACGTAGATGCGATCGGACGGCAGTCCCTGATTCAGCTTGTCGGGCATGGGACCGTAGAAGTCTCGGTGATAGGTGCGGGTGTAGGCGCCGAGCTTTCCGAAGTTGAAGCGCGCGTTGCGCGCTTCGAGCGGGTCCATCGTCCACGCGATGATCTCGATGCCCTGGTCCAAGCAGTGATCGCGTTGCGCCTCCTTGAGCTGTTG
The DNA here is from genome assembly GCA_030854525.1 of Chloroflexota bacterium. The sequence continues at coordinate 37,508 of JALYSZ010000270.1, read as the reverse complement.
CGCCAGTCCGCCTCCCCGGTACGGATCCCGGACCGCGAGCATGTGCGAATGGTGCCTGAAGTGGTAATCGTGGATGCCGAGGAAACCGAAGACGAAACCCGCGGGCTTGGGGTCTTCCGGCGCGTAGCCGAGCGCTACGAAGCCACCGTTGTGAACGACGGCAAGCATGAGCTGCGGATGGACGACGACATCGCCGCTCCAGACCTCTTCTTGCAGCGCGACCGTCGCGGCGCAGCCGGCGATGTCGTGGGCCACCTCGATGCGGAATTCGGGCATGGATGTGGAGTATCGGCTAGCATCGCGCCCGTGCCGACGACGAGCATCGACTTCCTGAAGCGGGTCTCCATGTTCGAGGATCTCGATCAGCGCTCGCTCGAGGCGATCGCGAACGCCGCGGTGGAGCAGCGGTACGAGCCGGGGCAGGAGATCGTGCGGCAAGGCGACACAGGCGTCGGCGCCTTCATCATCCGATCGGGCAAGGTCGACATCGTCCAAGACCGCGATGGCAAAGAGCAGAAGATCGCCACGCTCGGGCCCGGTGATGTCTTCGGCGAGATGGCGCTCCTCGACGAGTTCCCACGTTCGGCGACTGCTCGCGCGGTCGAGCCGACCACCGCGCTCGGGATCCAGCGCTGGCACTTCCGCGGAATCCTCGAGAGCCACCCGCAGATCGCGCTGGCTCTGCTGCCAATGCTGACGCGTCGGATCCGCAACGCCGAGGGCAGATCGCCGGAGGCCGCCCGGCACTAGAGCGCGGCCAAGGGGAGGCGCACCATGGGCGACGAGCAACGCAACAAGGACATCGTCCGCACGGTCGAACAGCTCTGGATCGACGAGAAGCTCGATCAGCTCGATCAGTACTTCGCCCCGAACGATCATTCGCACGACCGGCCGCCGTTCCTACCGCAGGGTCTCGCCGGCGCGAAGATCGCGCACCAGGGCTCGATGAAGTCATTCAAAAACCGCAAGCTCGAGATGAAGGACATCTTTGCCGAAGGCGACAAGGTGTTCGTCCGAAGCACGTTCAGTGCGCAGTACATGGGCGGCGTCCCAGGCGTAGCGGCACCGGAGGGTGGCACGCCGATCAAGGACATCGAGTCCTGGTCCGTTTATCGGCTCAGGGACGGAAAGATCGTGGAGCACTGGGGCCTGAACGACGGCTTCGCAATCGCGATGCAGGCCGGTGCGCTCGAAATGCCGCAGACGACCGGAGTGCCGGCGGGCCGTTAGCGCGCGATAACGCTAGCCTCTCGCGCGGTGCCGAAGCTCGTCGAATGCGTCCCGAACGTGAGCGAAGGCAGGCGCGGCGATGTCATAGACGGCCTCGCCGATGCCATTCGCGCGACCGAAGGCGTCCGCCTGCTGGACCGCACGAGCGACGTCGACCACAACCGCTCCGTCTTCACCTACGCGGGCGAACCCGATGCGGTGGTGCGCGCGACGCACGCGCTCATCGACCTCGCATACCGCGAGATCGACATGAACACGCACAAGGGCGAGCATCCGCGACTCGGCGCGGTTGACGTCGTGCCATTCATACCGCTCGCCGGTGTGACGATGGACGAGTGCGTCGAGCTCGCGCACCGGTTCGGTCGCGAGGTCGCGGAGCGTCACGAGGTGCCGGTTTACTTCTACGCGAAGGCCGCCTCACGTCCCGAGCGCGTGCGGCTTCCTGACATCCGTAAGCCCGAGTACGAAGGGCTCGCCGCGTTTTTCGACACTACCCACGCTCCTGACGTGGGGCCGAAGCGGATGCATCCGACGGCCGGGGCGATCGTCGTCGGCGCGCGACCGTTCCTCATCGCGTTCAACATCGAGCTCGAGTCGACGGATCTCAAGCTTGCGCAACAGATCGCCAAGGAGATCCGAGAATCTTCCGGCGGCCTTCCCGCTGTGCAGGCGAAGGGCTTCATGCTCACGGACCCGCCGCGTGCACAGGTGTCGATGAACCTGCTCGATCACACCGTGACGTCGCTCGCGAAGGTGTGGCGAGAGGTCGAGACCAAAGCGAACGCGGCCGGGGTCAAGGTCCTGAGAGGCGAGCTCATAGGCCTCATCCCTCTCGACGCGGTGCTGCAGGTCGCGGCAGACTCGTTGAAGCTCGAGGGCTTCACCCGCGATCGCGTCATCGAGAGCCACTTTCTCGAGTAGATCGTGGATGACCGGACACTCAAGCGCGTTCTCGAAGCGTTCAACCGGCACGACCTCGACGCGATCATGTCGTTCTTTACCGACGACTGCGTCTTCAACATGCCAAGGGGCCCGGCGCCCGGGGGAAGGGGGGCGGTAGGCAGGGACGCTGTCCGAGCGCTCCTGGCCACGCGCTTCGAGGGAATACCAGACGTCCATTACGGCGACGACCGTCACTTCGTTGCCGGCGACCGGGGCGTATCGGAGTGGCTCCTCACCGGGACAACCCGCGCGGGCGAACGTGTCGAGGTGCGCGGCTGCGACCTCTTCGAGTTTCGCGGCGACAAGATCTCGCGGAAAGATTCGTACTGGAAGATCGTCGAGAGGGAGTGACGCAAGCAGATCTCGTCCTTCACGGTGCGCGACTGCTGACGCTGGCGCCGCTCAAAGACGAGCGTCCTCGTGTCGGGCCGGCCGCCGGTGACGTCGGCCCGGTGGCCGACGGCTTCGTCGCCGTGCGCGACGGCGCGATCGTGGCGACGGGCCACGGCAGCGTCCACGGCGCGATCGAGCGCGTCGAGGGCGCGACGGATGTCGATGTGCGGGGCCGTGTGGTCATGCCCGGCTTCGTCGATCCGCACACCCACCTGTGCTACGCGGGCGAGCGCTGGGAGGAATTCGCGACCCGGAAAAGCGGCGCCGACTACCTTGCTGTGCTCGCCGCCGGCGGTGGGATCCACGCGACGGTGCGCGCGACTCGCGATGCGACCGATGAGCAGCTCCTCACGCTGCTGATGCGGCGCATCGGCGACGCCGCCGAGCTTGGCACGACGACGATCGAGGTGAAGAGCGGGTACGGCCTCGACCCGGAGGAAGAGCTGCGGCAGCTTCGGCTCCTGGCGCGCGCGAAAGTGGATGCCCCCATCGACGTTGCCGTCACGTACCTCGCGGCCCACGCGCTGCCCGCCCCGTACACCGACGATCGCAAGCGTTTCATCCGCGAGGCCACGAAGGCGATCGCCACGGTCCGCGCCGAGAGCCTCGCTGAGGCGGTCGACGCGTTCGTCGAGAAGGGTGTGTTCGACGTCGACGACGTCCGCCCGCTCTTCGCCGCCGCCAAGAAAGCTGGGCTCGCTGTCACGATGCACGCCGACCAGCTGAACGATGTCGGCGCGTCGGCCTTCGCGGCACGCACTCATGCGCGGTCCGCGGATCACGTCGCGCATGCCTCGGCGGAGGGGATCCGTGCCCTCGCGCGCGCGGAGGTGCCCGCGGTCCTCCTTCCCGGTAGCGCGTTCTTCGTTGGCTACGCGCCGCCTGAGGCCCGCCGATTCATCTCGGCGCGGGTGCCGGTCGCGCTCGCGTCGGACCACAACCCGGGGACCTCACCGCTCGAGGGGATGCCGACGGCGATCGCACTTGGCGTCACGCTCTGCGGGCTCACTCCCCACGAGGCGATCGTCGCGGCGACGATCAACGCGGCGCATGCGCTCGGCCGCGGCGGTCGCGTAGGCGCGCTCCTGCCCGGGCGCCGCGCGGACATCGTCGTACTCGACACAGACGACGAGCGCGAGCTCGCCTACCGGATGGGAGCGCCCCTAATCGCGGAGGTCTACGCGTCTGGAAGGCGAATCGCCTAGACAGGGCTAAACTCCGCGCCGTGGCCGATCCCCGCGTCGAACGATTGCGCTCAGTGCCGCTCTTCGGCGGCTGCACCGAAAAGGAGCTCGCCTTCATCGCTTCCCGAGTCGATGAGGTGGACATCGCGGCGGGCAAGACGCTCTGCAAGAAGGGCGAGACCGGCGGCGACTTCTTCGTGATCCTCGAAGGCAAGGCCGAGGTCGACGCACCCGAGGGCAAACGGACGCTCGGACCTGGCGACTTCTTCGGTGAGATCGCCCTCCTCGACAACGGGCCCCGCACCGCCACCGTCAAAGCCGCCACCCCGATGCGTTGCCTCGTCCTTGGGCACGAGCAGTTCCGTGACGTTCTGCACCAGAACGCGGACATCGCGGTGAAGGTGCTGCGCGCGGTCACACAACGTCTCCGCGCAGCCACCCCGCTACCCACCGGCTAGCGTTACCCTGCGCGTGCGGCGTGCACGCCAAGGAGGTATCGCGACCGCATGAGTGATCGGGTGGCTATCTATCCGGGCTCGTTCGATCCGCCCACCAACGGGCACCTCGACATCGTCGAGCGCTCCTCGCGTCTCTTCGATCGCGTGGTCGTGGGCGTCGGCCGCAACCTCGCGAAGAAGACGGTCTTCACCGCGGACGAGCGCATCGAGCTGATGCGCGAGGCCTGCGCAAGGTTTCGCAACGTCGAGATCCGTGCCTTCGACGGCCTGCAGGTCGAGTTCGCGCGCACGTGCGGCGCGAGCTTCATCGTCCGTGGGATCCGCGCGCTCTCGGATTTCGAATTCGAATTCGAGATGGCGAACATGAACCGCTCGCTCGCGTCCGAGATCGAGATGGTCTACCTGATGACCGCCCCGGAGTTCCTCTTCATTTCCGCCTCGCGGGTGAAGGAGCTCGCCGCGTTCGGCGCGCCGATCGACAAGTACGTTCCGGCGAACGTGGCCAAGCGCCTCAAGGTGATGGGAAAGCGTGGCATGCGCACCGGTGCAACGGAAGCGAAGGACTAGTGACCACGCTGCTCGCCGCGGACGTCGGCAACACGAACGTCGTCCTCGGCGCTTACGACGGAGCGAAGCTCATCTCGACGTGGCGCACGGCGACCCGGCACGACCAGACCGAAGACGAGCTTGCCGTGATGGTCGACGCGCTTCTCGGTCGGGAGGATCTCTCGCTCGACGACGTCGATGCGCTCGTGCTCGGCTCGGTCGTGCCGCCGCTCACGGCGTCGTTCACCCGGCTCGCGGAGCGCTACCTGGACCGGCCCGCGCTGGTCATCGGTCCTGGCGTGAAGACCGGGGTACGCCTGCGGGTCGACAACCCGTCAGAGGTCGGCGCGGACCGCATCGCCAACACGCTCGCCGCGCACCGCCGCTACGGCGGCCCGGCGATCGTCGTCGACTTCGGGACCACGACGAACTTCGACATCGTGAGCGCCGAGGGCGACTTCCTTGGAGGCGCGTTCGCGCCGGGCCTTGAAGTCTCGGCGGAATCGCTCTTCGGCCGCGCAGCGCGCCTTTTCCGGGTCCCGCTCACGCCGCCGGCGAACGCGATCGGGAAAAACACAGCCGATTGCCTGCGCTCCGGCATCGTCTTCGGGTACGTCGGGCTGGTCGAGGGCTTGCTCGCGCGACTGATCGCCGAGCTCGGGCCAGCGCCACCCCGCGTCCTCGCGACCGGCGGCCTCGCTGCCACGATCGCGCCGCTCGCGAAAGGTATCGAGCGCGTGGATGAGGACCTGACCCTCGAGGGGCTGCGCCTCCTGTGGGAGCTGAACGCTTGACGCGGGTCGCCGGCCGTTTCGTCGTGCTCGCCGTGACTGGCTCGATCGCCGTGTACAAGATGGTCGAGCTCGCCCGTCGGCTGATGCAGGCAGGCGCGACGGTCCAGGTCGTCATGACCAAAAGCGCCGCCGAGTTCGTGACTCCGCTGACGTTCCAGGCGCTCACGCATCGGCCGGTCGAGATCGAGATGTTCTCGATGCAGGACGAGCGCTCCGCCGGCCACGTCGCCATGGGCCGGCAGGCCGACGTGGTGGTTGTCGCGCCCGCGACAGCGCACGTGCTCGCGCGACTCGCGCACGGGTTCTCGGACGATCTCGTCGCGACGACCGTGCTCGCAACCTCCGCGCCGGTCATCGTGGCGCCCGCGATGGAGACGCACATGTGGCAGAACGCCGCGACCCAGGCGAACGTCGCCGCGCTCCGCGTGCGGGGCGTGCGCGTGATCGATCCGGAGACGGGACCGCTGGCGTCCGGCGACGTCGGTCCGGGCAGGCTCGCATCGCTCGAGCGGATCGAGGCCGCGATCGACGAGGCGCTCGGCCTGTCGCAGGGACTCGCGGGCCGCTCGGTCGTGGTCACGGCCGGTCCCACGCTCGAGGCGATCGATCCGGTGCGCTTCGTGTCGAACCGATCCAGCGGCAAGATGGGCTACGCGATCGCGGCCGCGGCGCGCGATGCTGGTGCGGAGGTCATCCTCATCACGGGCCCGACGGCCCTGGTGCCCCCCGCGGGAGTGCGCACGTTTCCGGTGGAAAGCGCGGACGACATGAAGGACGCGGTCCTCGCGCAGCTACCCCGCGCCGACGCCGTGATCATGGCGGCGGCTGTCGCCGACTACCGGCCCGTCGAGCGCATCACCACGAAGCTCAAGAAGAAGGATCTCGGCAACGAAATGACCATTCGGATGACCGAGAACCCGGACCTCCTCAAGGCGATCGTCGCGGCGCGCCGACCTGGCACGATCGTCGTTGGGTTCAAGGCCGAGACCGGCGACGCGATCGTCGAGGCCGGCCGGATGCTCCGCGACAAGAAGCTCGACCTCGTCGTGGCAAATGATGTCGCGGCTCCACAATCCGGGTTCGGCTCGGACGACGACCAGGTCGCCTTCGTCAGCGCAGACGGCGTGGAGACGCTGCCCCTGTTGAAGAAGACCGAGGTCGCGCGGCGCCTTGTCGAGAAGCTCGCGGAACGGCTGGCGGAATGACGGACGAGCCGTTGCTTAGCTCTCTGCGGGAACGGCTCGAAGGGCTGGACACGCCGATCCGGATCTGGCGAGAGGCGCGCGAGCGCGTGTTCGCGGCCGCGTTCGGGCCGAAGCAGGGGAAGCTCTCGAATCTCATGGCTCGGTTGCCGCAGGCGACGAATGCGGCGGCGGCTCTCGCGCTCGGCCCCCGCGACCAGGTGTTCGCCGTCTTCGATGAGCTCTGTGACTCGTACGCGCGCTCTGATCCGTCGCGGTGCGCCATCATCCGCGGCATCGTCCACGAGCGCGAGGCGCGCGTCCTCCTCGAGGAGTACGTTGCCCACGCGGCGCAGGTCTTAAAGCAGGGTGGCCGACCCGAGTGGCTCGAGCGCGGGGTCGCGGCCGTGTCCATCGACGATCAGCGCCGCGACTACCGCGACTGGCTCATGTCGCTCGGTGATGTGTACCTGAGCGCGCGCGCCGCGCACCTCGACCCATCGCCGGTACTGAAGCGGATCGCGGAGCGTTCGAATCCCGAGCGTCACCCAGCCGCACCGACACCGACGCGCGAAGCGCTCAGCAGCTTCGAGGACAGCGCGTACTTCGCGACTTCCATCCTCCCGCAGCTCCGTTAGCTTCGCGCGATGCCGGTGGAGTGGGTCACGTTCGACTGTTACGGAACGCTCATCGACTGGGAGCGGGGGATCACCGACGCGCTCCTCCCGCTTTTGCCGGCGGTGAACGATCGGACCGCGCTCGCCGAGTGGTACATCGCGATGGAGGCGCAGTTCGAGGCCGAGGGCTATCACCTCTATAGGGATGTGCTCGATCGGGTGGGCCGACGGGTCCTTCGCTCGCTCGACGCGGAGATACCGGATGACCAGGCCTCGCCGTTGCCGACGTCGCTGGGCGATTGGGGACCATTTCCGGAGGTCCCTGCCGCCCTTCGTGCCCTGGTCGATCAAGGGCGGTATCTCGCCATCCTCTCGAACGTCGATCGCGATCTGCTCGAGCTCTCGATCGGTCGCCTTGGCATCCGTCCCGATCTCGCGATCACCGCCGAGGATTGCGGCAGCTACAAGCCTGCGCTCGGGCATTGGCGGCGGTTCCTCGAGCGGAGCGGTGCCTCCAAAGAGCGGACGGTGCACGTGGGCGCGAGCCAGTACCACGACATGCGACCCGCGGCCGCGTTGGGATTTCGGACGGTCTTCATCGACCGGCACGGCGAGGCCCTCGAGACATCACCCACGCGCGTGTTGCGCGATCTTGCGACGCTGCCCGATGTGATCGGTGAGCTAGCGGCGAGCTGAGAGTGGACGACGCGCGGCGGCGGGACCTGCTGCTCGTTGCCCTCACTTTCGCCGCGGGCGCCGTCGACGCGATCGTCTTCCTGCGTCTCGATGTCTTCACCGCGGTGATGACCGGCAACATCGTGCTGCTCGGCCTTGCGATCGGCCAGGGCGCGTTCCGGAACGCGCTGCGTTCGCTCATCGCGCTTGCCGCCTACGCCGGCGGCGTCCTGGCGGCGGCGCGCCTCGTCGGCGCGATCCCGCCGCGGCGGTTTGGCCCGCCCACGTCACACGAGCGCTCGCGATCGAGTTCGCTCTCCAGGTCGTCTTCCTCGGCGGATGGATCGTCACCGACGCGCGGCCCGATGGCCTCGCGGCGGCGTCGCTGATCGCGATCTCGGGCGTGGCGATGGGAATCCAGGCCGCGAGCGCGCGCACCCTCGCGCCGAATCTATCGACGACCTACGTCACCGGCACGATCACCGCGCTCCTCAGCGAGCTCAGCGCGCTTGGCGCGATCGGCCCGGACGCACGGCGCCGCGCGGCGATCGTCGTCGCCCTCGGTCTTGGTGCGGTGTGCGGCGCGCTTCTCCTCACGTGGGCCGCGCCGCTCGCACCGGCGCTCCCTGTCGCCGTCGTCGGCCTGGTCGTGTTCATCGCTGCAACCCGGTTTCGCTGACGCACCTTCCGCGCATCATGGGGCGCTCCGTCAGGCGATATCTGGAATGAATCCTGCGAGGGGCCCCTGCCCGTACAGCCTCGCGCTACGATTGCGTTGACGCCGGGACCGGCCCGTAGCCGGCCTGGACGGAGGTTCGAAGTGAGCGACCAGTACGGCGGCGCATCCGTGCCAGCCCCGAAGAAGGTCACCGTCCCCGACCTCGTCGCGATGAAGCGGGACGGCAAGCGCATCACGATGATGACCGCCTACGATGCGGCGTTCGCACGCCTCGTCGACGGGGCCGGCATCGACGTCATCCTCGTGGGCGACTCGCTCGGCATGGTTGTCCTCGGCTATCCGACGACCGTGCCCGTGACGATGGACGACATGGTCAGGCATGCCGCGGCCGTCTCGCGCGGGGCTCTACGACCACTGCTCATCGGGGATATGCCCTTTGGCACCTACCAGACGGGTCCATCCGACGCCCTCCGTAACGCCGCGCGCTTCCTGAAAGAGGCGGGCATGGACGCGATCAAGCTCGAGGGCGGCGCCGAGGTCGTCGAGACAGTCCGCACCCTTACCGCGAACGGGATCGCGGTCATGGCACACGTCGGCCTCACGCCGCAACGGGTCGCCCAGCTCGGTGGCTTCAAGGTGCAGGCGAAGACCGCGCGCGCCGCGCGGCGCCTGATCGACGACGCGCTCGCGCTGGAAGAAGCGGGCGCGTTCTCCATCGTGCTCGAGTCGGTCCCGGCACCGGTGGCTGCGCTTGCGACGCAGCGGCTTTCGATCCCGACGATCGGCATCGGCGCGGGCGTGGACTGCGACGGTCAGGTCCTGGTGCTCCACGACGTGCTCGGCCTCTACGGCGAGTTCAAGCCGAAGTTCGCGAAGCGCTACGCCGACATCGGCACCGCGGTGACGAGCGCTCTCCGCGAGTTCGACCGCGAAGTGCGCGACGGCTCGTTCCCGACCGATGAGCACAGCTTCACGATGAAAGAGAGCGAGCTGCTCTCGCTGCAGCGGAGCCTGGCACAACAGAAAGCCTCCTGATGCGCGTCGCGATCCTGGGCATGGGCGCGATCGGACACGTGGTCGCGCGCGCGCTCGAGGGTCGCGCCGAGCTTGTGAAGGTCGATCGCACGCAAGCACCACTCCGCGACGGAGAAGCCACGGTCGATGCCGCCATCGTGACAACCAAGACGCCCGGCACCGCGTGGGCCGCCGAGATTGCCGCGAGGATCCTCGCGCCCGATGGCGTCGCGCTGACGATCCAGAACGGACTCGGCAACTACGAGACGATCGTCGAACACGTCGGGCGCGAGCGCGCGGCCGTCGGCGTGATCTACGTCGGTGCCGAGCTGTTGCAAAGTGGCGAGCTCCGCGCGACCGGACCGGGAAAGGCCGAGCTCGGCCGGCCCGCCGGGAGCAAGTCGCGGGAAAAGCTGGATGAGCTGGCGCGAACCCTTCAGGAGGGCGGCATGGACGTGACTGTCGTCGACGACGCGTGGCCAGCCGTGTGGCGAAAGGTCGTGACGAACGCGGCCGTCAATCCAGTCACGGCGCTCTTCCGTCGGACAAACGCGGAGCTTCTCGCCGACGCGCCGGCGTCCCGCGTCGCGGACTGCATCGCGCGCGAGGTCGCGCGTGTCGCGACCGCGTCCGGCGTGCGGATCGGCGAGGACGAAGCGGTGAAGCAGTGGCGCGCGATGGCCGCGCTCACCGGGGCAAATCGTTCGTCGATGTTGCAGGACGTCGAGGCCGACCGACCGACCGAGATCGACGCCATCTCGGGCGCCGTCGCGCGCGAGGGCGAACGCCTCGGCGTTGCGGCTCCCCTCAATCAAGCGATGACGCTGCTCGTGACATCCCTATCGCGACCGTAAAGGGCGGCGCGACAGTCGCCTATCTCACATCGAGCGGCCCGACCGCCCCGACGGCGCGTGGTTCGCGCGCAAGCGGGTGGAAGGGCAGGCAGACGATCACGTAAGTTCCGCGAGGCAAGGTGATTTCTGGTGTCCCGGTCTCGGCCGGCCTTAGAGAGAACTCCGAGTACTGCGAAAGGTAGTCAGGCGGACCGAGAAAAGGTTTACCCGCGTCGGCCAAGCGGCGCTCCTCCTCCATGTGGTCGCGAACTTCGGAGAAGGTGTGCCCGCTAGCCAGGATGAAAACGGCGAAAGACACTGTGACATTCGTCTTATTGATCGCGAGGAACGTGATCCGCCCCGCCGCGAATGGTGCCCCGGCCTCCAGTGCGCACATGTCCGCGGAAACCGTCAGCTTCGCGAGAGTGAGGAGGGTGGGGCTTGGCGACGGCGACGGGGAGCCGCGCACCTGGTTCAGCGCCGAGCACGCGTTGCCGAGCAGCAGGCAGGCCAACACGACCCCGAACCCTGCTCGAACATGTCCGCTGGTGGGCAACGGTCTTCCCGGCGGGAAATCTAGTCCGCAGGTCAACCCCTGAGGATCGCGATGCAACCCGAGCGGCGGGAACCTTTGAGGCTGACAGGCGTTAGATGGGCGTGAGGCTCCTGCTCCCGCTCGTCATGCTGGCCGCCGCCTGTGGCGGCGCCGTGGGCTCGCCCGGGCCGTCGTCGACGCTACCGCCTGAGGCACGCGGGGCGCCTGACCAAATCTACCTCGACGGCCACTCGTACACGCTCCAGGTCGACCTGTACCGCGACCTCATGCCTGGGCCCGCTCCGACGCCCAAGCGCGGCGTCGGCGGCACGATTTTCCTGAAACCTGATGCGGAGAGCGACGCGCCCGCGGGAATGCGCTCCGAGAAGGCCTGGCTCGTGAACGGGACCGACGTGTGGGAGACGGTGCCGCAGGCGCTTCAGACCTTCGCGGTGGATCGCAAGCACCACCTCTCGCTGAGCGTCCGCGACGGACCGCCGTGGGACCCGAGCGCAAAGGTGGACGTCGTGCTCCAGTTCAGCACCTCCAGCGGCACGTACTTCATTCAGCAGCGCGGCGTCCAGGTGATCGGCGCGCTGTAGCTACACGCGCCGCCCGATCACGACAGCGAGCGCGGACATCGCGACGAACGCGATCCCTATCCAACCGAACGCCGTCGCGAGGCCGACAGCCTCGGCGAGAAAACCGAAGAGCGGCGCGCCAACACCGCCGACATGCGCATTCACGAGGTAGTAGGCGCCCAGCACTGTCGCCCGACGTCCCGCCGGAGCGCTGTCCATGACGAGCGTTTCGGTCACCGTCGAACGCATCGACCACAGAAGGCCGAACACCACCAGCGCGACAGGAAGCCCTTCGTTCGGAACGATGGTGACGGCGAACACGGCCGGTCCCATGAGGGCGAGTCCCCCGAGCATCACGCGCCGGCGGCCGAAGCGGTCCGATAGCCACCCGCCGAGCGGCGCGCCGATCACGCCGACGAGCTGCGGCACCCCGAAGAAGACCGCCGCGAGGGCCGGCGAGAGTCCCCGGGCGTCCACGAAGTACAACGCGAGGAACGCGAGCACGGCCGCGATTCCGAACTGGAACGCGATCGAGATCGACACGAGTGGGCCGACGTCGCGGAAGACCCGGCCGATCTCGCGGAAGGCCGCGAATCGGTCGCCATTCGGCGCGGCGCGCTCCTGCACGTGCGGCACGACGATCCAGAGCAGCGCGCCGAAGATGATCGGTGCGGCCGCGAACCAGATATACGGCGTGCGCCACGTGCCTGTTGCCGTCGCGAGGAGCCCGGCGAGGGCGGGCGCCGCGAAGAACGAGAGATGCCCGCCGGTGATGTGGATGCCCATCGCCGTGCCGCGCACGCGCGGCGAAAACGTGCGCGCGATGAGCGCCGCGGCCGGACCGTGGTACGAACCGGACACGATCCCGAGCACAACGAGCAGCACGAGGAGCTGCCAGTACGCGCCCGCCGTCGCGAGCGCGACGCTCGCCAAGCCCATCAAGAAGAGACCGCCGACGATCACGACGCGCGAGCCCACGCGGTCGGCGAGCATCCCCCACGGGGCGTTGGCAAGCCCGGCCGCGATCGAGAACGCCGATACCGCGAAACCGCTCTCCGCGTAGCTCAGCGCGAACGCGTTGCGGATGAGAGGCAGAAGCGGATTCAGAAGCGAGTTCGTGACGTGATGCGAGAAGTGCGCCGCGGTGATCGTTCCGAGGAGAGCTTGTCCGCGTCGCTCCTTGAGCGACAGCTCCTCGATCGCCGGTTCGGCCGGAACGGCCATGGTCTCTTCGGCGATCGTGGTCATGCGACCTCCTCGAGCCCGATTCCGAGCAGCACGTTGTCGATCAGGCGCGTTTTGCCGACGCGTGCCGCGACCGAGATGACCGCGCGCTCGGCGGGGCCCGTCAGCTCGTCGAGCGTGATCGGGTCGGCCACCGACACATATTCGAGCGCGACGCCCGGAACGGCCGTGTCGCGCTGAACGCGGTCGCGCAGCTTCGCGGGATCGCGCTCGCCGCGAGACCAGTCCTCTTCCGCCGCGCGCAACGCCCGCGACAGCGCAGGTGCCTTGGTGCGCTCCTCCGCCGACAGGTAGCGGTTCCGCGAGCTCATCGCAAGGCCGTCGGGTTCGCGGACGGTCGGGCACCCGACGACCCGCACGCCGAGATGCAGGTCGCGGCTCATCGTCTGGACGACGCGGAGCTGCTGGAAATCCTTCTGGCCGAAGTACGCGATGTCTGGGCGAACGATGGCGAAGAGCTTTTTGAGCACGGTCGCCACTCCGGCGAAGTGACCCGGGCGCGCGGCGCCCTCGAGGCGCGCCGCGACGGGCCCAGGCTGGACCCCCGTCGCGTCGCCCGCTGGGTACATCTCGTGCACGGTCGGCGCGAAGACCATCGCCGCCCCGAGCTTTTCGCAGAGCGCGAGGTCGGCCGACTCGTCGCGGGGGTAGGCCGCGAAATCCTCGTGCGGGCCGAACTGCGCGGGGTTTACGAAGATCGAGACGACGGCCAGGTCGTGCTCGCGTACCGCACGTTTGATGAGCGAAGCGTGACCCTCATGGAGCGCACCCATGGTTGGTACAAAGCCAATGGAGGCCGTGGCCGTCCCGGCGCGGAACGCGCGGGCCTCCGCGACGGAGCGAAGTACTCTCAACCAGCGGCAGTATCGAGCGCACCGTTCCGCTTCGCCTGGTACATCGGGATCGTCGCGATCGGCGGCCGCTCGATGTCGATGATGTCGTGCATCTCGAGGTGGAGCTTGCCGCCGCTCGCCGCGATGAGCTTCATCGTGAAGTTGGCCTCCTCGAGGAGGTTCGTGCCATGCGCCTCGCTGGCCCGTTTGATCGCGACCTGGAGGACCTCGAAGCTCATCTTCGAGAGGTCGTAGAGCGACTGGTTTCGGTGAATGCGCTGTTTCATGTCGACCTGGCCGATGGCGCCCAGGCCCACGCGCTGCAGCGTGTCCACCAGAAGCCCCGTCTCGACGCCGTAGCCCGAGAAGAAGGGCAGCTGCTCGAGCAGGGTTCGCCGCCCGGCCTGCTCGCCGGACAGCGGTTGCACGATCCCCGAGAGCTCCGGAAAGAAGAGGTTCAGGATCGGACGCGCGGCGAGCTCGGTCACGCGACCACCACCTGTTGCCTGCAGCTCGTCCCCGATGTGAAGCGGCCGCTGATAGAACGCCTTCACGAACTGCAGATGGGGCCGCATCAGCAGCGGGCCGACGATGCCGTACACGAACTTCGGGTGCGCGCTCGTGACGTCGGTGTCGATCCACACGACGATGTCGCCGGTGAGCACGTGAAGGCTCTTCCAGAGCGCCTCACCCTTTCCGCGATAGCTGCCGGTCTCGGGAAGGATCTCGTCGTGGATGAAGACCGGGACGCCTTCTTCTTTCGCTATCTCACGGGTGCGGTCTTCGGAGCGCGAGTCGATGACGACGAGCTCGTCGACGAGCGGGAACCGTTCGACGAGACGGGAGCGGATGGCGCGGATGACTTTGCGGATCGTGGCCTCCTCGTTGAGCGTCGGGAGCCCGACCGAGATCTTTACGCCTTGCCGTTCCTTTGCCTCGACGAGCCGCCGCAGATCGGCGAACTCGGTGGAGCTGAACGTGTTCTCGGCGAACCATTTGTCGACGATCTCGCCGAGCACCCGACTGCGTTCGGCGCGGTCGAGGGGCAGGCGAGTCCGCTCGACGAACATCGGCGAGGCGAGAGGCGCGCTGGTGCGGACGACCAGCGCATTACGAGCGCCCGCGATGATCGCCTGGCCGATCGGGCCGAGCGGGTCGGGTGCACCTTCGCGACCAGTCGCGCCGAACACGATCGCGTCGTGCTCGGCGAGCTCGTCCTCGATCACCTTCGCCGGATCGCCCGATCGTGTGACGAGCCGCTCGACGCGCTCGTCGTACGCGCGCTCGCCGAGCAGCTGGTAGAGGGTCTGAGGCGTGCGCCCGCCGTTGCGCTCGGCGACGTGGAGGAGCGTCACCGAGCCGCCCTGCGTTTTTGCCAGTTCGATCCCGAGGCGTGCGGCGAGCTGGGCGTACCTGCCGCCGCGCACCGGAACGAGGATGCGTTTCGCCCGCGCGGGCCGGCCCTTGACCACGGCGAGATCGCACGGCGGCTGGCGCAGGATCGCCTCGATCGTCGTCCCGAGCACATCCCATCCCGGGCGGCGCCAGGCCACGAGCAGCAGGTCCGGGCGCTCCGTCGCGCAGGCCTCGCGGATCGCGTCCCACCCGACCCGGGCGACGGTCACGAGGCTCCGCATGTGACGTCCGGGCACCTCCCCCGCGAGGGCGTCAAGCGCGCGGCGGCGAGCGCGCGCCTCCGGTTGGGCGGAAGCGAGCGTCGCATCCCCGGTGACCTCGATCGCCGAGGCGAGCACCACCTCGCCGTCGGCGGCGAGCGCGGCCGCGGTCTCGAGGAGGCCGCTATCGCGCTCGGGATCTGAGATCGCGACCAGGACTTTCATGCGGTCCCTTCGAGCACGAGCGGGACCACCTGTTCGGCGAGCACGCGAGACCACGCCATCGCGCGAACCCGCGAGCGAAAACGCGCCGCCGGTTGCCCGAGGGATCGCTCGATCGCGTCCGCGATCACCTCGCCCGACGCATCAGGCGCCACGTATGTCGCGGCGTCGCCGGCCAGCGCTCGCAGGGTGGGGAGGTCGCTGCACACGATGGGCAGGCGGTGAAGCGCGGCCTCGAGCAATGGGATGCCGAAACCTTCGCTCTGGCTTGGAAACACGAGGGCGTCGCCCAGCGCGTAGAGATCGGCGATAACGCGGTACGGGGCCCGCAGGCCGAGCGCGTGAAGCAGGTGAACACCCTCGACTCCCTCGGCGAGGGCGCTGAGCTCGGCGAGATACCGTGCGTTCGTCGCGTTGTGCGGCCCGGGTGGGCCGGTCACGACGAGCATCGCGGGGTGGCCGCGTCCGCGGAGGGCCGCCGTCGCGGCGATGGCCGCCTCGATGCGCTTTCGCCGGGTGAGGCGAGCCGGCAGCACGAGGAGCGGATCGGCCCGGTAGAGGTCGAGGCGCTCGGCCAGGCGTGCCCCGGCCGAAGACAGCCCGAGCGCCGCGGCGATATCGACGCCGTTGGGGACCACCGCAACGCCCTCGCGCTTGAGCCCGGCGAGCGCGGCCAGCTGGTCCGCGCGATCGTCCGATACGGCGACGTAGCGGATGCCGGGGTGCGCCCGTGCGATGAGGCCCCACGGGTCGCCGGGGTGGCGTTCGCTCGCGTATTGCGGGTCCGACCAGGCGAGGTCGTGCGTCCAGGCGATCACGACGCCCGGGCGCTCGCGCGCGAGGCGGACGAGCGCCTCCGTCAGCGCAAGGTCCTTGTGCATCGTCAGGACGTTGTGGACAACGACGCGGTCCGCCTTCGCGAGGATCGGCCGAAGCTTGCGCGCAAGCCGTTCGACCAGCGCGTCGTGGGCCTTGGTGCGCTCGCCTTGAGCGAGGGAGCGAAAGTCGCGGAGCACGCTCCGGTTTCGCGAATCGACTTCCGGAATGCGTGTGAGCCGTACGCCCTTGGGCGCGCGGCCTCGCCCGGCGACGATCGTGACATCGGCTCCGGCCTCGCGGAGCGCGGACGCATGCGCGCCCATGACCTGCTCGACACCGCCGAGGATCGAGGGCGCGGTGTAATGGACGAGGACCACGCGCGGGCGCCGCTGCGTCACGCGCTGGCAGCCGCCCTCGTGACCCGGCCCCGGCCGCCGGCGATGCGATCTCCCCGCTGGCTCCGCCGGACGCGGAACGTGACGCGCGAATCGAAGATGCGCATGTCGCGAACGTCGATGCGGTCCAGCCACGGTGGAAGCGCGGGGTCGAGTACGAGCTGCTGCGTGTTCAGGTCCGGCTGCATCCCGAGGAGCGCCCGCAAGCAGAGGAAGACCATTCCGGCGGACCACGCTTGCGGGATGCACGACACCAGGTAGTCGGCCGGCCGCGACGAGAATCGGAGGTCGCGCTGAAAACCGCACCAGAGTTCGGGGAGCTGCGCGTTCGGGAAGCGGCGGCCGGCCTCGATCAACGCGCCCACCACTTCGGCCGCTTCCTCGCGGTGGCCATAGCGCGCGAAGCCCTGAACGATCAGCGAGTTGTCGTGCGGCCACACCGACCCGTTGTGGTAGCTCATCGGGTTGTATGTCGGGTACTTGCTCGAAAGCGTGCGAATGCCCCAGCCGGTGTACATGTCGAGCTCCATGAGCCGTCTCGTGAGGGCCGCGGCTCGCTCGGGACTCGCGATCCCGCACCAAAGGGCATGCCCGGCGTTGCTCGTCACGGCCGGGACCTGCTTCTTGTCGCCGTCGAGCGCCTGCGCGTAGCACTGCTCCGCTTCCATCCAGAAGTCTCGCTCGAAGCGCGTCTGCAGCTCCTTCGCTTCGCCTCGAAGGCGCTCGGCGCGCGTCCGGTCGCCGTCGACCTCGTACAGATCGGCGACGCCCATCTTGGCCGCATACACGTAGGCCTGCACTTCGACGAGCACGGCGGGCAGCTTCGACCACTTGCCGTCGGGATCCGAGAGCGACTGCGCCGAGTCCTTCCAGCCTTGACTGCGCATCTCGCCGGGACGGTGCCCGTACTCGACATAGCCATCCTTGTCCGGATCGCCGTACGTGTCGCACCACGTGAGCGCGCGCTCCGCCGCCGGGAGCAGGTCCCGCCAGAGGGCGCGATCGGCCGTCCACTTCACGGTCTCCGCGAAGACGAGCGCGAAGAGGGGCGTCGCGTCGACGGATCCGTAGTAGGGGTGATGCGGGACCTCGCCGAGCCGGGCGAGCTCGCCGCGGCGAAGCTCGTGGAAGATCTTTCCGGGCTCCTCCTCCGTGAAGTCATCGACCTTGTGACCCTGGTAGCTCGCGAGAAGCCGCAGCGTCCCTCGCGCGACGTCCGGATTCCAGCCGAGCGTCTGGTAGGCCGAGATGAGCCCATCACGCCCGAAGGGAACGGCGTACCAGGGAATGCCCGCCGTGGGATACGGGCCGCTCGGGTGGAACTCGAGGAGCGCGCGCAGATCGAGCCCACTCCTCGTGATGAGACCCTCGTCGAGCGTCTCCGAGCTCGTCGTGTAGCGCGAGCAGGAGCGCAGGAACCGCCGGTAGCGGGCGTTGAGCGCGTCGATCGCGTCGTCAAACCGCTCCGGCGAAGCCGCCGGTGCGGCGCCGTCCTCGCGCGGGATCGCGGCGAGCTCGAGCTGGAGGAACTGCTGCGGCCCGACCGTGCGGTTCACGCGGAAGACGTTTCCCTCGATCGCGTCCGGCGCGGGCCGCAGCGTGATCTCCGTCGTGCGCCGGACGCCGTCGCGGCCGACGCGCTCGAAGATGAGCCCACCCTCACGCGGCCCGCGCGTCGAGGCGAGGGGGGCAAGGCTCAGGTCGCGATAGGCCCGCACGGCGAACATGTCGCGGAACGCGGCCTCGAACTCGAGCTCGACCTTGATATCGACCGGATGCGCATTCGCGTTGAGCACACCGATGCGCTCGCGGAGACCGTCCGCGAGAAAGCGCGTCCGACGGATTGAGAGCGTGTCGGCGGCGTGCCGCGCCGTTCCCAGGACGGCGCCTTCCGAATGCATGAGCTGGAAGGTGGCGACGTAGTTCTGCTCGGTGTTCGCCGAAAGCAGAATCGGCCGAGACCCGTTCACGCGAAGCGCGTAGCCGGAGAGGTACTGCGTGTCGTGGTAGTAGAGGCCGAGCGGACTCATCGCGCCGAGCGGCAGGCTTCCATCGTCCTCCGTGACAAGGACGAGCTGGTCCTCCTTTAAGGAGGCCGTCAGGCCCAGCGCTCCAGGAGGTAGGGCTTCGCCTGCTCGAACGCGAGCGCCTGCTGCTCGACGACGCGTTCGGCGGCTGCCTGATCGAGGCCCTGCACCTCGCCGATCAGCGCCGCGACCCGCCCGAAATAGAGGGGAAGCAGGGCACGGGCGAGCGCCTCGGCGTCGTCGTGCGTCTTCGCCGCGGCGACGACCTCGTACACGGCCTTCGCCCAGAAGCGCGCTCCGATCGCGCTGGCATTGCCTGTCTCGGCGGCTTTTCGCGCGGTGTCGCGCGTGTCGGCCGAAAGAATCTCGGTCCAGGCCTGGTCCTGATCCGTGGCGCCGGCCTTGAAGTTCTCCACGAGGACGCGGACGCTCGCGTTCACCGCCTCGGGTTCGACCTCCGAGATCTCACCGATCACCGGCACGTCGCGCGAGCCCGTCACCTTCCACCACATGTCGGCGTTCTTGCGCGCGAGCGTGAGGAGCGTGCCGACAACCTGAGTGAACATCGGTCCGAGGTCCGCACCCGGATCCTTGGGGTCGTGGATCTTGGCGCCGAGGAACGCCTGGGCGACGCGAACCCCACGCGCGAGCGCCGTCGTCGTCATGAAAATGTCGATGCCGAACTTCGCGACATCGCTTTCCCACACGGGCTCCGCGAGGTAGACCTTCGCGAGGTCGGCGCCGAAACCGAACTCGCCACCGATGGGCTGCCGCACACGCGCGCCGTACAGAGCGCGGGTCAGGGGATACGCGATCGTGTTGGTGATGGTCCCGTCGTGCTTGTGCCTCGCATAGAGCGGTGTCACATAGTCCGCCTCGCCCCGAATGATCGGGCCGATGAGACGCGCGATCCACTCGGGTGTGATGCTGCGTAGGTCGCTATCCACCACCGCGCACGCCTTCGCGTCGAGCAGTGTCACGGCCTCGAAGATCGCGCGGAAGGCGGACCCCTTGCCCGATTTGCCCTGGTAGCGGCCCGTGACGGTCGGCATCCCGTCGGCCGAGGCGCGCACACGGTCCGACGTGCCGTCTTCGGATCCGCCGTCGGCGTTGACGATCACGGCGCGCATGTCCGGGAAGTTGCGGCGCAGCCCCTCGGCCGCCGCCTCGGTCACGTGCCCGATCGTCGCGGCATTGCGATAGCTCGGTATACCCACGACGAGGTCGGCACGCCCCCGGGCGCGCAGCGCGTCGCGCATGTCGCTCGGTATCGCGGATGTCAGAGACACGGTTGGGTTAACTACGATACGGAGACTTGATCGAGGCCGTCGACCAATTCGTCCTTCCCTTCATCGACTCGTTGTACGGTCGATTCGGATACGCCGGCGTGGTGATCGCCATGGCCATCGAGAGCGCGGCGATCCCCATCCCGTCGGAGCTGATCCTCCCGTTCGCGGGATGGAGCGTCTCGCGAGGGGTGGTCGAGCCTCTCACCGGCACACAGTGGACCTACTGGGGGGCGGTGATCGCGGGCGTCGTCGGGAACACGGCTGGCTCCCTCGTCAGCTATGCGGTCGGGGCGTTCGGCGGTCGCCCTCTCCTCGAGCGTTACGGGCGCTACGTGCTCATCAGCCCGCATGATCTGGAGACTGCGGACCGCTGGTTCGCCCGCTGGGGTGACCTCACCGTGCTCTTCTCGCGGATGCTCCCGATCGTGCGCACGTTCATCTCGGTGCCGGCGGGCATCGCGCACATGCCGCTCTGGCGATTCCTGGTCTTCTCGATCGTGGGCGCGGTGCCCTGGGTGATGCTGCTGGTCTGGGCTGGGATGGTCCTCGGGGATAACTGGCAGGACCTGAAGCACCAACTTCGCGGGGTCGACTACATCGTGGCCGGCGTCATCGTGCTGGGCGTCGTCGTCTTCGTCTGGCGCCACGTCCGCTCGCGTTGAACGACTTCCTCGCCGCGCTCGCGAACTTCGACACGCAGCTCTACCTGGCGATCGCCACGCAGCGGAATCTCGTCACCTCGGTGATCGCCGTCGCGCTCACCTATCTGAACTGGAACGGCTTCTTTTGGTGGATTCTCACGTTCCTCCTCCTGCGCTCTCGCGGCCTGAACCGGCGAGGGATCGCAGCCACCGGCACGGTCGTCCTCGCGATGCTCAGCTCGTGGTGGTTCACCGAGGTCCTGAAGTTCATCGTTCGGAGACCGCGTCCTTTCGACGCGCTCGCGAACGCGCCGGGTCTCCTCCCCGCGCCGGAGACCGTCATCGCGCATCCGTCGTCGTTCTCGTTTCCGTCGGGCGACGCGTCGTTGGCGATGGGCGCCGCGGTGGCATTCGCGTACGTCACACCGAAGTACCGCGTGCCGATCCTCCTCCTCGGGCTATCCGCGGCGCTCGCACGCGTGGTTGTCGGCGTTCACTACCCCTTGGACGTACTCGGCGGCGTCACCGTCGGCATCGTCGCGGGCCTTCTCGCGCCGCGGGTCGTCGCACTCGCGCGCCGGCGCCTCCGTTGGCGGGCCTTCGTGATCCCGCACACGCACTGGGACCGCGAGTGGTACGAGCGCTTCGAGGGCTATCGCGCGCGGCTTGTCCCGATGGTCTCGCGCCTGCTCGACCTGCTTGAGCGCGACCCGGACTTCCGCTCGTTCACCTTCGACGGACAGACCATCGCGATCCAGGACTATCTCGAAAAACGACCGGTGGACCTCCCGCGGGTCAAAGCGCTCGTGAAGACGGACCGCCTGCTCATCGGACCGTGGCACGTCCTCGCGGATCTGCTCCTCGTCTCTGGAGAGTCGATCGTTCGCAACCTCCAGGAGGGACTCCGGAGCGCCGGCGAGCTCGGGCGCGCCGCGCGCGTCGCCTACGTCGCCGACCCGTTCGGCCATCCGGCGCAGCTGCCGCAGATTCTCCGTGCCTTTGGATACGAGACGTACGTCTTCGCACGCGGCATGGGCGACGAGGGCGAGTCGGTCGGGAGCGAGTTCTGGTGGGTGGCGCCGTCCGGGGACCGTGTCCGCGCTGCGCATCTCGTCGATCACTACTCGAACGCGTTACCGCTGGTCGGTGCCGCGGACGAGGATCCCGCCGCGCTCCGCCGCCGCGTCAAGCAGAAGACCGCGCGCATCCTCGATCGGCTCACGCCCTACGCGAACGGCGACGCGGTCCTGCTGATGGTCGGCGACGACCACGCCGAGGCATACGCGCGCTTGCCCGAGGCCGTGCGCGAGATGCGGCAGGTGTTCCGCAATGTCGACGCGCGGATCGCGAGCCTCGAAGAGTTCGCCGCGGCCATGCCGCCGCTCCAACACGTCGTGAGCGGCGAGATCGCGAGCGGTCGGTACCGCCCGATCCTCCGCGGGGTGAACTCGACGCGGGTATGGATCAAACAGGAGAACGTTGCCTGCGAGCGCCTGCTCCTCGAGCAATGCGAGCCCCTCGACGCGCTCACCGGCGGCACCGCGCGCGATGAGCTCCGCGAGCTCTGGCGCGTACTCCTGCAGAACCATCCCCACGACTCGATCTGCGGCTGCTCCATCGACGCGGTCCACGATGTCGACATGGCGCCCCGTTTCGCGTACGTCCGCGAAGGCGGGGCAGCACTCGCGAAACGGCTGCTCGCGCAGCTCGCCGGTCAGGGCGGCGAGCCGATGCTCTGGAATCCGCTTCCGTGGCCTCGGGACGCCATCGTGCCAATCGACGGACGCCCCACCCGGGTCCGCGCGAGCGGGCTCGGTCTCTCGCCGATTGTCGCCGCGGAGTCGCCCGAGGTGAACGCGAGTGGGGACGCCGCGATCGAGAACGTCCTCCTGCGCGTGGAGGTCGAGACCGACGGCAGCTTCGTCGTCGTCGACAGGGCAACGGGAGAGCGCAGCGGGCGCCAGAACACGCTCATCTCCGAAGGCGATCGCGGCGACGAATACACCTATTCCTACGCAGGCCCCACGATCGGATCGCGAGGGCTCGCCGGAACGCGCACGGCGTCCGTGGTAGGTGACCGTGCCACGGCGACCGTCGACCTTGTGCTGCGCCTGCCAGCACGGCTTCGCGACGATCGCCTCGCGCGGTCGCCTGAGCTTGTGGACTGTCCCGTTCGAGTCGAGATCTCGCTCGAGGGGGGCGAGCGGCGTGTCGACGTGCACCTTCAAATAGACAACCGCGCGAGCGATCACCGGCTGCGCGTGCTGTGCGAGACCGGCACCCGGGCGCTCACGCACCACACGGGCGCCGCGTTCGCGCTGCTCGAGAGGTCGAACCGTTTCGAAATTCGCCGACGGTGGATCGAGCCGCCGACAGCGGAGGCGTGCCTGCACGACTTCGTCGCCGTGAAAGGCGCCACCACGGGCCTGGCGGTCGGAGTGGATGGCCTTCGCGAGTACTCCGTCCTGCACGACGGCGGCACCATCGCGATCACCTTGCTGCGCGCGGTCGGTTTTCTTTCGCGCGGCGATCTTCCAGAGCGGCGTGGACACGCTGGGCCCGAGCTGGCGACGCCTTCGGCGCAGTGTCTCGGTCCGCGCGGCTACCGGTACACGGTTATCCCTCTAGACAAGCAGTCCGACCTCACTCGCGCGGCGCGCCAAGTCGAAGAGTGGTTGTCGCCGCCGCTCGTCGTTGCGGGCGACGGCCGCTCTCGCTCATTCGTCTCGTTCGTCGATCCCGCCACCCCGTTCGTCTTGAGCGCGCTGCGCGCCGGGCCGGACGGGTCACTCATCCTTCGGCTCGCGAACCCGCAGCGTGAGGAGGCGATCGGAGAGCTCTTCTTCGACCGGCCGATCCGCGCCTCGCGTCCGGTTGACCTGCGCGAAGGCGACCTCGGCCTCGGGAACACCGGGCTTGACGTGATCCGAACCGCCGCTCCGCTCGACATCGACGGAGACCTCGCGCGGGTGCGGCTGCAGCCCTACGAGATCGGTACCTGGATCGTGCAGCTGGCCTGAGAGGGCGTGCGCACGAATATGCGACGGCTCACGCACAAATGTGCGACGTCTTCGCACGAATTGAGGACAGACACGGCGTCATTCGCCGGCTAGATTTCCGGGCGTGTCAAAGCTCGTCGCGAGCGTCCTTTGCGCATTCGTTGCAGCCGGAGCCCTCGCCGTCTCCGCGAGCGCCGACGGACCTCCGTATCGCCGGACGACGCCCCGTGGATCGTTCGGCGAGAACGGAGCCGAGCTTGTCGTGGGTGTCCCGGGCGGTCGAGCGTGGGGTATCGAGAGCGCGCTCATTCCGGTGCCCGACCAGCGCACCGGGTTCCGCGCGAGAGTCGAGGTCAGCGATCCCGAGGTTCGCGAAGCGTTCATCCGCGTCGCCTGGTACGACCGCGCGACCGGAAGGCCGAAGCAGTTCGCGCTGACCGATGCCCGGTTCGTTCGCGCAGGCGAGACCACGACGCTTGAGCTCGCCCTCGATCCGCCGGCCGGCGCGGTCGCATATCGGGTCCGCGTCCTCGCCCGACTCCGCACGCCTCAGGCGCTATCGGCACCCGACGCGGTTCGGATTACGTTCTCCCCGCCATTCCTGCGGCCTGTGGCGTTTCCGCCCACGCGGCTTCTGCCGTAACGGCCGCCCCGACAGGCGCTCGCCTCCACCGAGCCGACGGCCGATGTGCCTGCCGGGCCGCGCTGGGACATACTTGCGGCGAGATGGCGACCGTCACCTACGACCACGTCACCAAGCGGTTCGGCGACTTCTTTGCGGTCAACGACCTCAACCTGGCGGTGCGCGATTCCGAGTTCCTCGTCCTGGTGGGACCGTCCGGGTGCGGCAAGACGACCGCGCTCCGGATGCTCGCCGGCCTCGAGGAGCAAACGACGGGCGACATTCGCATCGGGGAGCGCGTGGTAAACGATGTTCCGCCGAAGGACCGCGACATCGCGATGGTGTTCCAGAACTACGCGCTCTATCCGCACATGAGCGTCTACGACAACATCGCATTCGGCCTGAAGCTTCGTGGCATGCCCAAGCAGGAGATCGATCGCCGGGTCAACGACGTCGGAAAGATGCTCGGCATCGGTCAGCTCCTCAAGCGCAAGCCGAAGGAGCTCTCCGGTGGACAGCGGCAGCGCGTCGCCGTGGGACGCGCGATCGCGCGAGAGCCCGCCGTCTTCCTCATGGATGAGCCGCTCTCGAACCTTGACGCCAAGCTGCGCATCCAGACGCGCGCGATGTTGCAGCAGCTCCACCAACGGATCCGCCGCACCACGATCTACGTCACGCACGACCAGGTCGAAGCGATGACGATGGGCGACCGGATCGCCGTCATGAACGAGGGCAAGCTGCAGCAGCTCGACACGCCGGAGACGCTGCACGAGCGACCGGCGAATCTGTTCGTCGCCGGGTTCATCGGCTCGCCCTCCATGAACTTCTTCCCCGCGAAAGTCACACACACCGATGGGCAAGTGGTCGCGGACGCTGGATTCTTCAAGGCGCCGCTAAGTGGCAAGGCCGCCGAGGCCGTGGGCAAGGACGTGATCCTCGGGATCCGACCCGAGGACATCAAGGACATGGCGACCGAACGCCAGGACGGGCAGCTGCCGATCGACGCGAAAGTCGAGGTCGTCGAATTCCTAGGCAACGAGCTCCAGCTTCTGCTCACGGCCGACACCACGAACTTCGTCGCGCGGGTCGGGACACTGACGCAGACCAAGCCCGGCCAGACCCTGCGGGTGGGGCTGAATCTCAAGAAGCTCCACGTCTTCGACAAGCAGACCGAGGCAGCGTTGCGGTGACGCTTCGCGGCTCCACCGGCGACTTTCCGCTCGAATCGGTCATAGGGCTCCTCGCGGGGACATCGAAGACAGGGGAGCTACAGGTACGCGGTGACGAGAAGGTCGGCGCGCTCGGCTTCGCCAGCGGTCGACTGGTCGCTGCGGTTATGGACGGCGAGGGGGGCGAGAACGCCCTTGGCGCCATCTTCTCGATCTCCCAGGCCGAGTTCGAGTTCACGCCCTGGGAGACAGCACCAGAGGCGAACCTCGAAGGCGGGGATCTTGTCTCGCTCCTGAAGCGCGCCGCCGAGGCGCGTGATCGCATCTCCGTCATCCGCACGTCGATACCCGACGACCGCATGCGTTTCCGGCTCTCGGAGAAGGCGGCGGATCAGGGCGCGGTCACGTTCACACCGGACCGCTGGCGCGCGCTGCTTGCCGTCAATGGGGATCGCGATGTCGCGGCGATCGCCGAACAGCTTCGCCTCGGGAAAATGCAGACGCTGAGTCTCCTTTCGGGCCTGGTCAAAGACGGCGTGATCGAAGCGTTGCCACCCGCCAGCAGCGCGCCGGCATACATGCCACCGGTGTTCTCTGCGCCTGAGGCAAGTGCGCCGCCCGAGCCCGAGCCGGTCGCGCTAGAGCCGGAGCTGGCCGCGCCAGAGTCCCAATGGACGCCGCCCCCGGCGGCGGAGGCGGCGCAACCCACGTCGTCGAGCAGCGCCCCCACGCCCGCGTGGCCGGAATCTGAACCGGCGGCGGAGGAGCGTCCGCAATCCGCGCGGGAATGGACGACGAGCGCTTCCGATTGGACGAAGGAACCCGAGCCTCCCGCGACGAAGGAACCGCCCGCGCCTGCGCCCGTGGTTCGCGAGGATCTGCAGGCGGAGATCGCGCACCGTATGGGTGGTTTCGGCCCGGTGCCCGAGCCGTCGGCCCCACCGGCCGGCGTGCCGCCCGCCGTCGATGACCGGCTCTCTTCGCTCTCGGGCCTCTTCGCGCCTGGCCCAGCTGCCAACGCACCCACGCCGCAGAGCCCAGCGCCTGGGGCGCAGCCGCAGCCAAAGGAAAAAGAGAAGGACTGGTGGCGCGCACCGGGCGCCGGCACGCCGCCGGAATCGTGGATGACCCCGCCACCAGCATCGAGCGAAGCGCCAGCGAACGCGTGGGCACCGAGCGCCAAGCCGCAGGAAGCGCCGGCGAACGCGAATCCGTGGGGGGCACCCGCGGCGGAGCAGGAATCGGCCGCGACGCGCCCAGCCCCATCACGCACCGACGAGTGGGCGCCCCCGCCGCAACAACAGCCTGCCGCGGGCGAGTCGGCCGCGGATAAAGAAAAGAAGAAGAGCGGCGGATTCCTGAGCCGCTTCCGGCGCGAGGACATCCCGACGCCGGTCGCGCACATCGAGCCGGCGTCCGCGGCCGCGAGCAAGATTGGAAAGCTCGCATCACTGTCGAACGCGCTGCTCATGGAATACAACAGCGGCGGCTACGGCAAAGGCAAGATCGAGACGCGCCTGGCGAACCTGCTGATGCGTGTCGACGAGCAAGCCGACCCGATCGATCGCCCATTGCCGGTCGTTGACGACCTCATCGACGCGGCCGCGCTCGAGCGCGAAGGCTTCGACGAGCAGCAAGCCGTGCCGTACCTGGCCACACTCGTCCGACAGATCTACGAGGACGCCGAGCGCGCGTTCGGCAAGGACAAAGCGAAGAAGGGCTACAAAGCGGCGCAGCTCCAGGTGTTCGGCGGCGATGCGAACGCCCTGCAATCGCCGGAGCTCGCCGGCAAGCTCCCCAAGGTCTGAGCCTCTACCTCGGCGTCGATCTCGGCGCCTCGAACATCCGCAGCGTCATCGCGCGCGACGAGCAGCCGATCCCGCGCATCATCGCGCGAGACGAGCGGCCGACCCCGCGGAGCGGAGCCGTCGACGTCATCGCGGCGATCGCGGGGAGCTCGCGAGCCGCGCTCGCGACGATGGGGACGTCGCCGCGCGAGCTGGCAGGCGCGGCATGTTCCGCACCGGGCCCTCTCGATCACGTGCGCGGGATCGTCCACGACGCGCCAAATATCAACGGCTTCGCCAATGTCGAGCTAGCGTCCGGTATCGCGAGGGCACTTGGGATCGATGCCGTGTTCCTTGATCGCGACACCGTGATGGCGGCGATCGGCGAAGCCCTTGCCGGCGCTGCAAGAGGCGTGCGCGATTTCGTCTACGTCACGATTTCAACCGGAGTCGGGGGCGCGTTGGTGAGCGGAGGCCGAATGCTTCGCGGCGTAACGAACACCGCTGGCGAGATCGGCCACTGGCCCGTCGCGCTCGAAGGGCCGCGCTGCGGCTGCGGCAGTTACGGCTGCGTCGAGTCGCTCGCCGCCGGGCGATTTCTTGCCGAGGCGTACGGAGTCGACGACGCGGCGCGCGTTTACGCGGGAGCCACGTCGGGCGATCCTAGAGCCGTCGCGATCGTCCAGCGCGCCGAAGCCGCGCTCAGCAACCTCGCGATCTCGCTCGTCAACGGGCTCAATCCGGCTCTCATCGTCGTCGGTGGATCCATCGCCGAGCACGAGCCGGCGCACACGCTCGAGCCGATGCGGCGCGCGATCGCGACACGCGCGTTCCGCGTCGCCGCCGACGCGGTGCGCGTCGTGCCGCCTGGGCTCGGCCGCGACGTCGGCATGCTGGGTGCGGTGATCAGCGCGCGAGAACGGCTCTCGGGCCGGGGTGAATGGTTCCTCTAGTCTTCTAGCACGGACGCGCTCGATCGCTCTGGGTCCCTGCCCAGTCAGGGGCCCCTACCCCTGGGGAGGCACAAATGAAAGCTCGTGTCGCGATCAATGGCTTTGGTCGGATCGGCCGCCAGTTCCTCAAGGCCTCGCTCGAGCGGCATCCTGAGGTCGAGATCGTCACGCTGAACGACCTTGCCGACCCAAAGATGAACGCCCACCTCTTCAAACACGATTCGAACTACGGCAAGTACCAGGGAGACGTCTCGGCCACCGCGGACTCGCTCGTCGTCGATGGGCGCAAGATCAAAGTGCTCCAGGAGCGGGATCCGGCGAAGCTGCCCTGGAAGGAGCTCGACGTCGACATCGTCGTGGAGTCGACCGGCTTCTTCACGGACGCGACGAAGGCGAAGGCGCACATCGACGCCGGCGCCAAGTACGTGATCATCTCGGCGCCCGCGAAGAATGAGGACAAGACGATCGTGCTCGGCGTCAACGAGAAAGAGTTCGACCCGGACAAGCACCACATCATCTCGAACGCGTCGTGCACGACGAACGGCCTCGCTCCCGTCGCGAAGGTGCTGAACGACGAGTTCGGCATCGAGAAGGGCTTTCTTACGACGATCCACTCGAAGACGCTGAGCCAGCGGCTGCTCGACACGGTCGCGGCGGATCCGCGAGACGCGCGAGCCGCCTCGGAGAACATCGTCCCCGCCGAAACGGGCGCCGCGCGTGCGGTCGCGCTCGTCATCCCCGAGCTCAAGGGCCGTTTCACCGGCATGGCCTTTCGGGTTCCGACGCCGACGGTCTCGGTCGTCGATTTCACGGCGATTCTCAAACGTGAGGTCACCAAGGAGGAAGTGAACGCCGCGTTCAAGCGCGCGTCGGAGGGGCCGCTCAAGGGGATCATGGATTACACCGAGGAGCCGCTCGTATCGAGCGATCTCAAGGGGGACGCGCACTCCACGATCGTGAGCGCGATGGACACAATCGTCCTCGGCAACATGGTCAAGATCATTTCCTGGTACGACAACGAGTGGGGCTACGCGTGCCGTCTCGCGGATATCACGGAGTTCGTCGCGTCCAAGATGCGCGTCGCGGTCGCCGCTGGCCGCTAGCACGGCCGCGCTCTTTCGGAAGCGGACCATTCGTGACGCCGACGTCCGCGGAAAGCGCGCGCTCGTGCGCGTCGACTTCAACGTCCCGCTTGAGAAAGGTGAGGTCGCGGACGACACGCGCATCCGCGCCGCCCTGCCCACGTTACGCGCGCTACTCGAAGGCGGTGCCGCGGTCGGGCTGGTCTCGCACCTGGGGCGGCCGAAGGGGCGCGATCCCAAGCTCTCGCTCGCGCCGGTCGCGAAGCGCCTCGCCGACCTGATCGGCAAGCCCGTGCGTCTCCTCGACGAATCCATCGGTCCCGAAATCGAGAAGGCCCTGCGCGCGATGAAACCCGGCGACGTCGTGATGCTCGAGAACGTCCGCTTCCATCCCGAGGAAGAGAAGAACGATCCGGCGTTCGCGAAAGGGCTTGCCGCGGGCTTCGACCTCTACGTCAACGACGCGTTCGGCACGGCGCATCGCGCCCACGCGTCGACCGAGGGCGTCGCGCACCTGCTCCCGGCGTACGCGGGTCTGCTTCTCGAGAAGGAGCTGGTCGAACTCGGCCGAATTCTCGATCAGCCGAGGCGCCCCTTCGTGGCGATCATCGGCGGCGCCAAGGTGAGCACGAAGATGGATGTCTTGCGGTCGCTCATTCCGCGCGTGGACACCCTCGCGATCGGCGGCGGGATGGCCAACACGTTCCTTCTGGCGATGGGCCGCCCCATCGGGCGATCGCTCGCCGAGCCCGAGAAGGAGACGGAGGCGCGCCTCGTCACCGATGAGGTCGAGGGCAACGGGAAGGAGCTTCTGCTCCCGGTCGACGTCCTCGCCGCGCCATCCGCCGATGCTGAGGGGGCGTCCGGCGCCGCGATCTACGACGTCGACGAGGTCCCGAGCCACCTCGCGATCGTGGACGTGGGTCCTCGCACCATCGATCGCTACGCGCGCGCGATCCGCAACGCGAAGACGATCTTCTGGAACGGTCCGGTCGGTGTCTTTGAAGTGCCCGCCTTCGCGAACGGTACGCGGCGGATCGCCGAGCTCATGGCCGAGAGCGGCGCGACCACCGTTGTGGGCGGAGGCGAGTCGGTGCAAGCGGTCGAGGAGGCCGGGCTCGCCGACAAGATGACGCACGTTTCGACAGGTGGCGGCGCGTCCCTCGAGCTCATCGAGGGCAAGACCCTGCCCGGGGTCGCGGCGATCCCAGACCGGTGAGCGACACGGAGATCGCGGCCGTCACCGCGCGTGAGATCTTGGATTCGCGGGGCGATCCGACGATCGCAGTCGACCTCACGCTCGCGGGTGGCGCGCGGGCCACGGCGATGGTGCCGTCCGGCGCGTCGACCGGCGCACACGAAGCGGTCGAGCTGCGCGACGGCGACAAGAAGCGCTACCGCGGCATGGGAGTGCGCAAGGCCGTTCAGAACGTCGAGCAGACGATCGCGCCCGCGATAAGAGGCAGAGACGCGATGGATCAGCGGGGCCTGGATGACGCGTTGATCGCGCTCGACGGTATGCCGAACAAAGCGAAGCTTGGCGCGAACGCGATCCTCGGCGTCTCGCTCGCGGCCGCGCGCGCCGCTGCGGTCGCGAAGGGCGTCCCGCTGTACCGCCATCTCGCTACCGGCGCGGCGATCACCCTGCCGGTGCCCCTCATGAACATCCTGAACGGCGGCAAGCACGCGACGGACTCCGCCGATATGCAGGAGTTCATGGTCGTGCCGATCGGCGCGCCCACTTTCAGCGAGGCGATCCGAATGGGCTCGGAGATCTTCCACGAGCTGAAGGACGTGCTCCACGCGCGCGGGATGTCGACCGGGGTGGGGGACGAGGGCGGTTTCGCGCCGTCCGGACTCGCGACGAACGAGCAGCCTCTCGAGCTCATGCTCGAGGCCATCGAGCGCGCGGGCTATCGCGCGGGCGAGGACGCGGCGATCGCGCTCGATCCGGCGGCGACCGAGCTGTACCGGGATGGCGACTACGCGCTCGCGCGCGAGCAGCGCTCGCTCGACTCGAAGGGCATGGTCGCGCTCTACGCGGACTGGGCGAAACGCTATCCGATCGTCTCGATCGAGGACGGTCTCGCCGAGGACGACTGGGATGGGTGGAAGAAGCTGACCGCCGTGCTTGGCGAACGGATGCAGCTCGTCGGCGACGACCTCTTCGTCACGAGCGTCGCGCGGCTTGAGCGCGGCATCAAAGAGAAGGCGGCCAACGCCATCCTCATCAAGGTGAACCAGATCGGCACGCTCACGGAGACGATCGACGCGGTCGCCCTCGCCAAGCGCGCGGGGTTCGCCGTCGTGATCTCCCACCGCTCGGGCGAGACCGAAGACACGACGATCGCGGATCTAGCCGTCGCCCTCGACGCGGGCCAGATCAAGACCGGCTCGCTCTCGCGCACGGACCGTGTCGCGAAGTACAACCGCCTGATGCAGATCGAGCGCGAGCTCGGTAGCGCGGCGCGCTACCCGGGTCGCGAGGCGTTCCCGCACTCCCGACGCGCCTAGCATCACGGCGTGCTTGTTCGGTCGCTCGATGAGCTGACCGCCGCGGACCTGTCGGAGGCCGGCGGCAAGGGTGCCAACCTCGGCGAGCTGCGGCGCGCCGGCTTTCCCGTGCCGGACGGGTTCGTCATCACGACCGCGGCCTACGCGCTCGCAGCGGAGGCCGCCGGCGTCACCGGAGAAACGCCCGCGACTGCGCGCGTGCGTCTCGCCGCGTCGCCCGTTCCGGCCGGGATCGCCGACGCAGTCCGCGAGGCGTATCGCGCGCTCGGAGAGAGCGCGGTCGCGGTCCGCTCGTCGGCGACGGCCGAGGACCTCCCCGATGCGAGCTTTGCCGGCCAGCAGGACACCATACTTGGGGTGCTCGGCGAGGACGCCGTCCTCGATGCGGTCCGCACATGCTGGGCATCGCTCTGGAACGATCGCGCCGTCGCCTACCGCCAGACGCACGACGTTCCCGCCCGCGGCCTCCGCCTCGCGGTCGTCGTGCAGCGGATGGTCGACGCGCAGAGCGCGGGTGTCCTCTTCACCGCCGACCCGATCACCGGGCGCCGCCGCCGCGCCGCGATCGAGGCGGTGCGCGGCCTCGGAGAGCAGCTTGTGTCGGGGGCTGTGAATCCCGACCACTTCATCGTCGACCCGCGATCGGGTGAGGTGCTCGAGAGACGCGGCGACGTCCTGAGCGACGAGCAGCTCCGCGAGCTTGCCGCGGTCGGTGCCCGTATTGAGGAGCACTTCGGCCGTCCGCAGGACATCGAGTGGGCCATCGACGATGGCGCGAAGCTCTGGATCGTGCAGGCGCGCGACATCACCACGCTCTATCCGCTGCCGCCGACCGCGCCCGACAACGATGACGACCTGCGCGTGTATTTCTCCGCGAACGTCGCGCAGGGCGTGTTCGATCCGTTCACGCCGATGGGCCTGCAGACCTTCCGCCTCTTGAGCTCGGGACTCTCCGCGGCGATCGGGAGCCCGGTGCGCGATCCGGCCGCGGGCGCGTCCCTCTACGCCGAGTCGGCGATGCGGGTGTTCATCGACCTGACGTCGGTGCTCCGCAACCCCTTCGGCCGGGAGCTGCCCGGGCGCGTCATGGGCGCGATGGAGTTTCGGAGCAAGGCGATCTTCGCGAAGCTGCTCGAAGATCCGCGGTTGCGCCCGCGGGGATCGAAGTCAGGGTCGCGCTTCCGGACGATCCGCGCGGCGCTTCACACCGGCGCGCCGCAGGACGCGCTTCGCGCGATGCTTCGGCCGGACACGACGCGAAAACGAGTGCTGGCCGAATTGGATCAGGGCATCGCCGAGGTTCGCATCCCCGAGACGTCCGCGGAGCGGCTCGACGCGTACGAGCGCCTCATCCTCACGTTCCCGCCGAAGTTCTTTCCACGGTTGGTGGGCATCGTCATCCCAGGTTACCTCAGCTACGCGCTCGCGAATCGTCTGCTCGGTGCTCGCGCCCGACCCGGCGAGCTGCAGACCGTGCTTCGCGGCCTCCCGTACAACCCGACGACCGAAATGGACCTCGCGCTCTGGAACACCGCGCGCGCGGCGCGCGACGACCCGGCGTCGCGCGAAGCGCTGAACGCGCAGAGTCCCGCCGAGCTCTCTGCGCAATACCGCTCGCGCGCTCTCCCGCCCCTCCTCCAGCACGAGATGGCGAGGTTCCTCGAGCGCTACGGGCACCGCGCCATCGCCGAGATCGATCTCGGCGTCAAACGATGGTCCGAGGATCCGGCGCACCTCCTCGGTGCGATCGCCAACTATTTGCGCCTCGGGGACGAGGCGATCGCGCCCGACGTGCAGTTCGCTCGCGGCGCGCGGGAAGCCGAAGCGATGATCAAGACGCTCGCCTCGCGCCTGCACGGACCCCGGCGCGTCGTCCTCCGCTTTCTCCTGGGACGGGTGCGCCTTCTCGGCGGGCTACGCGAGCAGCCGAAGTTCCAGATCATGCGTGTCTTTGCTCTGGGCCACGCGCTCATCGCGCCGGTGGGCGCGGAGCTCGCGGATCGCGGACTGCTCGACACGGCGGACGACGTCTTCTTCCTGACGCTGCCGGAGTTGCGGCGCGCGATCGTCGGCGAGGACTTGCGCGACAGCGTGAAGAGGCGCCGCGAGGTGTATCGCCGCGAGCAGGGCCGCCGTCACATCCCGCGCGTGCTTCTCTCCAACGGGACCGACGTCGAGACGGAGCTGCCCGCTGCGACGGACGGCGGCATCCGCGGGACGCCGGCTTCTCCCGGGATCGCCCGCGGAATCGCGCGGGTGATTCGCTCTCCGGTCGGCGCCCGGCTCGAACCCGGCGAGGTTCTGGTGGCACCATCGACGGATCCTGGGTGGACGCCGCTCTTTCTCACCGCGGGCGCCCTCGTAATGGAGATGGGCGGGATGATGTCGCATGGCGCGGTCGTCGCGCGCGAGTACGGCATCCCTGCTGTGGTTGGCGTGCCCGACGCGACTGGTCGAATCGCGACCGGCGAGCACGTCACGGTCGACGGCTCAGCGGGAACGGTTACGCGAGAAGAGGCCGCGGTCTAGGCGGCTTTGGTGCCCCAGCCGGCGTGGCGGTGCTCGCCGCGAGAGCACTCGAGGCAGTAGTAAGCGCCGTCCATGTAACGCCCGAAGGGAACAGTCTTGTCGCAGCACGCGCACTGGTAGTAGAAGATTCGCTCGAGGACCTGGAACATCGCGAGACCTCCGCGGTGATCACGCAGAGCCGGCGAGGTTAGCTGTCGGGCTCGGGCGGCGTGCTTAGCGCCCGTCCTGCGTGCGCAGGTTTCGCCCCGGTGTGGTTTCCCCGCTCCCGGTGGATTAGGCCTGGGCAAATGGTAGCCGGGCCATCACGGCCACTGCATCGCCGGTTACTGATTGAGACGATTTCCCCCATAGAGGGGAGTCTTGGCGCCCCTAAACTCACGCGAACGCGAAACGACGAGCGGGAGTGAGTAATAAATGGCATTGCTCGAACGCGTACCCCAGTCGGCACCGGCCGCGACGTCATCCGCGGAGGCTCCCGCCCCCATCGCGCCGGTCGCCATCGAAGAGACCGGTCTCACGACCGCCTTCATCTCCGACCTCGTCCTGAAGATCCTCTACCAGAAGGGTCAGGCCACGGCCGCCGATCTCGCCGATGTGATCTGCCTGCCGCTCCCCAAGATCCTTCAGGGCATCCTCGAGTTCCTCAAGGCCGAGCACCTCGTCGAGGTCAAGGGGAGCTCGGGCATGGCCGCGGCGACGTACGTGTACGTGATCTCGGCGAAAGGACAAGAGCGCGCGCGTGAAGCGTTCGCGAAGAACGGTTACGTCGGAGCCGCGCCGGTAACGCTGGCCGCCTACGTGAATCGGGTTCGCGCCCAGACCATCGGCAGCATGCAGGTCACCTTCGACGAGATCCGCAAGGCGTTGACGCATCTCGTTCTTCCCGAGAAGACCCTCCGCCAGCTGGGCCCCGCTATCAACAGCGGGCGGTCGATCTTCCTCTTCGGGCCTCCCGGTACCGGGAAGTCGTCGATCGCGGAGACCCTCGCCACCATGCTCCGCGGCAGCATCGTGTTGCCATACGCGATCCTCGTCGGTCAGCAGATTATCCGGGTGTTCGACCCGTCGCGGCACCGACCGCTCGTGGCGCTCGACGCGCGGTTCGACCGCCGCTGGGTCCCGGTCGCGCGTCCGTTCGTCGAGGTCGGTGGCGAGCTCACGCTCGAGGACCTCGACCTGACCTTCGACCCCAACTCGAAGGTGCACGAGGCGCCATTCCAGATGAAGGCCAGCGGTGGCGTTCTCCTCATCGACGACTTCGGCCGGCAGCGCGCCTCGCCAGAGATGCTGCTCAACCGATGGATCGTTCCGCTCGACCGCGACGTCGACTTCCTTACGCTCTCCGACGGACGGAAGATCGAGGTGCCGTTCGACGTGCTCCTCGTCTTCGCGACGAACCGCACGCCGTCCTCGCTCGTGGACGAGGCCTTCCTGCGGCGCATCCAATACAAGATCGAGGTTAAGCCGCCTACGGAGCAGGAGTTCTCGGAGATCCTGCGTCGCGTCTGCGAGACGCAGAAGATCACGTTTTACCCGAAGGCCGCCGAGTGGATCGCCGCATACGCGCGCGAGCGGAACATCCCGCTCCGCTCCTGCCACCCCCGCGATCTCATGCAGCACCTGGGCGCCGCATCGCGCTTCCTTCTCAAGCCGGCAGAGCTCACGCCCGAGCTCGTCGAGCTCGCCTGCGAGACCTACTTCGTTCCGATCTGAGCGATAGCAGCGAGGTGGCACCCGCAGCGTGCGGGTGGCACGGCGAGGCGACCCACCTGAGCCGCTTCGCGGTCAGGGCCCCTACCCCTGGGACAGGACCCGCACGTTCCGCCGAGCTAGGTCTTCTTTTTCGCCTTGGATGCCGCCTTCGCGATCCGGCTTCGGCGGCGGCGAGCGCTGTTCTTGTGAATAGAGCCGCGCTTGGCAGCTTTGTCCAAGGCGCTCGCGGCGGCGGAGATCATCTCGCTGGCCTTCTCACCGCCCTTGCTTATGGCCTCGCGTGCCGTACGCACGGCAGTCCGCGCGGCGGAGCGGCCGATGGTCCGCATCGACGTGCGCCGCTGCGTCTGGCGGATGCGCTTGAGGGCCGAACGCTTGCGCTTCTTTGCCGGCATGGGTGCGAACGATACCCGATGCCTCAATATCAGCGTGTTGCCGATGTCGATCGCGCGGGCCTCCGCGATCATGATCGTCACCCTCGTCGCAAGCCGGGTCCTCGGCTGGCTGCGCCTGTCGGTCATCGGCGCGCACTTCGGCCAGACTCCCGAGCTCGACGCGTTTTGGGCGGCCTTCAAGATCCCGGACGCCATCTTCGGGCTCGTGGTCGCGGGCGCGCTCGCGTCCGCGTTCATCCCCGTATTCACGAGCTACCTGGCGCGCGAACGCGAGGACGAGGCCTGGCACGTCGCCTCGAGCGTCATGAACGCGGTGCTGCTCCTGCTCGTCGGCTTCTCGGTCGTCATGTGGATCGCCGCGCCGTACGTCGTGCCGACATTCGTGGCGCCGTTCCGCGACCCGCAGCAGATCGCGCTCACCGTGGACCTCACCCGGATCATGTTGCTGTCGCCGATCTTCATGGGCCTGTCGTCTCTGACGACGGGCATCCTGAACTCATATCGCCAGTTCCTCTCGAGTGCGACGGCCCCGCTTGTTTACAACCTCGTCATCATCCTGTTCACACAGTTCGGGTACCCGTTCCTCGGAATCCATGCGGTCGCGATCGGCGTGGTCGTCGGTGCCCTGGTGATGTGGCTGGTTCAGCTTCCCGAGCTCACCTTCCGTCGTACCCGGTACTCGTTTTCGCTGGATCTGTCGCACTCCGGGGTTCGCGACGTCATGCGCCTCGCCGGTCCGCGCACGCTCGCTCTCGGCGCGGTGCAGATCGTGTTCTTCGTCGATACGTACCTCGCCTCGGGCATGGCTGAGGGGTCACTGACCGCTCTCGTGTACGCCAACCAGCTCCTGCTCTTGCCGCTGGGGGTCTTCTCGATCGCGATCAGCGCCGCTGTCTTTCCCACGCTCTCGCACTACGCCTCTTTGGGCCAGGTGGGCCGCATGCGCGACACCGTCCAACAGGCCATTCGCTGGATCCTCTTCCTGACGCTGCCGAC
>JALYSZ010000254.1 GCA_030854525.1 Chloroflexota bacterium | reverse complement strand
GGCCGGAGCTTTCCGAGCTCGAGTGGGCCGAGCCGCACACGACGTAGTCGCAACACCCGGAGCCCGACGGCGGCGCACATGCGGCGCACCTGTCGCTTCCACCCGGTCTGCAGCACCATGCGGACGGTCGAGCCACGCGCGCCGCCCGCCACGGACACTCGCGCGGCGCGGGCCATCCCTTCCTCGAGCGCGATGCCGCGCCGCAGCGCGGCGACCGAGGCCGGAGGCACAGAGCCGGCGATGCTGACTTCGTATTCGCGCTCGTGGCCGTATCGGGGGTGAAGTACCCGCTCGGCCCACGCGCCGTCATTCGTCAACAGCACGAGGCCCTCGGAGTCCTCGTCAAGCCGGCCGACCGGGTAGAGGCGCTCGCGCGCGCCGAGAAGCTCGACGACCGTAGGGCGACCGCGCTCGTCGCGTGCGGTCGAGACGATCCCGCGCGGCTTGTTCAGGACGACATAGCGGTGCGGCGCCGGAGGCGCGACCGCGTGGCCATCGACCTCGATGCGGGCATCGGGCGGGACCTTGCTTCCCATTTCCCGAACGACCTCGCCACCGACGCGGACGCGTCCCTCACGCATTAGCTCCTCGGCGGCGCGCCGCGAGGCCACGCCGCGATCGGCGAGAACCTTCTGCAGCCGGATCATCCCGGCTCGCTCTGGCTCGCGGCTCCTTCCAGCACGAGCGCGCCCTCGGGGCTCAGCGCCCGCGGCAGGTCGTCGAGGCTTTGCAGGCCGAAGCATTCGAGGAACTCCCATGTGGTTCCGTACAGGATGGGCCGACCGGGGGCCTCTTTGCGACCCCGCTCCTCGATGAGCCGCCGCGACGCCAGCGTGTAGATCGTCTGGTCGCAGTTCACGCCACGGATCGCCTCGACCTCGGCGCGGGTGACCGGTTGCCGGTAGGCGACGACCGACAGCGTCTCCAGTGACGCCGCCGAGAGGCGCAGGCGGTCCGCGCCGAGGTACGCCGCGACATGCTGCGCGTGCTGGGGTGCCGTCACGATCTGCCACTCGTCCCCCGAGCGCGCGAGCCGCAGCCCGGTGGCCTCGTACGCTGCCGCGAGCTCCGCCAGGGCGTTCTCGATCGTGCGCGGGGTGCCCCCCACGATGCGCCCGAGCTCACCTTTCGTCACGGGTTTCTCCGCGACGAAGAGGACCGCCTCGATAGCGTTGGCTAGGTCTGAGCGGATGTGGGCTCCCTCCTCGTGATCACGATGTCCGCGAAGAGCTCGTCCTGACCGAGGTCGATCGCGCCGCGGCGATAGAGGTCGAGCAGCGCTATGAACGTGACCACGGCGAAGCCGATTGTCGGCGCGTCGCCGAGGAGCGTAGCGAAGCTCACTTGGTCCTGCGCCGCAACGAGCGCCTCGATCTCGGCGGTGCGCTGCTCGACCGAGTACCGCTCGCCGGGCGCGACGATGTCTTCCTCGCGTTGGCGCGTCGCCAGCGCGAGGACGCGCGACCACGCCGACGCGAGGGCGTCGACTTCGCCGCCTCGAGGCGGCAGCTCGACCGTGCCGCCCTCTCGGTGGAACCCGCGCTCGCCGGCGCGCAGGCGCGCGCCCAACTGGCTCGCGCGCTCGCGAACGATGGCGTACTCGAGAAGCCTCAAACGAAGCTCCTCCTCCGACTCGCCTTCCTCTTCAGGAATCGGCTCCAGGCTCGGCAGGAGGCTCCGCGCTTTCAGCAGGACGAGACGGGACGCGAGAGCGAGGAATGCCGACACCTCGTCGGCCGGTAGCAGAGGCATGGCGCGCACGCGCGCGAGATACGCGTCGGCGAGATCCCCCAGCCGGACCGTGAGGATGTCGAGCTTCTTCTCCTCGACGAGCTCGAGGAGAAGATCGAGCGGTCCGTCGAAGCCCTCGACGGTTACGCGCGGCGCCTGCGACCCCATCACGGAAGCGCCTCGCGGTCGGCCCGGGCAAGAAGCCGCTCGTCGTCGTTGGCCGGTCGTTCGTGATGTCGCGCGATGAGCCGCACGACGCGCGCGGATGCCCCGTCGTCGCCCGCGAGCTCGGCGCCGCGGCGCGCGTGATCCAGATATCGCGCGAACGTCGAGTCGCCGACGGCGAGGCGCGCTCGGACCCGAGGGGCGAGCGACTCGAGCAGAACGCCGGCGACGCGATGCCATAGCAGCGTGCCCGCTGGTTTCGCGCGGTCGTGCAGGATGCCGGCGACGACGAGCTCTTCGTCCGCGCCAAGCTTTCTCAAAATGCGGGCGGTCTCCGTCGCGTGCCGGTCGTCCGCGCCTGCGGGACCGAGGTAGCGGACGGTTTGCTGCACGCGGTGGAGCACCCTATAGCCCGACGAGCACGGAGATTAAGAAGCTCGCCGGCGTCCGGACGAGCGGCGTCAACAGATCGATCCGCAGAAACGAAGGGAGCAGGAAGATGAGCGCGAGAAGGATGAACGGCCCCGCGTATTCATAGCTCCGCCACGTGTAGGCCTGTCGAGGGGGCAGCAGCCCGTACACGACGCGCGATCCGTCCAGCGGCGGTATTGGGATCAGGTTGAAGACGAACAGCAGGCAGTTGTAGACCACGATCGCCCCAAGGACCGTTCGGTAAGCGGTCTCGAGTTCGCCTGTTCCTGGCGATGCGAGTCTGAGCGGGACCGCGCAAATCGTCGCCAGCGCCAGGTTCGTGAAAGGTCCAGCCAACGCGACAAGTGCTCCACCCAGGCGCCCGCCCTGCAGTCTCGTTTCATTGACTGGGACCGGCTTCCCATATCCAAACCGCAGCAGGAGCAGAAAGAGCGACCCCATTAAATCGAAGTGTGCGAGCGGGTTGAGCGTGAGCCTGCCCATCAGGCGAGCGGTGTCATCGCCGAGACGATGGGCCACGTAGGCATGCATGAACTCGTGGAAGGTGATGCCAAGAACAATCGCGAGGATGAAGCTCCAGAAAGCGAGCGGCTCCGATACTGCCTGATCGAGTAGCGAACCAAGAGTGCGAAAGTTGAGTACGAGCAGGATTACGAAGAAGAGGAGAAGGGGATTTGAGGTAAACGGACCACCGCCGGCACCGCGCATACCTCGTGCGATCACTCGCTAACGAGTCTAGGTGCGCGCTGCCATTCCTGAGACAATCGGGCGCAGAGCGCTCCGCGATGGGAGCGTGGGGGCAACCGATGAGTCAAGCGGTGTGGACCGGCAGCATCAGCTTCGGGCTCGTGAACATCCCGGTGAAGCTCTATCCGGCCACCGAGCCCAAGGACGTTCGTTTCCATCTCTACGACCGTCGCACCGGCAAACGCGTGCGGTACGAGCGCGTGACCAAAGACGTCGACGCGCCGACGTTCGAGCCGGAGCCGGTCTTAGACGATTTCCCCGAGGACGACGGCGCGGAGCCCCAGATCGCCGACGACTTCGGACGCGCGGAGTCCGCCGTGACTCCTGGGGCCCGGGCCGTTCAGCGAGAAGACATGGTGAGAGGTTTCGAGCTGCCCGGCGGTGACCTCGTGACCGTGACGGACAGCGAGCTCATCTCGATCGCGCCAGAGCGGAGCAGGACGATCGAGATCGAGGAGTTCGTGGACCTGGCTGACATCGACCCGGTTTTCTACGAGAAGAGCTATCACGTCGGGCCGGTTCGCGGTATGGGCGCCGAGAAGCCCTACGCGCTCCTGCTCCGGGCGATGCAAGGCGCGGGGATGGTCGGGATCGGGCGGTTCGTCCTTCGGACCAAGCCCCACGTCGTCGCGATCCGGCCCTTGAAGGACGCGCTCGCGCTCGAGACCTTGTTCTTCGCCGACGAGGTGCGCAGTCCGGCCGAGTTGACCTCGGGACTCGCGGACCTTGCGGTCTCCGAGCGCGAGGTCAAGACGGCTCGTCAGCTCATCACCGCGATGGCCGCGGACTGGGTTCCCGAGAAGCACGCCGACGTTTACCGCGAGGAGCTACTCGAGCTACTCAGAAGCAAGCCGGCCGCGGCGCCCGCCGAGGCGAGCCTGACTGCCGGCGAGAGTCCGGTGGGCGATCTGATGGACGCCCTTCGCGCCAGCGTCGAAGCCGCGAAGCGCAAGGCGGGGAAGAAGACCGGTTCGAAGCGCGCGGGGTAGCCCGATGCTTTAGCGGCTCGCGATGCGGCCAAGAAGGAGACGCCGACGCGGCACGCGGCGGGCGCTCCAGCGGAACGCGTCGCGGATCATGGCGATGGCGTCGGCATCGGCGGGCTTACCGGCGACGTGAACGTCCGCGTACGGCTGCCCTCGCTCGACCCGATCGCCGACCTTCGCGTGCAGCACGATGCCGGTGCGGTGATCGATGGCCTCACCCTTCTTCTCACGTCCCGCACCTAGTCGTACCGACGCGATCCCGACCCGATCCGCGGCGATGGCGGACACATACGAGGTGCGCGAAGCGCGCAGCGTCTCGATCCTCGGCGCCCGAGGGAGCTTCGAGGGATCGTCGATCTGCGAAACGTCGCCGGCCTGCGCGGCCACGAGCTCGCGAAACTTGGCGAAGCCGCTCCCGTCAGCGAGC
Organism: Chloroflexota bacterium; assembly: GCA_030854525.1. Next base: position 6,116 of record JALYSZ010000254.1, on the reverse strand, counting down.
GCGCGATCGATGCGCGCGACCGCGGTCTTCCGGTCACGCGCCTTGCGGCCCCGCACCAGCATCTCGGCCCCCGCCGCGCGCGTGAGCTGCACGAGGTCGGCCGGCCCGTTTCCACGTAGGGTGGCGATGGCCTCGGCGATCTCGAGGCTGTTGCCGACGGCGTTGCCGAGGGGCTGCTCCATGTCGGTGAGCTCGCAGGTCACCGCGAGGCCGTGCGCGACCCCGATCGCCACCATCGCCCGGGCGAGCTGTCGCGCGGAGGCGAGGTCCTTCATGAACGCGCCGCTTCCGACCTTCACGTCGAGCACGACGGCGTTGGCGCCAGCGGCGATCTTCTTCGACATGACGCTCGAGGCGATGAGCGGTATCGCCGGCACCGTGCCGGTGGTGTCGCGGAGCGCGTAGAGCTTCCCGTCCGCCGGGGCGAGGTCGGCCGTCTGGCCCGTCACGACGATGCCGATGCGCTCGAGCTGCGCCACGAACTCGGCCTTCGAGAGGTCGACGCGGTATCCCCTGATTGACTCGAGCTTGTCCAGCGTGCCGCCGGAGAAGCCGAGGCCGCGCCCGCTCATCTTCGCGACCGGTACGCCGCACGCCGCGACCACCGGTGCGACGACGAGCGTGGTCTTGTCGCCCACGCCTCCGGTGGAATGCTTGTCGACCACGCGTCCGAAGCGCGAAAGATCGAGGCGCTCGCCCGAGCGGACCATCGAGGCAGTCAGCGCCGCCGTCTCCTTCGCGTCCATCCCCCGCCACACCACGGCCATGCAGAACGCGGACATCTGGTAATCGGGAACGTCGCCCTTCGTGTACCCCTGCACGAGCGCGTCGATCTCGTCGGCGGTGAGTGCTCCGCCGTCGCGTTTTCGCTCGATCAGCTCGACGACGCGCACCTAAGGCTCCCCGATCGTCTTCTCGAAGAGGCGCTCGTGCTTGTCCACGCAGGCCACGATGCGCACCAACGCTTTCGGATTCTCCACTGTGATCGGCTCCTCCGCCGCGTAGTTCCGCATCCGCGACCCGACGAGGCTCACCGTGAGCCGCCTGCTCCCGCGCACCAGCATGAAGTCCCGCGACCGCTTGTAGTTCGTAAGCGCTCGGTTATCCGCGCTGAATGCCTCGACGTTCGTCATCGCCGTGTGTCCCTGCCCTTCGATGACGATCGGATGCACGTCCTCGAGGCGCGGCCCCGCGTTCGCGATGATCGACCCCTGCGCGATCTGCCAGTTGCGATTGAAATCCCCGTCTCCCAGCTTGTGGATACCGACGGTCACGCAATCAAAGGCGAAGTTGGTGAGCTGCCCGTAGCTCGCCGCCCCGAGCCTGATGCCGCCGCCGGTCCCAAACGTGAACACATCCATCACCTGCGCGTTGTCGGTGTGGTCGATCGCGTACGCGAAAGTCCCGCGCCCCACCACGGCATCGACCACCCTCTTCGAAAACTGACCCGCGAACAGCCGCATGTTCGCCGGATTCACATGACAGTGCAGGATCCGCGGGATGTCGTAGCAGTGATCGATCCGCACGAACTCGCCTGAGAGCGGATAGCCGTAACAGTGCTCGATCAGGACCTGCTCGCAGGTCATCTTGGCCGAGCAGTTGAAGTCCATCGCGACGTATTCGCCGTAGAACGTGAGGCTCGAGAGCGTCACTCCCTGGGCGGTGCTCGTCCGAGACGCCTGGATCGTCGGCGGATACGGGACAATCTTCTCCGGGTCGGTGAGCGTCTGATTCGGATACCAGAACTGAATACCTCGCAGCCGCGTCGCCCCTTCCACGGTCAGCAACGGCTCTCTCTCATCAACGGTGGCGATGACGCTGCCCACCGGCTGCGCCTTCGTCGGATGCCTGGTTCCCCGCCCCACCGGTCCGTGCGCGCCGATAAGGGACGCGTTCATCTTCAATACCACGCCCGCGTCGAGGCGATATGGCTCGTCACCAGGCTCGACGTACAGCGCCGCCCCGCGAGGTGACGCCCAGTCGATCGCGTTCTGCAGATTGGCTTTGTTGAGGTCCGGCGAGTTTTCCGGCAGCACCCCAAAGTCGCGGATGCTTTTCATCATCCCGGGGAAAGCACTAGATCTTCGCGATCACTCCTTTGATCACGTCGGCGAGGCGCTTGCCGGCGCGGTTCGCGACTTCGAGCACCGCCTCGTGGGTGACGTGCTCGATCTGTCCCGGGATGCCCGTCGCCATGTCGGTCACGGTGCTGATCGCGAGGATGTCCATCCCCATCTGGCGCGCGACGAGGACCTCGGGCACCGTGCTCATGCCCACCGCGTCCGCGCCGAAGCCGCGAAGCATGCGCAGCTCCGCCGGCGTCTCGAAGTTCGGTCCCGCGACCGCCACGTAGACCCCTTCGCGGAGATCGCCGTCCACGCCGTGCGCGAGCTCTCGCAGCCGCTCCGTGTACGTGCCGACCATGTCCACAAAGCGCGGCCCCACCTTCTCGTCGTTTGGCCCGCGCAATGGGTTCACGCCCATGAAGTTGATGTGGTCGTTGAGCACCATCAGGTCGCCCGTCTTGAATGCGGGGTTCAGCCCGCCGCACGCGTTCGTGATGATCATCGTCTGGACGCCCCAGGCCTTGAAGACGCGAACCGGAAATCCGATCTCGATGATCTCGTATCCCTCGTAGTAGTGCATGCGCCCGTTCATCACCGCGACGTCCTGGCCCGACAGCGTTCCGACGACAAGCTCGCCGGCATGACCCGGCGCGGTGCTCCGCCGGAACCCGGGGATGTCGCCGTACGAGATCCGCGTGGCGTCCTGGACGTCCTTCGCCAGGCCACCGAGCCCGCTTCCCAGGATCACCGCGATCTTCGGCCGTCGTTTCGTCTTCGCGCTGATCGCGGCGACGGCAGCCGTCGTGTCGAGAGTCATGTTCCAGGCTCCTTGAGGATCTTCTCGCGCAAGAGCTCCACGAATGGTCGCGCGTGTGCGGTCCTCGCGAAACGGGCGACGGTCGCGGCGCGCCGAACGGTGATGCGGTCGCCCGCCTGGAGGTCGTGCTCCTCCTGGCCATCGAGCGATAGCACGGACGGCTCGTCCTGTGTCTCGAGCTCCAGCACCTGGTCAGGGTCGAACACGACCGCGTTGCCGAACGACAGGTGCGGCGCGATCGGAACCATGGTGATCGTGCGCGACGCGGGAAGGATGAGCGGTCCGCCGACCGAGAAGCCGTACGCGGTGCTGCCCGTCGCGGTCGCGACGATGAGGCCGTCCGCCCAGTAGGTGATGAGCGGCTCGCCGTCGACGCGCACCGCGACGTTTATCGAGCGGACCTGCTTCCCACGCGCGACGACCACGTCGTTCAAGGCGAGCGCACGCACGACCTCTTTCCCGCCTCGGACGAGGCGCGCATCAAGCAGCGCGCGCTCTTCGATCGTGAAGCGCCCCGCGAGCACATCGGCGATCGCTGCGTCGATTTGATCGATCGTCGTCGCCGTCAGGAAGCCGAGCCGTCCGAGGTTCACTCCCAGGATGGGGATGTCGAAGGGCGAGAGAGCTCTCGCCGCGCGTAGCACGGTCCCGTCGCCGCCGAACACGAGCGCGATCTCGGCGCGCTCGACCTCTTTCGGCATCGCGCGCGAATCCAGTGCGAGCTCCGTCGGCTGGTGCCCGGCCTTTCGGAGCTTGTCGCTCACGGCCTTCGCGGCCTCTAGTGAGGCGGGCCAGTCGGGACGGGAGCCGATCGCGATCCTCATCCGGCCGCCTCGCGTGCCGCGGCGGCGAGCGTCGTTTCGTCGAGGCTCGGCGCGCCCTTACGCGCGTGGACGAAGATCTCGCGGTTGCCCTCGCGGCCCGGGATCGGCGACGGCGTGACGGCGACGATGCCGAACCCGCGCGACGCCAGATCCTTCGCGACCGCCACGACCGCGCCCGCGCGCGCCTCCGGATCGCGCACGACGCCGCCCTTGCCGACGGCGTCGCGCCCCGCCTCGAACTGCGGCTTGACGAGCGCGACGACATCGCCGCCTTCGCGAAGCTTCTCGAGCGAGGGCAGAAGCGCGAGGCGGAGCGAGATGAACGAGACGTCGGCGACGACGATGTCCACCGCCTCCTCGACCGGCACGCCCTCCCGCGCGTTCACGCCCTCATGCACGACGACGCGCGGATCCTGTCGCAGGCCCCAGTCGAGCTGGCCTTTCCCGACGTCGATCGCGTGGACTCGCGTCGCCCCGCGCTGGAGCAGCACATCGGTGAAGCCGCCGGTCGACGAACCGACGTCGATGGCGACCTTTCCGGTGACCTCGAGCGCGAGGGCGTCGAGCGCGCCGGCCAGCTTCTCGCCGCCCCGCGAGACGTACTTCGGGCCCGGGTCGACGGCGAGCTCGGCGTCCTCGGGTACCGGGGCGGCGGCGCGGTCAGCCCGACCGCCGTCGACACGCACTGCGCCAGCCAGGATGAGCGCCTGTGCGCGCTCGCGGCTCGGCGCGAGCTCACGCTGGACCAGGAGCTGATCGAGCCGCACGCGTTTGGCCACCGCGCGGATTCTCGCGCACATTCGCGATACTGCGCGGCAATGCCCCCCGCTTCCTATGAGCGCGCGGCCGGGATCGCGTCCATGTTGGGCGCGACCTTCGTGCTGCTCGGGGTCGGAATCTCCGGCGTCGTCACACCGAACTACGACGCGACGCGTGACGTCATCAGCCTGGCCCAGCTAGGTCCCTACGGATCTCTCGTCACGCTCGGGCTCACCGGCGGTGGGTCGTTGACCGTCGTGTTCGCGTCGCTGCTCCAGCGGACGCTGCCTGCCGGGAGCGCGATCGGACCGGCCCTCCTCGTCGTCCGCGGCTTTGGGACGCTCCTTGCCGCGGCGTTCCTTGCCGACGTCGGACCCGTGCACAGCCTTGGCGGTCTCCTTCACGTGGTCGGATTCATAGGCGGGTCGCTCGCGTTTGGCATCGGCCTCTTCTTCCTTGCTGGGCGCATGCATCAGGACGAGAGCTGGGAGCGCCTCGCGCCCTACACCGTGGCCACCGCGCTCGCGTCGCTTGCGATCCTCGGGCTTTTCGTGGGGCTTGGTCCTCGCTACGTCGGCGACACCAGCGCCCCCCTTAGCTTCGCCGGCGGCCTGATCCAGCGATTCCTGACGGTCACGACGTGGACGTGGCACCTCGTGATCGGCGGGTGGCTCCTGCTTCGAGCGGCGCCCTCGCCGGTCCGGCCTTAGCGATGCCGAAGCGTCTCCCCCGCGCCCGCACGCTGAAGGGTGACCCGAAGCTCGCGCACTACGACTCCGGAGGCGGTGCGCCCGGCGAGCCGCCGATCATGCTTCTGCACCAGAGCCTCGCGCGGTCCGAGGACTGGGAGAACATCTTTCCGCGTCTCGCCACGCGCTACCGCGCGATCGCGTACGACGCGCGCGGCCACGGAAGGAGCGGCCGCGCGACGGACTATTCGCTGCGCGCGTTCGCCGACGACGCGCTCCGGATGCTGCGCGAGATCGCGAAGGAGCCGGCGGTCTTGATCGGCCACTCGCTGGGCGCGCTCGCCGCTCTCGTCGCGGCGGCCGACGCACCCGAGCTCGTTCGCGGCCTGGTCCTCGAAGATCCGGCCCTCGGCTACGCGAAGGCGTGGGACGCCGCGCATTACTCGACACTTCGCGAGGGGATCGGCTCGGCCGATCCAAAAGTGCTGGCGAAGGCCGTCAGCAAACAGCCCCTGCCCTCGCCCGGACCGCGCGGCGAGCGCACGTACGGCGAGCTGCGCGGCTTCTTCGCCGCCGAGCGCGTGGTCACGTACTTCCGCGACGTCGACCCCGCGTTCATCGACGCGCGGGCCGCCGGCGACGAGCCCGCGGCCGCGCTCATCGCCGACGCGATCACAAAGGTGCGCGCCCCGGTGCTCGCACTTGCCGGCGAGCCGCGCCTCGGCGGTGCCGTCGACGACCCCTCCGAATGGAAGCTCAAGAAGTTGGCCAACGTCACCGTGAAGCGCTTCCCCGGGTCGGGTCACCTGCTTCACGGCTTCCGGCCAGAGCAGTTCATCGAGAACATCGAGCCGTTCCTCCGCAAGCTGCGGGAGTCCTGACCAGCAAAGACGCGCGTACCCTTGAATACCGTGAGCGCGGAAGAGCTCGCGCGTCGGATCATCTCGGAGCACCAGTACGC
>JALYSZ010000249.1 GCA_030854525.1 Chloroflexota bacterium | reverse complement strand
TTGCGGCCGGCCCGGCGGATGCATCGCGGCGATCCGCGGAAGGGCTTAGCCCTTCTTCGTCACACCGATGTCCGTGATCTTGAAGATACCGATCTCGAAGTCGAGGGCGCTGTCGGTGATCCCCTTGACCCAGGGCTTGAGGAGGTACTTCTTCGCGGAGTAGTAGTAGAAGGCGACGGCGGCATCTTCGCTCAGAAGGCGCTGTGCCTTCTGGTAGCCATCGTCACGCTTCTTCGGGTCCTTTTCCTTGTCCGCGTCGCGGACGAGCTTGTCGAACTCCTCGTTCTTGTACCCGGTCCGGGTTACCGTCGAGGTCGAGATGAACACCGTGGTCAGCCAGTCCTGCTGGTCCGGGTAGTCCGCGCACCAGCCGAGGGTGAAGAGCTGCGGTGTCGTCTCGGCCTTCTTCACGAGGGAGCTGAAGGTCGTGCGATCGACCGGGTCGAGGGCGACCTCGATCCCGAGGTTCGTCTTCCACTGCTGCTGGACCCACTCGACGCGGGTCTTGTTGGTGGCGGAGGTGCGGTAGGTGAGCTTGATGGTGTTCAGCTCGGGCTTGCCGGCGAAGGTCGAGCCGGCGAGCAGCGCCTTCGCTGCCGTCGGGTCGAACTTCTGCTCCTGATCACCCTCATCGTGGCCAGGACGGCCCGGCGGGATGAAGGAGTAGGCGGCCTTGCCGATCTTCTGGACATCCTTCACGAAGGCCTCGCGGTCGAACGACTTCGCGAATGCGAGGCGGACCTTCGAGTCGGTGAACGGCGCCTTCGTGCTGTTGAAGCCGTAGTAGCTCGTGCAGGAGCCGGGCACGTCGACGACCTGGCTCTTCAGGGTCGCGTCGGCGTCGATCACGCGGAGGAGCTCCGCGTTCACGGGGCCGGTGTCGAGCTCGTTGTTGCGGTACGCGGCGAAGGAGACAGCGGACTCGTTGATCATGACCTTGGTCCACTTCTTGAGCTTCGCCGGGGTGCGGAAGTTCTCATTGCGCTCGAAGACGAATTTCTCGTTGTGCTTCCACTCGGTCATCTTGAACGGGCCGTTGCCGATGAACGTGGCGGGCTCCGTCCACTTGTCGCCACCCTTCTCGACGTCGGACTGCCGGGTCGGGACACCGACCCAGGTCGCCGCGATCGAGTTGAAGTACGGGGCCGGCTCGGTGAGCGTGAACTCGATGGTCTTCTCGTTCACGGCCTTGATCCCGAGCTTGTCCTGCGCGGCCTTCAGGTCGGCAGGGGTCGACTTCTTCGGGTCCATCCCGTTCCAGGCCTCGCAGCCGACGATGACGTAGCCGGTGAAGGCGTACTCACCCGCGACGGCGGGGTCGCAGAGGCGCGTGAAGCCGTACTTGAAGTCCTGCGCGGTGACTGCCTTGCCGTCGGAGTACTTGAGGCCGTCACGCAGGGTGTACGTGTACTTCAGCCCATCGGAAGAGACATCGGGATCCTTCGCGGCGGAGCCGGGGATCGCCTTGAGGGTCTTCGCGTCGAGGGTCATGAGTCCCTCGAAGACCATCATCGTCTGGGCGACCTCGTTGACGAAGGACTCCTTCTGCGGGTCGATGGTGTCCGGCTCGGAGCCGGTGTTGGTGATGAGCTCACCGTTCGGATCGGCTGCGTCGGCTGCCGGTGGCGTGGTGCCCGGCGGCGTGCTCTGGCATGCCGAGACGAGCATGGCGAAGACCACGAGCATTGACAGCAGGGAAAGACCGCTGCGGCGCTGAGTCATGCATTCCCTCCACGTGTTGGATTCGCTGGTCCGCGAGGCTCGCGGGAGCCGTACGCCTGCGTGCCCCTCGCACTCAGGCAGACCACGTCATTCTGCGGTCGTTCGCTCGGGAGCGTCAATTTTCGAGACAGAGAGACCGAGCCCGACGTCCGCTTTCCACTCACCTCTACCCGGTACAGGGGTGCGGGGTTCAGGGTGGCGCGAAACGCCACTCCGACGCGTTCCAAGTGAGCGGAGAGAGGTGTGGCGTCGGCCGGATGCCGCTGAGCGACCGAGGCGCGACGTCGACAGAGAGGTACTGGTACAGGGGCAGGCTCGCCACCGCCTCCAAGTGCAGCCGCTGGAGCTCGGCGTAGAGGGCGCGGCCCTCGGTCTGGTCCGGTGCAGCGCGGGCCGCGGCCGCGAGGACGTCGAACCACGGTCCGACGTGACCGAGGTAGCGCTCGGTCGCGAGCTGCGGATCGCGCGCGAGCTCGGGAACGACCGCGAGATCGTAGGCGCCAGCCGCGATCAAGGCCTCCACCTCCCGAAGCGGCAGCTGGCGTACTTCCGCGGCGATGCCGACGGCCGCGATCTGTCCGGCCACGATCTGCGCGGCCTCGGCGCGGGCGACCGACCCCTCGGCGATGACGATCGTGAGGATGAGCCGCTCGACCCCGCGCTGGAGGATGCCGAAGTTCCCCGCCGCATAGCCCGAGGCGGCGAGCAGCGCGCGGGCCTGCTCGCGGTCGGGCCGCGGCAGTGCGCCGAGGTCGATGGCGGCCCAGAGCGGCGGGACGAGATAGGAGCGCGGCACGCGAGCGCGGCCGGCGAAGACCGCGTCGACCAGCTCCTGACGATCCACCGTCAGCGCGATGGCCTTGCG
>JALYSZ010000145.1 GCA_030854525.1 Chloroflexota bacterium | reverse complement strand
GTTCATGGGCGGTCGGTCCGAGCCGCAGGTGCCGGCAGTGGTGGTCAGCCCCGCACGCGACCGCCCGCTCGAGGAGCACGTCCGCGCCGGCCAAGCGCTCGCTCGCGCGGCTGCAGCATCCGGCAAGCGGGTCGCCCTGATCGCCAGCGCCGACCACGGGCACGCCCACGACCCGGATGGGCCCTACGGCTTCGACCCGGCCGCAGCCGCCTATGACGAGACCCTCGTCCGCCTCGTCCAGGAGGACCGTCTGAGCGGGCTGCTGGGGCTCAAACCGGCCTTCGTAGAGGCTGCCAAGGCCGACAGCTGGTGGCAGCTGGCGATGCTTTACGGAGCGCTTGGCGAGGGCTGGCGCGGAGAGTTTCTCTCTTACGAAGCATCAACCTATTTCGGGATGCTTTGTGCCGCATATGCACCTAATTAAAGACGGGGGCTTCCCAGGCCGAAATCGTCCTGGTAATGCCATCCAGTGGAGATTTGCGGCTGCGCACACTCATCCTTGCGCTGACAGCGTTCGGCGGGATCTGGATCGCCCTAGTGATCCAGAGGGCCCACCCTGCGCCGGCAGCTGCATTCGCATCCGGCCCCCAGCCGGCCGACTTCGCGGCGCCCGAGCTCGTGCGCGTGCCCGGATTGAACCGCCCGGTCGCTGCAACACCGGTCGCCAACGTGTCGCCGCGCGTGCGTCCGTTCACTCGCGTACCGACAAAGCAGACCCCCGATGTGCACGTCCGCGTCGCTGCCGGCAAGCCCGCTGAGCCCGCCGGGGCGGGTGCTGCTGCTGCCACTGTCGTCGTACCGATCGACGGCCGCTCGACGGCGGTCGCATCGGCTCCGCCACTCGAACCGCTCGAGATCTCCGGCGCTCAGGTCGTCTCGGTCAGCTCGTCCGGCGCACGACTCACCTGGAAGACGAACGTGCCCGCGCAGGCGCAGGCCGCCTACGGCTTCGACGCCCCCACGATCTGGGCGCAGCCGAGCGGCGAGAGCCTCGTGGAACACGAGAGCGTCCTGACGGGCCTCGAGTTCGCGACGACGTACCAGGTCTATCTCCACGCGATCGACGAGTGGAACCGCGCGACAACGACGACTGTGACGATCACGACCCAGGGCATGCCGGATCGCAGCGTCGCCTCGACGAACGGCAGCCAGATCGTCGTCGACAACCGGGTGTTCTTCCCGACCGCAGTGTGGGCCCAGTGCTCCGACGGGTTCAACAGCAACATCAACGACGGGATCAACCTCTTCATGGGCGATGGGTGCAGCAAGGACGAAAGCTCGCTCCCGACGCGCCTCGACGGCCGTGCGTACTCGATCGTGAACGCGGAGAACGCCGGCACCGCCGACGGACGCGGCCTACTCGGCTGGTACTACCCGGACGAGTGGGACGCGTTCCTGCAGAGCACCGTGACCCGCAAGGATCTCGACAAGAACATTCCCGCGCCGCAGGCCGGCCGGATCAGCTTCCTCACGCTGACGAACCATTTCTACAGCCTCGCGAACCCGCTTCCGCAAGGAAAGGGCATGTACCCGACGCTGATGTCGATCCCGGACGTCGTCGGCTTCGACCTCTACCCGTTGCAGGTCTGGTGCCGGCCGGCGTACGGCGACGTCATGGACGCGCAGCGCGAGCTGGGCCTCACGTCCGGCGGCAAGCCAACGTTCCAGTGGATCGAAGTCGCACCGATGGAACATCAGTGCGCCAAGCAGAAGGAGCTCGACCCGACCCCGGCAACCGTCCGCGCTGAAACCTGGCTCGCAGTTGCGGGCGGCGCCGGCGCGATCGGTTACTTCCCGAACCACTGGTCGACGACGATCGGGACGGAGATCGCGCGCACCAACCGTGAGATCAAAGCGCTCAGCCAGGCGTTGACCGCTTCCATCGCACCGGCAAGCTCCGACGTTTCGGGAGTGCGGGTCTCCGCCCGAACGCTCAACGGCGCGACGTACGTGATCGCCGTCAACACAACGGACACGACCCTCCAGGCGAAGATCTCCGTCCAAGGCATCGGCGGTCGCTCCCCGGTCGTTGTCGGCGGCGGCCAGGTGGTCGGCGCAGATGACCAGGGCTTCGCGGACAGCTTTGCGCCCCTGGCCGCCCGCGTCTACATCCTCCCGCCCGCGGGCTGGTAACCGCCTCCGAGCGAAAGCTCCGCTTTCGCTCGGGCATTCTGTACGGCGCTTCGCGCGGAATGTGCGCGGGCGAAGCCCACGCACTCTTACCGTGTCCAGGGTCGCCGATCGCACTCAACCGTGTGCGCCTCCGGCCTTCAGGGGATCGCAGGACGAGGGGTCTAAGGCTCACAACCCGCCCTTGATCCCACGGGCCGGAGGTTAGGGCTGGCGCAGCCGCACTAACCGCAGGCCGAACTTAAGGGGATTGAGATCAACCGTGAGCCATAACCCAAGTAAGAGTGCGCGGGCCCCGCCCGCGCACGTTCCGCGCAAAGCGCCGTAACTCACTTCGCGCGAAAGCGCAGCTTTCGCGCGATTAGAGCTCGCGGTCGATGGTGTAGATGGGGCGGCCCTCTACGT
>JALYSZ010000072.1 GCA_030854525.1 Chloroflexota bacterium | reverse complement strand
ACCTTCGCGCCCCGCTTTCGCGCCTCCTCGAAGCTCGACAGCGTCTCCTCGGTGTTCCCCGAATAGCTTGACACGATCACGAGGGAGTCGCGGCCGACGTACGCCGGCAGTCCGTAGTCGCGATGCACGCTCATCGGGACCTTGAGCTCGTCGGCGAGAAGCGCCGCCGCAAGATCGCCGCCGATCGCGGAGCCGCCCATGCCGGCCACCACAATGTTCCGGACGTCGCTGTACGGGGGCGCGATGCTCGCCTTACTCGCGATGGCCCAGGCGTCGCGGACCTGCTTGGGCAGATCCTTGATGCGGCTCAGCATGTCGTCGGGGTCCGCCGCACGGATGCGCTCCACGCTCTCGATCACCGAGGTGTCGCGGCCCTCTGCTATCGCCATGACTAGGCCCCCTTCACGATCTTCACGCCCGCGTCGAGGAGCGGGCCGAGCTCGCGTTCTTCTTTTGTCTCCGCATAGACGCGGACGAGCGGTTCGGTGCCGGAAAGCCGAATGAGAAGCCACGACCCGTCGTCGAGAAAGAACTTCGTCCCGTCATTCGTGTCCAGATGCACGATCCGTGCGACGGCGTGCCCGGCCAGCTTTTCGGGCGCGGCTTCGCGAAGCGTCCGCATCGTCCGCTCCTTCACCGCCGGGTATTCCGCCGCGCTGAAGTGCAGGTCGCGCCTCAGATAGAAGGAGGGGCCAGCCATCTTCATGAGCTCGGCGATGAGCTCCGACGGCTTCTTCTTGGTTTTCAGCATGAAGTCGAGGAAGAAGAGGTCGGCCACGATCCCGTCGCGCTCGGGCAGGTGCATCGCGAAACCGAATCCGCCGGACTCCTCGCCGCCCATCATCGCGCCCGTCTCCTGCATCTTCGGGCCGATGTACTTGAAGCCGACCGGAACCTCGTAGACCTTCACGCCGTAGCGCTCGCCGAGGCGATCGACCATCGAGGTCATGTTCACCGTCTTCACGACCGGCTGGCGAAGGCCGCGGACCTCGCAGAGGTACCACATGAGGAGTGCGTACAGCGTCAGGGTCGTGACGAAATTGCCTTGCTCGTCGGCGAGACCCGCGCGGTCGGCGTCGCCGTCGACGGCGAGTCCAACGTTCGCGCGCTCTGCCGGGATCCGCCGCAGGAACTCGTCGATGTTCGGGGGGATCGGCTCGGGGTTCACGCCGCCGAAATACGGGTTGCGCTCCGCGTGGAGCTCGACGATCTTCGTCTTCCCACCGCCGATGAGCTTGGGGAAGTAGCCGCTCGCGCTCCCGAAGAGTACCTCGCACACGACCGTGTACCCGGCCCCGCGGAACGCCTCGAGGTCGAACAGCTCCGCGACGTGGCCGAGGTAGTCGGGTGCAGGGTCGAACTCTTCGATGCGGCCCTTCTTCTTGGCGTCGGCGAACGGCATCCGTCGAACGTTCTCGGGATGCGCCTGGAGCGGATGGATGACCGCCTCGAGCTCCTTCAGCATCGCCGGTCCCGCCGCGGCGCCGGTCTCTGCCTTCACCTTGAAACCGTTGTCGGTCCAAGGGTTGTGGCTCGCGGTGATCACGATCCCGGCCTTCGCCTTTCGGCGCATGGTCGCCCAGGAGAACGATTGCGTCGGCGCGGCTGCGGTGGCCAGGTGCACGTTCACGTCGTGAGCCGCGACGACTTCGGCCGCGGCCGCCGCGAAGTGTTCGGACGCGAATCGCCGATCGAAGCCGATCACGACCCCGCGATCGGCGCCGCCGTTCTTGACGACCCATTCCGCGACCGATTGCGCGCAGACGCGCACCGCGTCAAACGTGTACTCATCAGCGATGCGAGCTCGCCATCCGTCGGTACCGAAGACGATGTTCACACTCGTGCTCCCTGTCGGGCGGAAACCGCTCGCCAATGATCGAGGGTATCGCGGAGCGAGTCGGCAAGCGCGATGCGGGGCGACCAATCGGTCTTTTGGCGAAAACGCGTCGCGTCCAGGGCGATGCGCGTGGTCTCGCCGCCGCGGACGCGCGACGGGTCGACCTCGGCACGGACCGGGATGCGCGCGAGCGCAACGAGCGTGTCGAGGATCTCCGCGATGGCGACGGCTCGTCCGGTTCCGACGTTGAAGGTGCCACTTTCCGCAAGCCCCAGCGCGGCGGCGTACGCGCGCGCCATGTCGCGGACGTCGAGGAAGTCACGCTCCGCATCGAGGCGGCCGTGCCGGACGACGGGCTCCGCGAGCCCCGCCTCGGCCTCGGCGATCTGCTTCGCGAAGGCGGACGCGGCGAGACCAGGATGCTGGCGCGGTCCGTTCTGGTTGGCGGGACGCAGGATCACGACCGGGGCACCGTGACGCGCCGCGAGCTCGCGCGTCAGCGCCTCGGCAGCGACCTTCGTGGCGGCGTAGACGTTGGCCGGCCGCACTGGTGCGTCCTCGTCGACCGGAATGCGGTCCGGCGCCCCATACACGTCGGCGCTCGACGCGAGCACGAGGCGCGTCCTTGGATGCTGCTCGAGCGCGGTGAGCACGGTCGCGGTGCCGAGCACGTTGATCCGCACCGCCGCGACCGGGTCGGCGGTCGCGATCGTTGGAACGGCAATCCCGGCGAGATGCACCACGGCATCAGCTTGCGAACGCGCGAGCGCACCCTGAACGTCCTCGAGACGGGTGATGTCACCTTCATGGATACGCACCCGATCCTGCACCGCGGTGAGATTCGCGAACGGTGGCCGCTCGTGCGCGAGGCCGTGGACCTCGTCGCCACGCGAGACGAGATGCTCGGCGAGATGGCTCCCCGCGAAACCGGTGATGCCGGTGACGAGCACGCGCAGCATGACGGCATCGTGCCACGTATGGTTCGCGAGTGCCCCGTTCGCTCCTCACTCCGCTGGCCGCGTTCTGTGTCGCGCTGGCCTGGAGTGGTTCATGGATCACCGGCAAGCTCGCTCTAGCGAGCGCACCGCCGCTCGAGATATCGACCGTGCGCTTCGTCATCGCGGCGCTCGTCCTCGCGGCGATCGCGATCGCCACGCGAACCGACCTCGGCCGAGGCAGTCTCTGGCCCGTCGTGCTCGCAGGCGTCTTCGGGTATTTCGCGTACAACGCGTTCGTGTTCGTCGGTCTCGCGATGGCGCCTGCATCGGACGGCGCGCTCATCGTTCCGACGCTCATCCCGGTTCTCACGGCGGTCGCCGCATCGTTCGTCGGCGAACGCCTCACCGCGACGAAGCTCGCGGGATTCGCGCTGGCCTCGTTCGGCGCGGCCCTGGTCATAGCGGCGGGACAGACCGGCGACGAGATATCGAGCCGCCGACTGATTGGCGATCTGTTGATGCTTCTCGGCGCAGGCTGCTGGGCGATCTACACGGTGCTCGGCACGATCGCGCTCCGCACCCGTTCGCCGCTCGCCGTCGTGACGATCGCCGCGCCGATCGGCGCGGTATTGCTCTTTCCGCTCGGTTTCTTCGAGAAGAGGTACGCGGACGTCGCGAGTTGGGACGCGGCCGTCTGGCTCAACGTCCTTTACCTCGCGCTCGCGGGTTCGGTCGCCAGCTTCATCCTCTTCTACTGGGTCGTGCGCCGGGTCGGCGCCGGGGTCGCCGCGATGACGTCGTATTTCGTGCCGGTCCTCACGCTCGCGATGGCGGTCGTTCTACTGGGTGATCGGCCCCAGCCGCTTCAGCTCGTCGGAGGGCTCGTGATCCTCGCGGGCGTGCGTCTGGCGACGCTCCGGTTCGCTCGGGACAGCCAGCCGATGCCCGAGGGCGCCGCGTGATCGGCTAGAAGTATTCGGGGCGCGCGATCAGCATGCCGTTCTCCCGATAGACGGGTAGCGCGAACGAGAAACGATCGACCTCGAGCGCGAGCTCGGCGTCACGCCGCGGGAACCAGTCCGCCCAGCCCACCACGGGGTCGTCGCGCAGAAGGGTCACCTGCGTCGACGGGAGCGGTTCTCCGCGAAGCGCCGCGGCGAGGTAGCGCGCGCACGCCAAATCCTCGTCCGTTTCCTCTAGCGCGTTCTGCCCCATGGCCACGATCGTGACCTCGCGAGCGCGAGTGCGCAGGTAGCGCACGGTCGCGGCCGCGATCACAAAGCTCCCCAGCACGATCGCGTGCGCGCCACTTGCCGCAACCACGCCCTGCGTCCCCGAGCTCGTCCGCTGCACGACGCGCCGGCCTGCAAGGTCCAAGCGCTCGATCGCCGACGGCGAGTTGCCGATGTCGAAGCCCGGGATCGGCCGTCCTTCGATCTCGCCGGTCAGGAAGAGCTCTCGATCGGCCCGCTTCATCGCGAGCGCCTGCTCGTGATCGTTGACGAGCACGATCTCGCGGGCACCCGCCGCGACGCAAAACGCCGCGGTCGTGAACGCGCGGAAGACGTCGACGATGACCGCGTGGCCCGTCGCCGAGCGCGCTCCTCCGATCAGCGACGTGACGCGGACGTTCAGAGCACGGCGGCCTTGAACGGGCGCCGGCCGCTCTGGAACCGCTCGAGGGAGAGGTCGCGGATGTCGATCGTGCGCGCGCGACCGTCGAGCATCTCCTCGACGACGAGCTGCGCCGTCGCCGGTGCGTGCATGAAGCCGTGGCCGCTGAACCCCGCGGCGATGTAGAGGCCGGCCACGCCGGGCACGGCCCCGACGATGGGATGGTCGTCGGGCGTCATCTCGTAGTAACAGGACCACGAATCGACGATGCGCACGTCCGCGAACGCAGGATGACGCCAGGCGGCGCGAGCCCGGACCCACGGCTCGAGGGATGCGGGGACCTCGAGCGGCAGGAATTCGCCGGGGAAGGCTGACGGCGCGCCCGCCGGTCCTTTTTCTTCCTTGCCGTCCGTGGTGAGGTTCGGCATCGCGAAGCGCTGCGCAGCGCCTTTCGGCCGGAAGTGGAATCCCGACTCCCACTCGATCGTGAGCGGGACCTTGGCGAGCTGCGGCACGGGACCCGACTGCATGATCGAGCGGCGGTATGGCCAGATCGGCACCGGTACAGCGGCGGTCGCCGCGAGCGAGGCCGTCCAGCAGCCGGTGGCGAGCAGGACGCGATCGGCGCGCACCTCGCCGGCAGCGGTGCGCACGCCGGTGACGCGATCCCCTTCGCGGAGAAGCGACTCCACTGCGACGCCTTCACGAAACGACGCGCCACCGAGCCGAGCCGCGGCGGCGAACCCGGCAAGCGCGACCAGCGGGTCGCCGTACCCGTCGCGCGCGCCGAACCGACCGCCGAAAACGTCGTCGACGCGGATCCCCGGCACGAGCTCGGCGATCTCGACGCGAGTCACCATGCGCACGCCGGCGCGCATGCGCTCGTACAGCGGGATCGGCCGGCGCAGCTCGGCGACGCCGTGCTCGGTGTTGGCGATGAAAAGGTAGCCACGCTCCTCGAAATCGTGACGAGAGCCGGTGCGGTCTTCGAAATTCCGCCAGAACGCGGTCGCCAGCTGCGACATGCGGATATCGAGCTCGTCGATGAACTGATGGCGGATTCCCCCAAGCCCACCCTTGCTCGTACCGGAGCCGAGCTGATCACGCTCGAGTAGGAGCACGTCGCGCTCGCGGCGGTCGCAGAGGAAGAACGCGGCGGCGGCGCCTACGACGCCACCGCCGACGACGATGGTCGACGCCGTCCGAGGCAGATTGGTCAGCTCTCGACCTCGTCGAAGCGGAACTTGCCTTCGGTCTCGGAGATGCGACCGAATCGCGGGAGATCGTGTGTGAAGCCGACTATCCAGCGCTCGTCGATCGCGCGACGCAGGATCAGCTTCTTCGCGGCGAGGGTGTCGAGCGGAAAGAGGTCGAACGCCGGGATCCACGGCAGCGGCAGATGGTGGCGATCCGGCATGAAGTCGCTCGAGAAGAAGAGCGTCGTGTCGCGGTCGGTCACGCGCACGGTCTGCGTGCCGCGCGTGTGTCCCTGAACTCGGTCAAGACGCACGCCCGGAATGATCTCGACGGACTCGTCGATGAGCTCTAGCTTGCCGGCGGCCTCGAGCGGCGCGTAGTCATCGGGAAGATAGCTGCCGCGAGTTCGCTCGTTCGGCGCGACCGCATCCTCCCACTCGCGCCGTTGAAACACATAACTCGCGCGCGGGAAGGTGGGCACGACGCGCCCGTCGTCACGGTACGTGTTCCCGCCGGAATGGTCGAAGTGCAGATGGGTGTTGATGACGAGGGTCACGTCCTCGGGCCGCACGCCGAGCGTCTTGAGCTCGTCAAGAAGCCGCGGCGGATCCTCGATTCCGAAGATTTCCTTCTGGCGATCGGTGAGCTTCGGACCGGCGCCGGTCTCGACGACCACGACGTGATCGGCATCGCGGATGAGCAGGCAGTTCATGTCCATCGTTACGCGGTTGCGATCGTCCGCGGGCTTCTGCCGCTCCCAGAGCACCTTCGGGACGATGCCGAACATCGCGCCCCCGTCGAGCCGAAAGACGCCGTCGCTGAAAATCCGCACGTCGAAACGACCGATGCGCACGAAGCGTCAGTATGGGCGGCGGTGGAGTTGATCGAAGGATGAGCGGGATCGAGCCGGTCCAAAAGCAGTTCGGCCGCACGGCCGCGGCGTACGTCGAGAGTCCGACCCATGCTCGCGGCGAGGACCTCGATCGCATCGTCGCGCTGGCGACTGAGCACGGTGGCGAGCGCATCGTCGACGTCGGCACGGGCGTCGGTCACACGCTGCGCAGGGTCGCGCCGAACTTCCGAAGCGCGGTCGGAGTGGATGCGGCCCGCGAGATGCTCGAGGCGGGCAGGAGCGTCCTCGCTAGTGCCGCGATAACGAACGCGCTGCTCGTCCAGGCGAACGCGGCCGCGCTGCCGATCGCGTCGGGTTCAGTGGATGTCGTGACATCGCGCCTCGCGGCGCACCACTTCGCCGACGCGCCGAGCGCGTTCCGCGAGATCGCGCGGATTCTCCGACCGGGCGGGCTCTTCGTGCTGGTCGACAATTTCGCGCCCGACGACCCCGCTCTCGGGCGCTTCATCAACGAGATCGAGACGCTGCGCGACCCCTCCCACGTACGGAATCACACGGTCGCCGGCTGGCGCGAGCTTCTCCGGCGGGCAGACCTGCGTACGACGGTCGACTCCGATACCGCTGTCACAAACCTCACGACCGAGAACTGGCTCGAGCGCTCGCAGACTTCGCCGGAGCGCGCCGACGAAGTGCGGCGGCGGCTACGCGAAGCTCCGCCCGCCGCCATCGACGCATTCCGGATCACAGCGAAGACGTTCGCGGTGCACAAGCTCATCCTCATCGGACGGGCTCCCTGACTCTCCGCATACTTCCCCCGTGACCCTCACCGGCAAGCGTCTGGCCTTCATCGGCGGCGGCACGATGGCCGAGGCGATGGTGCGCGGCCTGCTCGATCGGCACCTGGTCCCACCTTCGCATGTGCTCGTGACCGGGCCTCGGCGCGAGCGCCGCGCCGAGCTGACGAAGACGTACGGGGTCAAAGCGCTCGCCTCGAACACGGAGGCCGCGGCAGACGCGCACGTCGTCGTGCTCTCCGTGAAGCCGCAGGTTCTCGCGACGGTGATGCGCGAGCTTCGCGGCAAGCTCGGCGAAGAGAAGCTCGTGATCTCCATCGTCGCCGGCGCCACGCTGCGCTCGCTGCGCGACGGTCTCGACCACGCGGCGATCGTCCGCGCGATGCCCAACACGCCGGCGCAGGTCGGCATGGGTATCACCGCGTGGACGCCGACGACCGCTGTGGACGCGGAACAGCGCGACCGCGCGAAGGCGATCCTCGGCGCGCTCGGCGAAGAGCTCATGGTCGACGACGAGAATCTGGTGGATATGGCGACCGCCCTCTCGGGGACGGGGCCGACCTATGTCTTCCTTCTGATGGAGGCGCTCGTCGACGCGGGCGTGCACCTCGGGTTCTCGCGCCGCGTCGCGGAGGAGCTCGTGCTCCGCACCGTCGAAGGCTCGGCGCTCTTCGCGCGGAAGAGCGGCCGCCATCTCGCCGAGCTCCGCAACATGGTCACCTCGCCCGGCGGGACGAGCGCTGCCGCGATCTACCAGCTTGAGAAGGGCGCGCTGCGGACGGTGCTGTCGAAGGCCGTCTACGCGGCGTACCAGCGAACGCGCGAGCTCGGCGCGGAGGCCGAGCGTCGCACCGAAGAACGTCCGTGAGGACCGTGATCACCGCACTCGTCATCGCGCTCGCGTGCGTGGCCGGTCTGTGGCTCGTCTCGGTCGACGCGCGAACGGACGACACCGGGATCGAAGCGGGTCTCATCTTTCTGATCGCTGCCGCACTCGCGGCAGTGCGACCGCGCGCCGCGATGATCCTCGCCTTCATCGTCGGAGGCCCGATCCCGATCGTGGAAGCCATGCGGACTGGCGGCTTTCCCGCGGGCATCGCGGCGCTCGGCTTCAGCGTCGCGGGAACGCTCGTCGGGGCTTACCTGGGGATCATCGTGCGGAGAAGTACGTCTTCAAGCAGCGCGTGAGGCTCTAGCCCAGAACTGAATGGACCTCGTAGACCTCGCCTGCCCGCTGGATCGTCGCGTGACCGTCGACGGTCTTGAGCCAGGCGTTGGTGCCACCGTTCAGAGCCTCGAACGTCTTCGCTTCGGAGGATCGCGGCCAGAGGAGCACGGTGCGCTCGTGGGGCGCTCCTTCCGAGAGGAAGCGTTCGAGGTCTTTCCGGTTAGCGAGGACGACCGCCACGCCAGTCGATGCGCCGCCTGGCGTGAAGCGGACTCCGCGCGGTTTCCACGCGGCGAGCCAGCTCGGAGCGGCCTTGTCGACCCCGATCACCGCGATGAGCGGCTTCGGTCCAAAGTCCCATAGCCACCCGGCCGTCTCAGCAAGAACCTCCGGGTCCGCGAGGGGACGCCAAGTGGCGTCAGCGGGCGGGAGCTCGAGCACGAAGCGGTCGTATGCGACCTGGCTTACCTGCATGTTCGGTATGGCGTAGCAGGCGGCCGACCTAGTGGGCAGTCCCCGGCCCAGGGGAGAGAGTCCTAGTACGGAAGTACCCCCATGCTCAGGCGGCGCGGCGGAGGCGAGGATCCAGGGCGTCGCGGAGGGCGTCGCCCAGGAAGTTGAACGAGAAGACGGCGAGAAAAATGGCCGTTCCGGGTCCGACGCTCATCCACCACTTCAGGTTCGAGAGATAGCGCGCGTTGTAGTTGATGTCCTGGCCCCAGGAGGGCTCCGGCGGCTGAGCCCCCAAGCCGAGGAAGCTGAGAGCGGCCTCCGCGAGGATCGCCGCGGCGATTCCGAGGGTGGCTTGAACGACGAGAGCGTTCGTCGCATTGGGGAGCAGATGGCGCAGCACCACGCGGAGATGCGTCGCGCCGATCATCCGCGCGGCGAGCACGAACTCGCGCTCGCGGAGCGATAGGACCTGACCTCGCGTGAGGCGCGTGTACGCGGGCACGGCGACGATCCCGATCGCGATCATCGCGTTCTGGATCTGCGGGCCGAGCGCGGCCGTGATCGAGATCGCGAGCAATAGTGCCGGGAAGGCGAGAAGGGTGTCGATCGCGCGCATTGCGAGCAGGTCGAGCAACCCGCCCACGTAGCCCGCGATGAGCCCCAAGGACACTCCGACGGAGAACCCGATGGTCACGGCGATGAGCCCAACCGTCAGAGATATCCGCGAGCCCCAGATCACCCGGGAGAGCACGTCACGTCCGAGGTCATCGGTTCCAAGGGGGTGCTCGACGCTCGGCGGCAGCAGCACGCTCGTTACGTCGACAAGCTTCGGATCGTACGGTGCGACGAGCGGCGCGGCGATCGCGACGAAGAGCAGCAAAGCGATGATCGCGCCGCCCACCAGAATCCGCGGATTGCGCCGTGCGAATTCCCTCATCCCGTCTGCCGCCCGTAAGAAATTCGCGGATCGAGCCACGCGTACAGAATGTCGACCGCGAGTGTGCTCACCATGAACGCAAGTGCCGACATCAGCACGATCGCCTGAACAACCGGGTAGTCGCGGCCGCCGATGCTGTCGACGGCGAGTCGACCGACCCCGGGCCAGAAGAAGATCGTCTCCGTGATGATCGCGCCGTCGAGGAGCGCGCCGATCTGCAGACCGAAGATGGTGACCACCGGGATGAGGCTGTTCTTCATCGCGTGACGAAGCACCACGGTTCGTTCGCCTAGGCCCTTCGCGCGGGCGGTGCGCAGGTAGTCCTGAGTCAGCACGTCGAGGAGGCTCGAACGCACCTGTCGCAGATTGATCGCAAGGCTTGCGGTCGCCAATGTGATGGCCGGCAGGACCAGGCGTTTCAAGTTTTCGATCGGGTCCGTCACGAAGTCCGCGTATCCGCCCGGGGGAAAGACGCGGAACACCAGCGCGAAAACGAGGATGAGGATGATCCCCAGGTAGAAGTTGGGCAGCGAGACACCCGCGATCGTGAAGCCGGTGGCGATCAGGTCGAGCGGCGAGTTACGCCGCAGCGCGGCGAGCGTTCCGACGACGAGCGCCACGCTGACAGAGATGAGAAGAGCGGCGGCGCCGAGCTCCAGAGTTTTCGGAAGGCGCTCGAGGATGGCCTGCATCACCGGCTGCCGCGTGCGGAGGGAGCGTCCGAGATCACCTCTGATGGCATGCTCGGCCCACACCACGTACTGAACCGGAAGCGGCTGGTCGAGACCATACTCGTGCCGGAGCGCGTCGAGGGTCGCGGGGTCGCGCTCTTCGCCCGCGAACACGAGAACGGGATCCCCCGGGGTAATGCGGAGCAGCACGAAGACAATGACGCTCACAAGGAAAGCGACCGGGATCATGAGCAAGAGGCGGCGGAGGATGTACTGCGTCACTCCGCCGCCTCGCCCTTTACATGCTCGTGCGCGTTACTTCTGCAGCCAGCCGACGTCGAACCGAATGAGCCCGTCGGGGTACGGGACCAGCCCCTGCACCTTCTTCGCGGTGGCGAGCTGCGTCCCGCGGAACAAGTAAAAGACCCGCGCGGGATCGTCGACCACGTAGATCTGCTCGGCGGCGCGGAACGCCGCCTTGCGCTTGGCCTCATCGCTCGTTGCCCGGGTCTCGTCCAGAAGCTTGTCCACCTGCGCGTTCGAGTAGCAGGAGCTGTTGTTCGGGGCGCCGGTGTAGATGTGGCTGTAGGTGTTGCCATCGGGATCCACCCGGCCGCTCCACCCGATGAGCGTCGCGCCCTGGTAGTCGCACTTGTCTTGGAGCGACAGAATCTGAGCGAACTCGAGCGATTTGATCTCCATCTTGATGTCGGCCTTGAGGAGTTGCGCCTGGATGAGCTGGGCGATCTGGAGATCTTGGGCGCTGCCGGCGGTGACGAGCATCTCGAACTGGAGCGGTTTCCCGATCTGCTGGATAAGCGCTTTGGCTCCGGCTGGGTCGGCCTTCTCGAACGGCTTGAAGTTCGGGTCGGCTGCGAAGTGCGAGGGGGCGACGGTGCCATACCCGGGAAAACGCGTGCCGTAGAAGACCTGGTCGGCGATCTGCTTGCGGTCGATCGCCATCGAGACGGCGCGGGCGTAGCGCCCGTCCTCGAATGCCGCGCCCTTCTTCCGATTGGTGTAGATGCTGTCGAACCCGTAGTTCGGTCCCTGCTGGTAGACCAGGTTCGAATCGCTCTTCACCGATTCGACGTCCTTGCCGACGATGTTGTTCGCCACTAGCGCGTCGCCGGTGCGAAGGTTTGTCGTGCGGACCGTGCCCTCGACGATCGGCTTGACGATGATCTTCTCGAGGTACGGAAGCTTGTTGCCGTCCTTGTCCTTGCCCCACCAGTCCGGGTTCCTCTCGATCGTTATGTGATCGTCCTTCACGGCCTCTACGAACTTGAACGGACCGCTGCCAGCACCGACCGGTTTCCGAGTGAAGTCGGCACCGCCAGCCTCCACGGCCTTTTGCGACAACATCATTCCGGCGCGGTCCACCAGTGTTGCGAGAAGCGGCGAGAACGGCGCCTTCAGGTTGAATCGCGCGGTGTACGGGTCGACCACGTCTACGCCCGCGACGGGCGCGAGGTCACTCGCGCGCTGCGAACCTTGGGTCGTGCGGTAGCGGTCGATGTTCCATTTCACCGACGCCGCGTCAAAGACCGAGCCGTCGTGGTACTTCACGTCCTTGCGCAGCTTGAAGGTCACCTGCGTGCCGTCAGCCGATGTCTCCCAGCTCTCGGCGAGCCACGGGATGATCTTTCCGGTGGGCTCGACGCGGACGAGTGAGTCGAAGATCTGGTAGTGGATGTTTCGATCCACGAATGCACGCGACCTCATTGGATCGAAGTCGACGACATCGTTCTCAAGCGCGAACGTCAAGGTGCCGCCGCTGACTGGCTTCCCCGCGGCGGCGGGACTGCCCGAAGTGCCACCACCGCCTGATGGCTGACCGCCGGAACAGGCGCCGAGGACTATCGCGAAGGAAGCGAGGAATACGAGATAGCGGGCGGAAAGCATGGGATATCCCCCTCCCGAAACCGACCGGGTTTCAGGGAGGATACGTCCGCCCGCTAGGTCTGGTTCAGCGCCCTAGGTGGCTTCGACGTCGGATTCGCGGCGTTCCTCGACGACGCGCTCTTCCTCGACACGGTCGCCGCCTTTTCTTCCGGATGCCGGAACGACCGGAGGCCGCTGGATGACGGCTTCCCGCTTCACGCTGCGGGAACCGACCGGACCGACGCCGAGGAACCTGCTCGGGACCGGGCCGGCTTCGCGCGCCACGTAGGGAGGCGCAACCGGGACCACCGCGTGTGACGGCGCGAGCACCCCGCCGAGCCAACCGCCAAGGATGGCGGCGAGGAAGCCGAGGAGCGCACCAAAGGTGAGAGCGTTGCCAAGGCTATCCACGTTGAGGCCAGCGGCGCCAGGAACGAGGTCAGTCAGATGATTCACGCCGATCCCCGCGAAGACCCCGTTGGCCGCCGCGTAAGTCAGGAGCACGATCACAAGGAGCACGAACAGGCTGAAAAACGCCGTGAGCATGCCGTGCCAGCTGGTCCGATATCCGGCCATCCGGCCCGCGACGTACCCGCCGATGAGGTACGAGACAAGGATCCCGATGACGACCGGGACGGCAGGCGCGATCTCGTTGTTTCCGACGTTCATGCCGACGAGGACCCCGGCGACCGCGGGCGCCACGAGCGCCATCGCTCCGATCGTCGCGATCCATCCGCCGAGCACTGACACCCAAGATGTGGCTGGGCGTACCACGGCTGTGTTCACTAGTCACCCTCCTAGAAGAAAAAGTTCGAGGGCGTGGCGGTGCAAAACGCTGGCCAGCCCGTCGCCGGGCGGTCGATTAGGCGAGCGCTGCCTTCGCGCCGGCGGCCTTTGCGAACGTCTCCGCGAGGTCGGTCTTTTCCCATGGAAGATCCGGTCGGCCAAAGTGGCCGTACGTAGCGGTTTGCCGATAGATCGGGCGGCGCAATCCGAAGCGCTCGATGATCGCGCCCGGCCGAAAATCGAAATGCTCCCCGACAAGCTTTCGGATCGTCTCGTCGGAGACCTTGCCTGTTCCGAACGTCTCCACGTTCAGGGAGATCGGTTGCGCCCCGCCGATAACGTACGCGAGCTGCAGTTCGAAGCGATCCGCGAGGCCCGCTTTGACGATGTTCTTCGCGATGAAACGCGCCGCGTACGCGGCGGACCGGTCGACCTTCGTCGCGTCCTTGCCGCTGAATGCACCGCCGCCGTGGCGCGCGTAGCCGCCGTAGGTGTCCACGATGATCTTCCGTCCGGTGAGCCCGGCGTCACCCATCGGCCCGCCGATGGTGAAGGCGCCGGTGCCGTTCACCACGTACTTCGTTTTCGAGTGGAGCCACGAATCGCCGATGGCGGGCCGGATCACCTGCTCGCGAATCTCGCTGCACAGACGCTGGTAGTCGATGCCGGGATCGTGCTGCGCCGCGACCACGACCGTGTGGACGCGCTTCGGCACGCCCTTCTCGTACTCCACTGTGACCTGGGTTTTTCCATCGGGCCGCAGGTACGGGAGCGTCCCATCTTTGCGCGCCTTCGCCAGTTGACGCGCGACCGCATGCGCGAGCGTGATCGGGAGAGGCATGAGCTCGGGGGTCTCGCGGACGGCGAAGCCGAACATCATTCCCTGGTCGCCCGCCCCGATCTCCATCGGATCGGTCCCGTCGCGCGCTTCTATGGACTCGTTCACGCCCTGCGCGATCTCGGGGGATTGCTCCTTGATCGCGGTCAGGACGCCGCAGGTGCGGTAGTCGAATCCGTAGTCGGCATTCGTGTATCCGATCTCTTGCACGACGGCGCGCACCAGGTGAGGGACGTCGACGTACGCGTGGGTCGTGACCTCACCCGCCACGAGAATGACGCCCGTGGTGGTCGCGGTCTCGCACGCCACGCGAGATTTGGGATCCTGGCGGAGACATTCGTCGAGCATGGCGTCCGAGACCTGGTCGCAAAGCTTGTCCGGGTGCCCTTCGGTGACGGACTCGCTCGTGAAGAGGACGCGATCCGCCGACTTGAACGACTCGGTCATCAGGTTCCCGCCTTCCACGACCGCGCGTACTCCGCCTGCGCCTTGGACATGGTGTCGATCCTCATGCCCATGGCCTCGAGCTTCCGACGCGCGATCTCCTCATCGAGCTCGCGCGGCACAGGGTAGACCCGCGGCTCGAGCTCCTTCCCGTGCTGGAGCAAGTATTCGATCGAGAGAACCTGGTTGGCAAAGCTCATGTCCATGACCGCGGCCGGGTTCGCTTCGGCGGCCACGTGGTTCAGCAGCCTGCCCTCGGCGAGGACGAACACCTTCTTGTCCGGCAGCTGGTACTCCTCGACGAACCGCCGGATCTCGCGCCGTCCTTTCGCCATCTCGGCGAGCGCGCCCAGCTCGATCTCGTCATTGAAGTGGCCAACGTTCGCGAGGATGGCGCCGTCCTTAAGGAGGCCGAAGTGGGGCCGACCGATGACGTTGAGGTTTCCGGTCGCCGTAAAGAACACGTCGCCGCGCCTGGCGGCCTCGGCGATCGTCGCGACCTGGAAGCCATCCATCGCGGCTTCGAGCCCGTGAAGCGGGTCTACCTCGCAGATGGTCACGATGGCGCCCATTCCGCGCAAGCGCTCGGCAACACCGCGCCCGACCCAGCCGTAGCCGCAGACCACCGCGGTCTTACCCGCGAGAAGGAGGTTCGTCGCGCGGAGCAACCCATCGATCGCGGACTGGCCGGTGCCGTACTGGTTGTCGAACATGTGCTTGGTCTGCGCTTCGTTCACGGCGACGATCGGGTACGCGAGAACACCCTCCTCTGCCATCGCGCGCAGTCGAATGACGCCCGTGGTCGTCTCCTCGGTGCCGCCCCTCACCCCGGGTAAGAGCTCGCGCCGCTCGGTGTGCAGAAGCGTCACGACGTCGGCGCCGTCGTCCATCGTGATGTGCGGCTTGGTCTCGAGCACCGCGTTGATGTGCCGGAAATACGTGTCGCGGTCCTCGCCCTTTCGCGCGAAGACCGAGATGCCTTCGCGCGCAACGAGCGCCGCGGCGGCGTCGTCCTGGGTCGAAAGCGGATTCGACGCGCAGAGCGCGACCTCGGCGCCGCCGTCCCTCAGAGCGAGCGCAAGGTTCGCCGTCTCGGTGGTGACGTGCAGGCAAGCCGTGATACGGATGCCCGCGAACGGCCGCTCCTTCGCGACCCGCGCGCGGATCTGACCGAGGACGGGCATCTCGCGCGCCGCCCACTCCGTGCGCCGAACACCGGCGTCCGCGAGATCCAGATCGGTGACGTCGTACCTCGGTGCCTTCGTCGCAACCGCCACCTATTTCTTCTCCTTCAACGAGCCGAAGAGCCGCTCCCACCCTGGGCGCCGCACCGCTGGCCCTTCGATGAACTGCCCGTGCGTTTGATAGCCGAGGCGCTCGTACACCGAGATCGCTGGCGCGTTGTCCTCGCGCACGTTTAGGACAACATCGCGGTGCTGCTCGAGCGCCGTCTCGGTGACTGCCGACGTGACGGATCGCGCCATGCCCCGGCCGCGGTAGGCCAGGCGTGTGAGGACATTGCCGACCGCGGCGAGACCCGACCTCTTCGAGCGGACGTGCGTCCCGGCGGCCGAGACGAGCGTGTCGGCCTGAAAGACGCCGAAGTAGATCTCGCGTCGCATCCGCTCGGGTGTGAAGTAGGTCCGCGACGCGTGTCCGTAGAGGTCGATGACCGCGTCGAGGTCTTCCGCAACGAGACGCTTTACCTTTTGGTTGATGCGCGGACGGAAGCGCTGGATGTTCACGTACATGCGCCGCATGTGGTCGACGCGCTCGAAGCGATAGGTCGTTTCGATCGCGCCGCGGGAGCGCGGCGGCGTGGCGAGAAGCACCCGCGGTTCACGGATCGCCTCGCGGAAGATCGCGGCGAGCCCGTCTGAAGCCCCAGTCGCGAAGCATGGACGGAAAGGCAAACCTTCAACGACGAGCACAACCGCGGCGATGTCGCCGTCGCTACGAGCGATCCACCAGCGCGCGCCCTCGATCTCGGGCTGATCGATGTCCGCGAGGGCGTACGCCGCCATCAGGCGATCACGCTCGAGGAACGCGCGCGCCTCGTCGGCGGACGCATGAGCGTCGATCTTGATCTCGGGTAGCGACGGTGCCGCGGTCATCGGTCCTCCCTGGTGGGATTGGGACCAAGCGGGCCTCCGCCGGTCGCAGGTATCGCGAGAATTCTAGCCCGTCAGTACTTGATCAGCGTCGCGATCTCATATCCGGCGAGCTTGTCGCGCCCTTTGAGCGCGGCGAGCTCGATGAGGAAGGCGAGCCCGACGATCTCGCCCTTCAGCTGCTTCACGAGCTCGATCGTCCCCGCCACGGTGCCGCCGGTCGCGAGGAGGTCGTCGACGATGAGCACGCGAGCCCCGGGTTTGATCGCGTCCTTGTGCATCTCGAGCGTCGCCGAGCCGTACTCGAGGTCGTACTCGACGCTCACCACGTCAGCGGGGAGCTTGCCGAGCTTGCGCACCGGGACGAAGCCGACGCCGAGCTTGTAAGCGATCGGGGCCGCAAAGATGAATCCGCGCGACTCCATTCCCACGACGACGTCGATCTTCCTGTTGCCGATCTGCGCGAGTAGCCCGTCGATCGCGGCTTTGAACGCATCGCCGTCCTTGAGCAGCGTGGTGATGTCCTTGAAGAGGATCCCGGGCTTCGGGAAGTCGGGGACATCACGGATGCGGCTCGCGAGATCGGTCGTCGGGGCCGTGGCCACGCGCGAAGGTTACTTCACCATCCCGCTTCCACGGATCGACGCGATTTCGGCGTGCGTCGTTCTGCCGCAGCCCGCACGACGTGCACTTGCCGCGCGACTCATCGGGGCGGACCACATGACCATGAGCAGCGACTATCCGCAACTGCTCGGCTCGATCGAGAAGGTCGCGACTTCCAGCGCACTCTCGATCCTGGACAACTTCAGGACATTCGTCGGAAGTCAAACATGACTGCCCCAGTGAGCTAGCTGACTTTTCCTGGCATCTCGACTAGCGAGCAGCCGCCTGTATGACGAAACGGTCATGCCGTCACCCAACTCCGGAGTCACCATTTCTTGTCAGGCCAGCCGTCAGGACGGTTGGAGTGGAGGCAAGTTGGCTCTACGACGAGTCGAGGCGAAAGCGACGAGCGTTTTGGATGCGAAGCCGTGTGTGTTGCTCGTCGAAGACGAACCGCTCCTCAAGAAGCTCGTCGGTGGTCTTCTCGAAGAAGCCGGCTATAAGCACGTGACCATCGCTCATCACAATGAGATCGCCGCCGCGATCGAGCGCTTTCACCCCAAGTGCGTCATCCTCGACAGCGAGCCGCCCGCTAAGGGGCGCGGGCGCTCGTGGGCAGATGCGGCCGCGATCCGGCGGGCCCACCCACAGCTACCGGTGCTCATGTTCACCGCGGACCCGGACTCGATGGCGGAGGCCCGCGCCAAGACCACGCGGAGGAGCAGAGCCGCCGACTACTCCGGAGTGATTGACAAGCCATTTCTGGTGCTCGAGTTCCTGGCGACGCTAAAGCACGCCGTGGACACTCCGCTTCGCCAAGCCTCGCCCAACGGCAAGGGACTCTCGGCGGAGTCGATGACCGTGTTCCCGGAGTTGGCCGGACCCGCTTCGGCGGCGTGGGACCGTGCGGACTTCTTCAGCACTGCGCTCCACGAGTTGCGCACGCCGCTCACGTCGATCATCGGCCAGGCCCAGCTCGCCCGGCGCTTCCTCGAGAAGGATCAAGCACGCGCTGGCGAGGCGCTCGACCGCACGCTCGAACAGGCCACCCGCATGAACCGGCTGATGAGCGAGCTGCTGAAAAGCACGCGCGTCGCCATCGGTGCGGTCAGCCTCGAGGTGGTGACGTTCGATCTGGGCGTCGCCGTTGCGATCACCATCAGTCAGCACGAGCACGAAGACAAGCCGCGCATCACGTTTGCGCACCCCGAGACGGTCCGCGTGCGCGCTGATCCCGATCGCGTTGCCCAGATCGTCGGCAACTTGCTGGACAACGCTCTCAAGTACAGCGCGCCTGGCTCGCCCATCGAGGTTTCAATGAAGGTCGTCGATCGCGAAGCGCTGCTCACGGTCAGGGATCATGGGCTCGGCGTTCCGGCGGACGAGAGTGACCGGCTCTTCACCCCCTTCTTCCGGACCTCGAGGACCCGGGACCTACCGGGTACCGGCCTCGGCCTGCACATCAGCAAACGGCTCGCCGAGCAGCACGGCGGCCGACTTTGGCTTGAGACGAGCACTGATGCCGGTAGCGTCTTCGCAGTCGCGTTGCCGGTCGCGGACCCGACCGCACAGCCCGCGGGCTAGCCTTGCCCGACATCGCTGAACTAGCGGGCGACGAGCCGGGCCACGATTTGGACGAGTGCCTCGATCGTGAAGGGCTTGCGCAACACCGCCGCCGCGCCGAGCCGATCGGGCTCCTTGGCCGCTTGTTCGTAGCCCGTGCACACAATGATCGGCGTCACCGGGTAGCGCTCCTGGACCCGAAGCACCGACGCGCGCGCGCGGCCGCTCTCGTATCTGCCGAGATCCACGAGATCAGTGATGACCAGATCCGGAGCCGCGTTCGCCGCCGCGCCTTCCAGCCGCTCGACGAAGAGCAGCTCGTAACCCTCCTCGCTCAGCACCTGGCGAAGGAGGTCTTGAGTGGCGGCGTCGTCCTCAACGACCAAGATGTGAGTTACTCGCCGCACGCTGGCGGCTTTGCGCCGGGGCCGCAATTTTGACGAACGTGGAAATACGCCGAGGCCGCGGGTGAGCACCCACCAGATCATCGATCAGGGTGCGGTCGCACAAGCTCAGGCGCGCATGCTGCCGCCGCGATCCTCTCGCGAGGCCCAACGCGTCCTCATGTGTCTTTGCGATCCGACCCGTCTCAAGATCGTCCGCGCTCTCCAGGCATCCGAGCTTGCGGCCGGCGATCTCGCGGTCGTCATCGAGCGAAGTCGTTCAGCAACCAGCCATCACCTGCGGGTGCTGCGCGAGGCCTGCGCCGTGCAGAGTCGTCGGGAGCGAAACGTCATCCGTTACCGCCTGTCGAGTGATCTCACCGCCGAGGTGCTCGACGCCGTCGGATCGGCATTCGACATACTCGCGCCCTCTAGCTCGCTCGGCGCTGGAACCCGGTGAGGCGAGCGTCCGTCCTTCTGAGTTCCTCGGCGATGTACTCGTAGAAGCGGCCGTAGAAGATGCGGAGGTCCCGCTTGTCACCGTCGCCGTCTAGGTCGCGCAGGTCGTCGCTGACCGTCCGCTGGTTTGCCAGTGCGTTGGCGTAGCGGGCGCGGTAGTGAACGAGATTCGCGCCGAGGTCGGTGACGATCGACGGTGCCTGGCGCGTCAGCTTCTTGAACTTCTCCTCCTTGTCCCAGAGCATCGGCACCGAGAAGAGGAACGGATCGCGTCCTGGCGCGAACATCTGGTTGCGGCTCGCGTCCTGGATCGGATATGTGGCGATCAGCGCACCGGGTCCAGTACTCATCCAGCCGTCGTTCATCGTTCGCCTGACGTCATGGTTCCGGAACGCCGCAACTGCGTTGTCGATCGGGCGCTCGTTGCCGGCCTCGTACAGCCGAACGAAATTGTTCGCGGGGAAGGAGAAGTCCGACATCTGGCGCAGCGCGAGGGCCTTCGCAACGCTCAACACGTCTTTGGCGACGTCGATCGTGCCTGGCCCGCGCGCGACCTTCGGGTCCCAGACGCCGGCTGCGGCAAGCGCGTTGTGCGCGACGTGGCTGCAGTTGTTCGTGTACATGTTCCAGATGTAGCCGCTTTTCTGCGCTCTCTCGTTGGCTTCATTCAGATAGGCGATCACCTTGCCCACCGCGTCGCGGCTCATCGGCAGCCGCGCGCAGTACGCGGTGCGCGCGAAATTCAGCGCGAAGTCCGTCCCGATCGAGTGCCGGACGATGAACTCATCGACCGACATCGCCGCGGGCCGTTGCCGCATGAGCTCGTCTTTGATCCCAATGCCGGCGAACCAGCCGGCCCGAGTCGCCGTTTGGACCGCGTTCTCGTAGAACGCCTCGTCGAGTGTCTGATCGGGCGCGAGCCCGCCACGGAAGAACTCGTCACGTCCGGGGATCGCGACCCAGGTCACGCTGTTGAAGATCTTGTTGACGCTGATTCCGGTCCCGGAGTCCGGGTCGGAAAGGTCTGTGGCGGCCGCGGCAAGGCGCACGCGCGGGTAAGGCACGCCGGTGTCGATCTTGACTCCGTTCATGAAGAGTGTCGCGTGCCCACCACCCGCCAGGCTTGGCGCCCTTCTGGTGGACCTGGGTGACGGCGCAGACCTCGACGTAGTAAGGAAAGAGCGAGTTATAGATGCCGTGCGGGGGCGGGACGGCTAAGCCCCGCTGCTACAGGCGCAGCTGAATGACGCCGACGGTGTTGCCTTCGGTGTCCTTGAACCAGGCAGCCTTCCCCCCGGGCGTGTCCGCGATCCCTTCGACCGTCTTGAGCCCGGGCATGTCGTAGTCCTCGAAGGTGACGCCTCGTCCGCGGAGCTCTCGAACAGCGGCGTCGACGTCCTTGACCGAAATCCCCATCTGGGTGTGACCGCCGCGGTTCGGGTTCGGCGTGGGGTAGATGACGAAACGCGTCTCGCCGAACGTAAGGAACGTCCCTCCGGGACTCGACTCGCCGGGCGTTGCCCCGACCTTCTTCGTGTAGAAGGCCTTCGCCCGCTCGACATCCTTGGCCGGCAGCGTGGTGTGGACGCGTGCTCCTTCCAACATCGCTTCCTCCCCTCTAAGAGGGGCTGAGATTACCCCCGCGAGACATGGTCCGTAGCGAAGAGCCGCTCGACCGTGTGCATCTTCCCGTCGGTGTGGACCACGCTGATGTTGGTGTTTCCACCAGGGGTTCGGTCGAGCTTCGGAAGCACCCCGAGGAAGTGCGATAGGAGGATCCGGTTCACGCCGCCATGGCCGACGATGAGGATCGTCTTGCCGGGGCTCTCACGGGTGAGGCGATCGATCGCGCCGAGGGTGCGCGCCAGGACCTGATCCAGCGTCTCGCCGCCCGGCCACGCGACGAAACCGTCGTCGCTCCACCCGGGCATACCCGCGGTCTCGTCGAAGTCCTTGCCGGTGCGCTCACCGACGTCGATCTCGCGCAGCTCCGGCACCTGTTCGACCGGAATACCGTGGCGCCTGGCTATCACCTCCGCCGTGTCACGCGTGCGTGAAAGGTCGGTTGAGATGATCCGGTCGAACTTCACGCTGGCGAGCTCGTCGGCGACCGCGGCAGCCTGCTGACGGCCGCGCTCCGTCAGCGGCGAGTCGGTCTGGCCGGTGAAAACGCGGGCCGCGTTCCCCACGCTCTCGCCATGGCGCACGAAATAGAAAGTGGTGGGCTCCATCAGACGCCTAGATGTTGCGCGAGGTCGCTCCATCCCGCCACGCGGGTGATGCGCTCGCCCGAAACCTCGCGGTTCCAAGGCTGGTCGAAAAGGAAGACCCGCACGCGGGCCTTCGCGAGCGTCCGAGAGATCACGTTGTCGTCCTCGCAGAAGGCGTCGAGCTCGAGCTCCTTTGCGAGACGCACCTTGTAATCGGCGGATCCGGCGGGGTCATAGCGGCCCCGCGGGTACTCCGGCCGGAAATCGCCGACCGGCTTCAGGTGCACCGCCTTGGCGTGGTCGAAGATGCCCTTCTCGCGCAGCCACGTCTCGGTGATGTACCGGCGGCGTTCCGCCCGCGCGGTGATGAAGTAGAGCTCGTGGCCCGCCGCGACGAGCCGTTCCAGAACGACGGGGCAGTCCTTGTACACCTCGAGCTCGGCGAAGAAAGTGCTGTCGTACAGGCGGATCCGGAACTGATCGCGCTGCTCCGGAGTCACCCGCTCGAGGCCTGGCACGGCCGCGCCGTAGCTGGTGCCGGTCTCCTTTTGCGAGAGCAGGTGCCACCCAATCTGGCTCTCGTCGGGGAGCTCCACGTTGAACTCCTGTGCGAACCTGCGGAGGTAGGGCACGGAGCAGATCGCCATGACGTCGTCGAGGTCGATGCCGATCTTCATGGGATCGACGCGCGGGGACCTAGCGGATCGTCAGCCCCGCGATAAGGGTCGGCAACAGCGCCAGCACAGCGAGGCCGATGGTGCGAAGGGCGGAAATCATGGTGCGGCGCAAAGATGACAGAACGATGCCGCAAGTGGTCGCAGCCGAGTCTCATCAAGACGCGAGTCGATCGAGCAAACCGGTGAGCGCGTCGCGCCAGTCGGCCTTCACGTCGAGCACCGACAACCGGATTTGCCGCTGCCCGGCCTGCGCTTTCGGGAACGAACGCAGAACGCGTGTGCGCTCGTCTGGCTGGATGTCCCGTCCTAGTACCACGCGCAATTCGGGACCACGCGCGCGCACTTCCGTAACGCCCGCCTTGGCGGCGCGCAGCTTCACCTCGACGCCGTAGAGGAGGTTCCGTACCGGTTCCGGCGGCGGCCCGTAACGGTCGCGGAGCTCCTCCCGCAAGCCGGCCAGGTCGTCGAGGACGGCGAGCGTCGCGATGCGCCGGTAAAGCTCGAGCTTGCGCTGGCGGCTCGGCACGTACACGTCGGGGATAGCCGTCGAGAGCGCCAGGTCCACCGTGATCTCGGGGAGGGCGGCGGCGCGCGGCGCGCCGCGCTGCTCGTTGACGGCTTCCTCGAGGAGCTGCGTGTAGAGCTCGAACCCGACGGCGGCGACGTGGCCGTGCTGCTCGGCGCCCAGGATGTTCCCGGCCCCGCGGATCTCGAGGTCGTGCATGGCGATCTTGAACCCGGCGCCGAGCTCGCTCGCCTCGAACACCGCCTGGAGGCGCTTCCGGGCCTGCTCGGTCAGGTGCTGCTCCTTGGTGTAGAGAAGGTAGGCGTAGGCCTTCTCGGCGCTCCGTCCAACGCGCCCCCGGAGCTGGTAGAGCTGCGCGAGCCCGAGGGTTCCCGCGCGGTTGATGACGATGGTGTTGACGTTGGGGATGTCGAGCCCCGACTCGATGATCGTCGTGCACACGAGGACGTCATGCTCGGCGTCCGCGAATTCGACCATCACGCGCTCGAGCTTCCGATCGTCCATCTGGCCGTGCGCCACGATGTAGCGAGCCGTTGGAACAAGCTCGCGAAGGCGGTGCGCCTCGTGCTCGATCCCCTGGACGCGGTTATGGACGTAGTAGACCTGGCCGCCACGATCGATCTCGCGCACGATCGCCTCGCGCAGCACGTCGTCGCTTCGCTCCACGACGTGGGTCTCGATCGGCTGTCTATTCTCGGGCGGCGTCTCGATCACGCTGATGTCGCGCACGCCGGAGAGGGCCATGTGGAGCGTCCGCGGGATCGGCGTCGCGGTCATCGACAACACGTCGACCTCGGTGCGCATCTGCTTCAGGCGCTCCTTGTGTTTGACGCCAAAGCGGTGCTCCTCGTCGATCACCACGAGGCCGAGATCGCGGAATTGCACATCCTTCTGGAGGACGCGGTGCGTGCCGACGACGATGTCTACCTCGCCGGTGGCGATGCCTTCGGCGACAGCGCGCTGCTCGGCCGGAGAGCGGAAGCGCGAGAGCATCTCGACGTTCACCGGGAACGTCGCGAGGCGCTCGCCGAACGTCTCGTAATGCTGCTGCGCGAGGACCGTCGTGGGGACGACGATCGCGACCTGTTTCCCGTCCTGGACCGCTTTGAATGCGGCGCGCAGCGCGACCTCGGTCTTCCCGTATCCGACGTCGCCGACGATCAGGCGATCCATCGGCCGGCCACGCTCCATGTCCCGCTTGGTGTCCTCGACGGCCTGGAGCTGGTCGGGCGTTTCCGTGTACGGGAAGGCGTTCTCCATCTCGATCTGCCACGGGGTGTCGCGCCCGAACGCGAACCCCTGGGTGGCTTCGCGGGCTGCGTACAGGCGGAGGAGCTCACGCGCGATCTCCTCGGCGGCCTTCTTCGCACGGCGTTTGGTCACGCCCCACTCCCGCCCGCCGAGCGCGGAGAGTGCCGGCGGCGTGCCGCCGACGTACCGCGTGACCCTATCGACGCGCTCGGTCGGGAGCGACACGACATCGGTGCCAGCGAACTGGAGCTCGAGATATTCGCGCACCACTCCGGCGACCTCGCGGGTGATGAACCGCTCGAAGCGGCCGATGCCGTGGTCCTCGTGCACGATGTGATCGCCCGGCTTGAGGTCGGACAGGAACGAGCCGATGT
This sequence comes from Chloroflexota bacterium, assembly GCA_030854525.1. The sequence goes on along the minus strand of JALYSZ010000072.1, from coordinate 18,178 downwards.
GGACGCGCCTGCGGCGGCGCTCGGGATGGCGGGGCTTCCGGAACCCGAAGACCTCGGCGTCCGTGAACACGCGCAGTCCGAGCTCAGGTATCGCGAACCCCTCAGCGAGCGGGATCCGGGCGACAACGAGCGAGCCCGGCGCCGGTACGTCCTCGACCGTCTCGCGCGCCACCGCGGTGACGTCGCGGTCGGCGAGAAGCTCCGCGAGGCGAGCGGCCTGGGGCGTAGCGATCAAGGTGACGCCGTCGACGGGGATGGTTGCGAGCTGGTCGATGAACTCGTTCAGCCGGCCGGCGTAGCTCGGGGTTCCGCCCCATCCGAGCCGGAGCGCGTCCGGACCGGAGCCCATGCGTGCGGCCCCACGTTCGGTCGCGAGCGATTCGATCTTCGAGCGCGGGACGTAAGGCAGTGGAAAGACGGAGACCGGCAGGCCCTGCGCGGCGAGCTCGTCGCGACGTTCCTCCGCTTGCGCCTCGAGCGCGTCGTGCGCGAGATCGAGCTCGACGGTGTCTTCGAAGACGACCGTGGCGCGCTCACCGAGGTGATCGAGGAGCGAAGCCGTCGCGCCGAGAGCCGGCGCGAACGCATCCACGCCGGGCGCGTAAGCGCCCTCGCGCAGCGCATCGACGAGCCGCGCGTACGCAGATAGGTCCGCACCCTCGTCGTCGTCGGCGTGTGCCAGCCGGTCCCAACCCGCACGAGCGAGCTTCTGCGCGAGCGCGGGCGCGCTCTCGAGCGCGAACTCCCGGGCCGGAAGGACGATCAGCTCCTCGAGTGGCGACTGGGATCGCTGCGTGACCGGATCGAACGCGCGAAGCGTCTCGATCTCATCGCCAAAGAGCTCCACGCGCGCTGGCTGCTCGGCCGATGCGGGATAGATGTCGATGATCCCGCCGCGGCGAGAGAAGGTGCCCGGCTCGCTCACCTCGGTCACCGGCTCGTACCCGAGATCGAACAGCCACGCCGCGGTCTCATTCCACGAGAGCCGGTCGCCCGCCCGAAGCGTCCGTCCGCGGCGCGCGAGCTCATCTGACGGGAGCGTGTGCTCGAGGAGAGCGCGCAAGCTCGTTACGACGGCAACGGGCGCTTGCGCGGTAGCGAGGCGCCAGAGCGTGAGAAGCCGTTGATGCACCGCGGTCCCGGAGGGGGCACTCGCTTCGAAGGGCATCGTCTCGCGCTCGGGGAACGCGAGCACGCGCTCCTCGCCGAGCCATCCCGCGAGCTCGGCGCGCCAGCGGCGCGCGCGGTCTTCGCTTGGCGCGACAAGTGCGACGGTGCGCGCGTTCTGCGCGACGAGCGCGGACCACGCGAACGCGCGCGCTCCCGCGGTCGCGTCGGCGACTGAGACGCGCTGGCGGTCCTCGAGCCGCGACGCGAGCTCGCGATACGCGTCGCTGCGCTCGGCCAGCTCGAGGACGCCCCCGAGTCTGGCGCGCGCGACATCGACCGCGCTAACCATTGAACTTCGTCATCGCCGGCTGAATGCCTTCACGAAGCGCGACCTCGGCTGCTTCCGAGGCGCGGGTGAGCGCGGTCTCTGCCGTGGCGCGTTCGTCCGCGTCGAACGGGGTGAGCACGTACGCGACCAGATCGCCGATCTCGCGGAGCGGATCCGCCGGCGCGACACCGACCCGCAGGCGCGGGAAGTCCTCGCCGATCGCGGAGACGATCGAGCGCATACCGTTGTGCGTGCCGGGTCCGCCTTTCTCGCGAAGGCGGATCTTGCCGAGCGGAAGGTCGACCTCGTCGAAAACGACGAGGAGATCCGACGGTTGGATGCGGTAGCGGTCGAGCAGTTTGCGTACTGCGCGGCCGGAATCGTTCATGAAGGTCTGCGGCCGCGCGATCGCGACGCGCACTCCATCGATCGCGCCCTCGGCGATCCGCGAGTCGGCCGCCTTCACCGCGAACTCGGCCCGAGCGCGTTTTGCGAGCCGAGATGCGACCTGGAAGCCGACGTTGTGGCGCGTGCCGGCGTAGCCCTCGCCCGGGTTACCGAGCCCGACGACGACGCGGTCGACGCGCGGCGGCTCTCTGCCGCCCCCAAAAAGCTTCGCGAATCTCGCCACTCTCACTCCTAGACGCGGAAAGGCCCCGTCCATGTGGACGGGGCAGGGGTAGGGGCCCCTGATGGGTTGGGGGCCCCAAGACGCCTATCTATTTCAGGTCAACGATAGCGTTCGCGACCTCTCGCGTGGAGCGCTCGTCGATCGGGTCGAGGACGAGGATCGCCTCATCGGCACCGGCCTCCGCCATCTGAAGGAGATGCTCCGCGAGATTCTTCGAAGCCACCTGCGGGATGTCGTGCGGTCGCTCGCCCGCGCGGCCGCCAACATTCACGAGAATGCACGCGCTGTGCGTAAGGTCGGCCGGATCACGGCCGGCCTTGACGCACGCCGCATCGACGTCGGCGCGCAGATTCGCGAAGCCATCGACGGTGTTCCCATACGAGCTGAACCACGTGTTCCACGCGTCGACGTGCGGCAGTGCGATCCCGAGCATCCGCGCGCCGCTCGAGCCGAGCATCAGCGGCACGCTCCGGCGAGGCGGCGGCAGCAGGACCGCGTCCTCGACGCTCTGGTACTCGCCCTTGAACGTGACGTGTTCGCCAGCGAGCAGCCGCCGCACGATCTCGAAGGACTCCTCGAACCGGGAAACGCTCTTGTCGAGAGAAAACCCGAAGGCGCGGAACTCGGTCTCGTTCCATCCCGCGCCGAGCCCTAACGTGAACCGGCCGCCCGAGATCTCATCGATGGAAGCGGCCATCCTTGCGATCACGCCCGGCGCGTGGAACGCCGTGGCGGCAACGAGCGGCCCGAGGCGAACGCGGGTCGTCAGCACCGCGAGCGCAGCGAGCTGGGTCCAGGCATCCCAGGGCCCCCGCTCGGGCCGTCCCCCGCCCCGGTACAGGAGGTGGTCGCCGACCCAGATCGAGTCGAACTTCGATTCCTCCGCGGCCCGCGCGATGGCGGCGACCTCCGGCCAGCGCACCTCGCGCTCGACCTCGGGGAGTTGGATTCCTACGCGCACAGCAGTCGACGATATCGCGCGAAGAGGATGATGTGACGCGATGAAGTTTCCCCGCTTCGACATGGAGCGCATGCAGTCCCAGTGGGAGCACAAGGTCGAGTACGACCTCTCCGAATCGGGGGTCGAGGCGCTCACGCTCGACGAGATCACGCGCGATCCGAAAGAGCTGATGAAGACGAAGCTCGGCTACGCCGAGGGCGTCGGGCGCGAGGCCACGCGCGCGCTCATCGCGGGGATCCACCCCGGGCACGCCGCGGACGACGTGATGATCACGACGGGTACGAGCGAGGCGAACTTCCTCGCGCTCGCGTCGCTCGTCAACCCAGGCGACGAGGTCGTCGTCGTCATGCCGAACTACATGCAGGTGCACGGGATAGCGACGGCGCTTGGCGCGCGCGTCCGCGAGGTCTGGTTGCGCGAAGAGCGTGCGTGGACAATCGACCTCGACGCGCTCGCGGCGGCGGTCAACGCGCGCACGAGGGTCATCTGCATCTGCCAGCCGAATAACCCGACCGGACAGATCCTGTCGCAGGCCGAGGTCCAGAGCATCGTGCGCATCGCGGACCAGCACGGCGCGTGGATCCTCGCGGACGAGGTCTATCGCGGGGCGGAGAGATCCGCGGAGGAAAGCCCTTCTTTCAGCGGCCGGGGGGAGCGCGCCCTCGTGACCGGCGGGCTGTCGAAGGTGTACGGCCTGCCCGGTCTTCGCGTCGGGTGGATCGTCGCATCGCGCGAGCGTATCGTGGCCGCGCTCGAGATAAAGGACTACACGACGATCGCGCCAGCGACGCTGTCTGAGACGCTCGCCGAGGTCGCCCTCGAGCGCCGCAAGCAGCTGTTAGAGCGAGCCCGCTATCTCATCAACGAACGCTGGCCGCTCCTCGAGGATTGGGCCGCGGCGCACTCACGGGTCCTTCATTGGACGCCGCCGGCGGCCGGCGCGATCTGCTTCTTCAGCTACCAGTACCCGATCGACTCGATGACCATGGTCGACCGCCTGATCCGCGAGTACAGCACCATGATCGTGCCGGGAATTCACTTCCGGGCCGAGCGGCATCTGCGGATCGGCTTCGGAATGCCGTCGCGGGTTCTGCATTCAGGGCTTGCCGCGATAGATCGTTTGCTCACGACCATAGACTGAGCCCCGGCGACGGTTGAACGACCGTCGACCCATTGCGCGGGAGGGCACATGAACCTGACGATCCCGATCATCCTCGCGATCATCGCGCTGATTTGCGGGATCCTGATGCTCGTTTCCGGACGTTGGTCTCGTTATCCGCTAGCCGCGATCGCGATCATCTGCCTGGCGCTGATTCAAACTGGTTTCATCCCCAAGTAGCAGACGTCCGCGGGCGAGTCGCCTGCCTGCCGGCATGGCTAGCATGCGCCCAGAAATGGCGGCTCGCCCGCTCCATCTCTTCGAAGCCGGCGTGGTCACGGAGCAGCGATTCGTGGGGCTGCAGGAGGCGCCGGCGGCCCTCGGTCCACTTCTCGCGGACCGGCTCGGTGCGCCGAAGCGCGTGCGTATTCCGTTTAACCCGCGCGAGCGGTGGCTGAGCGCAGCGCGAGAGGCTTGCCGCGGGCTTTCCGACGGCGTGCTCGCCTCGATGCGCGACGGCGCGATCCCGGTGGTCCTCGGGGGCGAGTGCACGATCGTCGCCGGGGCGCTGTCGGGTGCGCTTACCGCGGAACCGGACCTCTCCCTCGTGTACTTCGATGCGCACGGCGACTTCAACACGCTGGCAACGACGCCGTCGCACTACATCTCGGGCATGGTCCTCGCCCACCTCTGCGGTCGCTCCGTCGCGCCGCTTCTTTTCCCCGGCGCGCGCAAGATCGCCGACGACCGTGTTGCACTCGTTGGCGCGCGGTCTCTCGATAGCGGCGAGATCACAAATCTCGACGGATCGCGCGTGCTTCGGATCGCTTTCGACCAGGAGCACCCCGAGGCGCCGGGATTGGTCGCGTGGACACGACGCCGCTCGGTCTGGGTGCACGTGGATGTCGACGTCATCGATCCTCGCGAATTCCCTGCCGTGGCTTTCGCGGCCGTCGGCGGCCCTTCGATGAAGGATTTCGCGTTCGTCCTGCGTCAGGTGTTCACCGTCGCGGACGTGCGCGGGATCTCCGTGTGCGGGTACGACGCGCGCGCGGATCCGGATCACGCACTGGCGGCACCGCTCGCGGACCTATTGATCAACGCGATCGGAAAGGTCCCCGTCCGGGCCTAGGCGTCCTTTCCCAGGGGTAGGGGCCCCCTGATGGGGCAGGGGCCCAGGCGCGCGGCGATCTCGCGGCGGTGTTCCCACTCGTGCTCGAGCATCCGACGGATCGTGCGGTGCGCGGAGTACGTCGACTGCCCGGCCCTTCGAACGCTACGTCGTTCCGCCGATGTGAGCCCTTTCAGCCGCTCGACGGCCGCAGCGCGCGCTTCGCTTAACGCGATGCGGAGATCGAGGTCGCGGCGGTCCGCGGCATTTGTCGGGTCGCCCATCGCCTTCAGCGGACCGACGAGCGAGTAGACGTACGCCTTGTCGGCGTCGAGGACGTGCAAGAGGATGTCGCGCATCGATCGGCCCGTCGGTGGCTTGGCGCGTAGATGCTTTTCGTCGACTCCTTTGACGAGCGTGAGCAACTCCGCGCGCGACCAGTCCAGCCAACGCAGATAACGCGTGAGCGCGGTGCCGGTGAGCGGCTCCAGATCCTGCGGCCATATCGCCTGACCGGAAAAGAGGCCCTCGGTGTCGTGCTTCGCGATCCGCGTCTCGATCTTTGATGCCTCGTCGAGCTTTTCCCCGTGCCCCTTTAGGAACTCGAGGTAGGCGCGGATCGCGTCTGGTGTCGCAGCGATCGCTTCATCGCTGGTCGTACCCGTGGCGACGCAGCCAAGCAGCTCCAGGACATGAACGAGCGTCGTCTTCTTCTGCGGACCGGATTCGAGGTAGAGAGCGTATGGAGCCCTCAGGTGATTTCAACTGAAGGAGGGCCGGCGCACCGGCCCTCCTTCAACTCCAACTCAGGGCAGCGTGTACGAGGCGGTCGCGCGATGCGTTTCCGCGCCGAAGTTGCACTCGACGGCCTGGCTTCCCGTCCCGCTTCCCGGTTGGACCGGGTACGACCAGGACACCTTTCCGAGGCCGTCCGCCGTCTTCACGACATACAAGTTAGCCGAGGTCACGAAGCTGTTATCGGGAAGTGTCGCCCAGGCGACGCAAGCGGCGCCGGGCTTGGTCGTCGCGGCGATCGCGCCGTTCTGGCTTTGCGTGATCTGGACTCCGAACGTGGGCGAGTTGACGGTGAAGGACGCGCTCTTGGACACACCGTTCGCCGTAGCCGTGACGGTCCGAAGTCCCTGCGTCGTAGCGAGGAGCGTGATAGTCCAGCTTCCGTCCGAGGCGATCGACTCATCGGCGATCGTGTCAGTGCCGTCGGCGAAACCGGGCACCGTGATCCTGAAGTTGATGGGCGTCGCCCCTGGCGGCAGCCCATAGAAGCGGCAACGGAACGACCCGCCCGATGCGTCAGCCGTGGGGGTACAGCTTGAGGTTCCGAAGCCCGCGGATGGCGCGGGGGTCATGCCCTCGTAGGCCATCGCGGAGTCACCGCCACGGTCGTTTAGCTCGAGGACGATGGCGCCGACCCCGCCTTCCGACGCCTCGATGGTCACCGCGTACTGGGTGTTGTCGCTGAGCTGCGGGATGCTACGGGGATCGACCTTGATACTCATCCCTGGCAAGAATCCGAAGTTCAGCGGCTGCGTGTGGACGAGAACGCCGTCCGCGAACCGGTACCACTTCAACGTCGCCGCGAATCCGTCCTGGGACTGCACGACGATGGGCGTCGTCCAGCCAGACGGTCCACCGAGCGTCCGAGTGATATTTGGAACGTAGACCCTGTTTGAGAATTCAGCGCCGCCGGTGTAGCCCATCGCGCTGGTCGCGCTGCGGGTATCGACCAGCACGGCGAACTGCCCACCCCTCACGTAAATCGAGCGCTCACCATCCGGCACCGAAGACGTGGCGAAGTCATAGATCCAGACCGATCCCGGTGCGACGGCCGCAGGTCCGTTCAGGAATGTGGAGATCGGCCCGCCGAGCGAGCCCCAGTAGAGGACCGGCTGCGCCGGCGCGCTGCCGGCGTTCTGCACGATCACCCGACTGCTTCTGCCGCTTACGTTCTTCGCGACGTAGGGAGCGAATGCCCTGTTCTCGCTGGTCGCGAGGACGCCGTTGTAGCTAAAGGCGCGCGGCGCCGGGACGTTCGCATCGTCGTTGTGGCAGTTCACCACCACGCCGATGGGCTGGGTCGACGTCATCGTGACGGCGTAGTCGGTCCCCGCTACCAAACTCGATTCGAAACGAGGATCGATGAATTGGGATCCACCCACGATGATTCCACGGGTGAGCTGCGCGGTCTTTAGACCGTCGTGGCTCTTGAAGTCGGCGGTGACGACCGCGAACGCGGTCCCGACGTTCTGCGTGATGACCGTGCAGTAGAACCCACCAGCGAGTGCGGCGACATATGGCAGGTAGACCTTCGTCGAACCCGAGGTCAGCCCGTCATACGAGAGCGCCTCCTGGCGCTGGGGATTCGCTTCGTTCTGATGCTCGTTCACGACCGCGACGACCGGCGATCCGAAGGACTTGATCACGACCGAGTACTGGCCTCCCGCCGCGAGCTCAGGGTCGGCGTTCGGGGCGTGAAAGACGGACGTGCCCGGGGCGAGTCCGGCGACGGTCCGCGTCTTCACGACTGCGCCGTCCGAGAACCGTCGGAAGTCGAAGGTGAGGTTGGTGGTCGCTGACCCGACGTTCTGGACGATGAACGGGGTGTTCCAGCCATCCGCGCCGCCCAGCATCTTCACGATGTTCGGCAGATAGATCGTCGTCGTGGCCTGCAGGTCGATCGCGAGCGTTCTGTTCCCTGGAACGACTGCGACGATCGCCGCTACGAACCCGATCGATAACACGAGATTCGAGACACGGAGCCCCATTTTTCCCTCCCGCGGTTGGCAAGTGCTCGGTCAGCGACGGTTAATCGTGGGACCAACTGTCAAGCAACCGAGCGTTTTAGCACAACCGAATAGGGCCGAATAGTGCGGCGATCGTGCGTGCGAAACGTGCTCCCCGATACATGGCCGACGTGGTGTTCAACTCGCGCCGGCACCGCTCCCCGAGACCTACTGGCCCCCGTACCCGATCGAGCTGACAACTTTGCCGGTCGCGTCGCTGAGATTCGCTCGATCGCCCGCGTTGTTCCACTGGGCGCCGGCCTTTGCCCAGCTCAACCCACACCACTCGGGATGGACCTCGTTCGTGTAGAGCCGGCAGATCTGACCTGGCTGCATCGTGAGGCCGCTGAAGAAGTAGGTCTGCGCGCCGCGGACGCTGGCGATCCGCCACCCGTTCATGTCCTGCGGCAACGTCCCCTGGTTCTGGAGCTCGACGTATTCGTCCGGCTCTGCGGCGCTCGCTTTTCCATTGAAGAAGACATCAGTGAGCACGACGTTCGCGGTCGCGACCTGACCGCCAACAGCGAATCCCTCGTAGATCATCGCGTTGTCGGCGCCATCCGCCAGCTCGATGACGATCGCGTTGAGCGTTCCGGGCTCGGCGTTGCCGCGAATCCCGGTGATTGTGAGGGCGTACTGCGTGTCGTCGGTCAGTCCGGGCACGCTACGGGGATCGATCCTCACGGCGCCGGAAGACGGAAGTGTCAGGGTCTGCGGCGTCACGACGCCGCTGCGGAAACTCCGCCACGAGAGCGTCGCACTCGTCGCGGTCACCGCCTGGAGCAGGATCGGAGTCGTCCAACCTCCGGCCCCGCCCAGTGTTTTCGTCACGTTGGGGAGCGAGACGTTCGAACTCGGCTGCACGCTTGCGCTGTAACCCATGGCGCTCGCCGGGCTGATGACGTTGATCACGGCGGCGATCGCCCCGCTCGCGTTCGCCACGAAGCTGTATTCCCCGTCGGCAAGACAATCGGCGGTCGAGGCGACGCAAAATGGCGAGGTCGTATCGCCGTTCGCATACCTCGGATCGAACACCCAGGCTGCACTGGGCGCGAGCGGCGCGCGACGCGTAAACCGTCGAGCCGCCCCGCCGCCGAGTGGCACGAACCCGATGGACGGCGTGACGGCGGTGGCGCCGACGTTCTGGATGACGATCGTCGACGTTGTGTTGACGCGGCCGCTGTCGTTCGCGTTCTTCGCGGCGTACGCGCCATAGACCGCGAACGCACCGCGCGCGATCCCATCCGTGCTGTAGGCCAACGGGTTCTGCACGCCAGGACCGTCGTTGTGGGTATTCACAACGACCGCGATGGGTTGGGTCGATGTGAGGGTGACGGCGTACTGCCGACCGTCGACGAGACCGGGCTCGATGTTGGGCTCGATGAACTGGGACTGACTCGGCTGGATCGTTCGGCTCGCGATGGTTGCCGCACCTCCGTCGAATGGCACGAAGCGCGCGGTCACGGACGCCGTCGCGGTCCCCAGGTTCTGCATGACGATCGGTGTGTGGTAGCCGAAGAAGCGTCGCACCACGTTGGGGGCCCATACGGTGGTCGCACCTTCCGCGAAGCCGACGTAGCTCATCGCTTCCGCTCGCGCGCCCGAACCTTGGTGTTCGTTCACGACCGAAACGATGGTCGACCCAAAGCTCCGAACGACAACGGAGAACTGAGCGTCATTCGGCAGCGCCGTCTCATTGACGAGCGTCCCGGCGAACGATGCGCCAGGGGCAACAGCTGCCACGACGCGCCGCAGAACGCAGCTCCCATCGCTGAAGCGCTTGTATTCGATCTCGAGGTCCGTCGGCGCCGTGCCGCTGTTCTGCACGATGAATGGTGTCGTGAATCCTTCCGGACCGCCGAGCGTCTTCGTGACGTTCGGGAGATAGTTGGTGACCGTCGGTATGTCCGAACGAGCCGCGGGGCACGGGCCGCTTGGCGGCGGAGGCACCGTCGACGTCGAGGCCATCTTCAGCAGCCCGCTGCCGTAGTCGTTGTCGGGGCCGGGCGCTCCGCCGTCGGTCGACGCGGACATCAGGAAGGACCGGACCTGCGCCGGACTGAAGCTCGGATTCACTTCGAGGACCAACGCCGCAGCGGCGGCAACGTGTGGCGCTGAGGACGAGGTTCCCGGGAATCCGACGGTCCGCGAGCATCCGAAGGCTCTGCCGTAGGTCGCGGTCGAGACTTCGCTCGGGCCGAGGATGTCTGGCTTGATGCGCCCGTCGATCGTCGGCCCGCGAGAGCTGTAGATGTCGACGAGTCCGTCTTGCCAGCACGCCGCGCCGACTGCGATGACCGAGGCGACGGTCGCGGGTTCCACAACGCTGCCGGCGGCGACCGGGTTGTCCAAGCGGGACACAGAGATGAATAGGTCGATCCGCGGCGTCCCGATGCCGCTCGCGCGCCAGACGCCGAGCCGGAATGTGGTGTCCGCGGGATTCAAGTTCTGGTAACAGAACCCCTCGCGAGGCAAGGCACCGACACTCGGGCGGTTTGCTCCGCTCACCGGCGTCACCGGATCGCTGCCGAAGAGCATGACGTCGTAGTCGCTGATCGCGGCGGGCCACTCGTCCCACTTCAGATTCACGCAGACCTCGGCGGGATACGGAAGTTGGAAGCTCTGCCGGTCCACCCCCGACGCGAATTGCTGCCACTGACCACCGGGTGATGGAACGAACGTGCCGGACCAGTGTCGCTGCGCGCTGTTCCCGGCGGCGTTCACCCAGGTGATGCCGGAGGCGACCGCATCGGCGACCATCCCTTCGGGCGTTGCCGGTCCCCCGCGGCCGTCGCCTCGTGACGATCCCGGATACCCCGCGGAGAAATTGACCACGCGAATGCCCTGCGTCTTCGCGTAGTTGACGGCGGCCTGAAGCGCGGAGAGTCCGTCGCCGATGCAGATCAGATAGAGCGAGGCCTCAGGGGCCATGTCATAGACGATCTCGGCCACTGCCGTGCCGTGAGCTCCATCGTCGGCTGGGGCCAGGATGGCGCCCGAGCAAAAGTCTGCCGTCGTCAACGTCTGCGGGAGCTCGCCCGCCGCTTGGCGCGCGGGATAGTCGGCGAAGCTCCCATCGATGACGCCGATCTTGACGCCCCGACCGCGATGCCCCTGTGCTTGCCAGGTTGTCGTTGCGGTGCTGGCGACGCCCTCGGTCGTCACCGAGTGCTTAAACAGACGGTCGAGCGAACTTACGTACCGGACATCGGGACGTGAGGCGATCTGGTCGATCGCCGCGGCGGGCAGATCAGCTTCGATCGATCCGGGGACCGCGCCGCGAACATGGCCACCTGCGGCCTGGATCGCCGCAAGTACCCTGACCGCGTCGCCCGGGCCGGTTTCGAGACGCACAGCGCGGCGCACTGACTCGCGCGAGATAGCGGGATCAACGGGGCCGACCGCCCCTCCAGCTAGATGCTGCCGGAGCTCGAGTGCGATCTTGGGATGCTTCTCGGGAATCTCCGGGTTCGGACCGGCGGCGGCGGCGTGCGAGCTGAGCACTGTCCCGCTGAGCACCATGATGATGGCGCAGAGGTGCGCTCGACCCACTACACCTCCGCAATCCTCAACCCGGCTGGTCGCGCGCTACGAGCCGACCGTCGACACTGACCCGCGCGTTAATCCATGTCAATCGCTGCGGCGGGTCAGTGCGCGGCGGGGACTACGGCCTCAGCAGCAGGCCGCAGGAGCGAAGCTCCGAGGACTACTCGCCGTCGAGCGTGTTTCCCACCGTGAGTTCGCGCATCCAATCCTCGAGGAGCCGTCCGATGCGGTCGGACTGGGTCGGCGCACTTTTGGAGACACGGTGAGAACGCGGCGGCTCGGGGAGCGGGCGCGCCGCCCAATGCCTCGCCTGCGCGTGCGCAAGATCCTGGGCGATCGCGGCCATGTCTCCGTTACCTCCGACTCGCACGGTAGTTTGCTAGGACCAAGGCTCTCGCCAGCGGCGTGCGAGGTGAACGGTCGGATCGGTCCTGATTGAGTCGTGAATCGGTGACGGACGGCTGCGGAGTCCTTTGACGCTCTGTAAGTTAAGACTTACCCTCAGGAAATGGACGCATTTGCGGCACTGGGTGAGCCAAGAAGACGCGAGATCCTGCGGCTCGTCTCGAGCAAGGAGCTCTCGGTCGGCGAGATCGCCCGGCGCTTCGACGTGACGAGGCCGGCGATCTCCCAACACCTGCGGGTCCTGAAGGACGCGGGTCTCGTTACCGAGCGGCGTGAGGGCACGAAGCGTCTCTACCGTTCGCGACCGGAGACCATCGCTCAGCTCTGGGCGTCCCTCGAAGTCTTCTGGTCCGAGAGTCTGCGTACGCTCAAGACCGCCGCGGAGCATGAAGAGCAGTTGAGGAGGACTAGGCATGGCCGTCGACACGAAAGTCATTGAGCGCGTGATCACGATCGATGCCTCGCCGGAGACAGTCTTTCGCCTCCTGACCGATCCGGTGCAGTACGTCCGATGGAAGGGCAGGCTCGCCGAGCTCGAACCTCGGCCGGGCGGCGCGTTCCGCGTCGAGTTCGGGAGCGCGAAGGACATCGCCGCCGGAAAGTATGTCGAGGTCGTGCGGGACCGCCGGGTCGTGTTCACCTGGGGCTGGGAAGGCAACGAGATGGTGCCGCCCGGATCGAGCACGGTCGAGATCGACCTTCAGCCCGTGGGCTCGGGGACCCGCCTCCGTCTGGTCCACCGCGGGCTGCCGCAAACCGCGATCGCAAGCCACACCGAAGGCTGGGACTACTTCCTCCCCCGACTGACGGACGTTGCCGAAGGGCGGCCGGCGCGCGAGGCACCGCAACACACCGATGCGAAGCAATAAACCGATGAGGAATCACACGGGCTAATCCCGACCCGAAGAGGACCAGGCCGTCACCGGGCCTGGTCCTCGGTCGACCGTTTTGAGATCGGCGGCTATGCCGCCTTGCGGTCCTCCGACTTGCGGTTGACCACGATGACGTCGCCGCGCGATGGCGCGACGAGCCACGCGACGACCAGGACCGCGAAGGACGCGAATGCAAGGATCTCCATCTCAGGCCTCCCTTAAATCTGGTACGCGGCTTCGCGGTGCTGCGACGCGTCGAGGCCGAGGACTTCCTCGCTCTCGGGCACGCGCAGTCCGACGAAGACGTCGATGAGCTTCAGGATCACGAAGGTCATGACCGCTGCGTAGAGGATCGTGGCTCCGACGGCGATCGCCTGGATGCCGAGCTGTCCCGGGTTGCCGGCGAGGAGGCCGTCCTTCGCGGCGCCGTTCACAGCGACCGTCGCGAAGATGCCCGTCGCGATGGCGCCCCACGCACCGCCGACGCCGTGGACTCCGAAGACGTCGAGCGCGTCGTCGACGCGCAGGCGCTTCGTGAGCTGGATCGCGGTGTAGCAGAAGATTCCCGCGCCGAGGCCGATGAGGATCGAAGCCGAGACGTCGACGTAACCGGACGCCGGTGTGATCGCGACGAGCCCGGCGACTGCGCCGGCCGCGGCACCGAGCACGCTCGGTGCGCCTTTGTGCAGCCACGAGACCGTCATCCACGTGAGCGCGGCCATCGCGGCGGCGGTGTTGGTAACGACGAACGCGTTCGCCGCGAGACCGCCGGCGGTGATCGCGCTTCCGGCGTTGAAGCCGAACCAGCCGAACCAGAGCAGTGACGCGCCGAGAACGGTCATCGTCGCGTCGTGCGGCTCGAGCGCCTCGCGGCCGTAGCCGACGCGCCGACCGAGGACGAGTGCTGCGACGAGCGCGGAGACCCCGCTCGTGATATGTACGACGGTGCCGCCCGCGAAGTCGAGAGCGCCGAGCTGGCCGAGCCATCCGCCGCCCCACACCCAGTGCGCGACCGGGTCATAGACGAACGTGGCCCAGAGCAGCGTGAAGACGACGAAGGCCTTGAAACGCTTGCGCTCGGCGAACGCGCCGGTGATGAGCGCGGGCGTGATCACCGCGAACATCATCTGGAAGACCATGAAGGCCTGGTGCGGAACGGTCGCCGCATACGGGCCGGGCTCCTGGCCGACGCCCTTTAGCGTGAGCCAGTCGAGGCCACCGATGAGACCAGCCTGGTCCGGACCGAACGCCAGCGTGTAGCCCCACAACACCCACTGGACGCTGATGAGGCAGAGGATGAAGAAGCTGTGCATGATCGTCGCGAGGACGTTCTTCCTCCGGACGAGACCGCCGTAGAAGAAACCGAGCGCCGGGGTCATCAACATCACCAGGGCTGCTGACAGGAGAAGCCAGGCGGTGTCGCCGGCGGAAATGGTTGTCGGCATTCGTACCTCCCGACACAGAGCCTGAGCGACCGGGATGCCTCGTTCAGCGACGGGAGGGCGCTACGAAGGTTGCGGTTCGGTCGTGGCCAGCGTCGCGAAGAGGAGGAGCGTGCCGTGGCTCCCCGGCTTCGGCATACACTTGAAGGCACACAACTGAATACGACGGGGGAGCGCCCGACGAAAGGGGCGCTGAGAGTGCGGACCGGCCGCAGACCCCAGAACCTGATCTGAGTAATGTCAGCGTAGGGAGTCGAGAGGCGTGAAATCACCTACGAGCGGCGCTCAGGCGCCGCTTTTGTTTTTCCGGCCATGAGGGCCGTCGTCGTCGCACACGGTGATGTGCTGCCGTCGGACCGCGCCGTGATCGAACAGACGGACTTTCTCGTCGCAGCTGACGGCGGGGCTCTGGCGCTCGAACGTTGGAGGCTCCCTCCACACCTTGTCGTCGGCGACATGGACTCGCTCGGCGACGCCGGGGTGCAGCGGTTCGCTCGGCAGGGCATCCCGGTGACGACCTACCCGGCCGCGAAGGACGAGTCCGACCTTGAGCTCGCGGTCGCTCAGGCGATCGCCGCGGGCGCGACCGAGGTCGTGCTGCTCGGAGCGCTCGGCGGCGAGCGGCTCGATCACGAGACCGCGAACCTTCTGCTCCTCGCGGATCCCGGCTACAACGGCATCCGGCTCGAAGCGCGTCGCGGGGCGCTTCGCATTCGTGCGGTGCGCGGGGACGGATCGCTCTCGCTCGCCGGACCGGTCGGCGCGCTCGTGACGCTCCTGCCCGTGAACGGTGACGCCGAGGGCGTCACGACGGAGGGGCTGCGCTACGCGCTCCGCGACGAGACGCTCCGCTTCGGCCGCGCGCGCGGGCTGAGCAACGAGGTCGCTTCGCTGCCCGCGCGGGTCGCCGTTCGCAAAGGGTCGCTGCTGGTCTTCGAGACACCACAGGGAGGTTCGTGAATGACTGGTGACACACGCTGGCGAACCGTCGACATCGTCGTCGCGGGCGCGCTTGCGGTCGCGTTTGGTGTCGTCTTCTGGGCGTGGAACGCGGCGTGGGAGGCGACAAAGCCTGTCTTCCTCTTTGCCCCGCCGGCGCAGTACATCATCTCCGGCGTTTGGCTCATCCCCGCGGTCCTCGGCGGGCTGATCATCCGCAAGCCCGGTGCGGCCCTCTTCACTGAGGTCGTCGCAGCCACCGTCTCGGCGATCCTTGGTTCTCTCTGGGGGCTCGACACCCTTCTATCCGGCGCGATACAGGGTGCCGCGGCTGAGTTCGTATTCGGCGCGACGCTCTACGGCAGATGGTCGATCTCGGTCGCGGTCGCCGCCGCGGCCGCCGCGGCGGTCGGCGAGTGGCTCCACGACATCCCCGTGTACTACGCCACGCTCGATCTTGGCCAGCAACTGATCATCGGCGCCTTCATGGTGATCAGCGCGATCGTCATCGCGGGCATCGGCTCGTGGCTCCTCATGCGGTCGCTTGTGCAGACCGGAGTGCTCGCGCAGTTCCCAGCCGGGCGCGCGCAGCAACGCGTCTGAGCGAACCGGCCGTTCTCGCCCGGGGCTGGGGCTGGCGCCACCCCGGCCGCAAAGCGTGGGCACTCCGCGGCCTCGACCTGCGGATCGACGAAGGCGAGCGCGTCCTTCTCTTGGGAGCGTCCGGCGCCGGGAAGAGCACGCTGCTCCAGGCCCTCGCCGGTCTACTCGATTCGAGCGGCGGCGACCGGGAGGGCGAGCTCCGCGTACAGGGTGACGCCGGCTTGGTCCTTCAGGACCCGGAGACGCAGCTCGTCATGGCGCGCGCCGGGGACGACGTCGCGTTCGGACTCGAGAACCACTGCGTCCCGACCGCGGAGATCTGGCCGCGAGTCCACCGTGCGCTCGCGGACGTCGGCTTTCCGTACAACGAGGACCGCGCGACCGCGGCGCTCTCGGGCGGTGAGAAGCAGCGCCTGGCGATCGCGGGGATCCTGGCGCTCCGACCGCGCGTGCTGCTCCTGGACGAGCCGACCGCGAACCTCGATCCGGACGGCGCGCGAGGCGTACGCGAGGTGCTCGCCCGCTTAGCCGAGCGGCGCGACGTGACGATGGTCATCGTCGAGCATCGCCTCGCCGACGTGCTGCCGCTCATCGACCGCGTGGTCGTGATCGAGGCGGGCGGTGGCGTCGTCGCCCAGGGGGTTCCTGGCGCCGTTTTCGGCCGCGAGGGCGAACGTCTCAAAGAACTCGGCGTGTGGGTCCCGGGGGCTCCCCCCGCCGCACCGCCTCGGCGAACGGCGCCAGGCGAGGACGCCATCATCGCGCGCGATCTCACCTTTCTCTATCCGCGCAGCGACGTGCCGGCGCTGGAGCGGGTCTCGGCCGTGGTCCGGCGCGGCAGCGCGCTCGCGATCACCGGGCCGAACGGCAGTGGGAAGTCGACGCTCGCGATGCTCCTCGCCGGGTTGCTCCGATCGCAGGGCGGTGAGGTACGCGCTTTCGGTGAAGAGCCGTGGCGCTTGTCGCCTCGGGCGCTCGTGCGGCGGATCGGCACCGTTTTCCAAGACCCCGAGCATCAGCTCGTCGCGGCCCGCGTCGACGACGAGCTCCGGGTCGGCCCGCGCGCGATCGGCCTCGCGAACGACGAGATCGAGCGGCGCGTCGGCGAGCTGTTGGCGCGTCTCGATCTGCAAAAGCTCGCTGGAGCGAACCCGTTCACCCTGTCGGGTGGCGAGAAGCGACGTCTTTCCGTCGGCACGGCGCTGGCGACGTCACCTGGCGCGCTCGTGCTCGACGAGCCGACGTTCGGTCAGGACCGCCGCACCTTCGCCGGGCTCCTCACGCTTCTCTCTGAGTACCGGGATGGCGGCGGAGCAATCGCGTTCGCAAGTCACGACGAGCTGTTCGTCGACGCTTTCGCCGACGAACGCCTTCGCTTGACAGCAGGACGTTCGGTGTGAGGTTGCTCGAGCCGCTCACACCTGACCCTCGCGCGCCCCTCGCGCGCGCGCACCCGCTCGCGAAGATCGCCGCGGCGTTCGTCGTCATGCTCGCGCTCTTCCTCACGATCGATCCGCTGACCCCGACGCTCGTGCTCGTCGCGGAGATCGCGGCGATCCCGCTCATCGGCGTCCCAGCGGGTGCGTTGCTTCGTCGTGCCCTGCCGGTGTTCGTCGGCGCTATCAGTATTGGTTTCTTCAACGCACTGTTGAGCGGGGATATCCCGGGCGGCGTCGCGATCGGACTTCGCCTTGTCGGCATCGCGCTCGCCGGCATCGTTGCCATCGCCAGCATCGACCCGACCGACCTCGCCGACGCGTTGGTCGAGCACCTTCACGCGCCGCGCCGCTTCACGGTCGGAGCCCTCGCGGCATTTCGCCTCATGCCGCTCTTCGCCGACGAATGGCAGACGATCGCGCTGGCGCGTCGCGCGCGCGGGCTCGACAACAGGCGGGTAACTGCGTTCCTTTCAATGACTCGCTCGCTGCTGGTGGCCGCGATCCGCCGCGCGACGCGTCTCGCGATCGCGATGGATGGCCGCGGGTTCGCGGATCCGGGCTCTCCATGCCGGACGCTCGCACGTCCGCGGGCGATAGAAGGTCGCGACTGGTGGCTCATCGCGGCGTCCTTGATGGTCGCCGCCCTCGCGTCGGCCGCGAGCATCGCGGCCGGCACCTGGCGGTTCTTCCTCGCGCGTTAGCGCCGCCTATTGCTCCCGCCCCGACAGCCTGCCAAGGGGTGAGCATCGGTAGCCTTCCCCAGATGCCAGACGCGCTCGCGCGATTCACCGAACGTCTCCGCGGTGACGCGGCGATCCTCGTGCTCGCGGGCGCCGGCTTCCTGTTCACCATGGTGTACGGCGCGTACCTCGCGCCTGATTGGGATCCCGG
>JALYSZ010000069.1 GCA_030854525.1 Chloroflexota bacterium | reverse complement strand
ACTCGCGCATACAGGTCGAGCACACGGTGACGGAGATGACGACGGGGATGGACCTCGTGAAGGAGCAGATCGCGCTCGCATCCGGAGAGCTGCTTTCGATGAGCGAGGAGCAGATCTGGGTGCGCGGGCACGCCATCGAGTGCCGCATCAACGCTGAGGACGCCGACGCGAACTTTGCTCCCTCGACCGGAGTGCTCACCACCTGGCTGCCGCCCGCCGGGCCAGGGATTCGCCTGGATTCGCACTGCTTCCAGGGCTACGAGGTACCGCCTTATTACGACTCGTTGCTTGCGAAAGTGATTGCGTGGGGACGAGACCGCCACGAGGCGGTCGCCCGGATGCAGCGCGCTTTGGATGAATTCACGATAGTTGGCGTAACGACGAACATTCCTGCACACAAGAAGATCCTGGCGAGCGACCTCTTCCGCTCGGGTCAGGTGACGACCCATCTCATCGACACCGTTGGAGTCGACGCGCTCGCAGGCTGACCGTGAGGCGTCGCGATCTGGACACCGGAACTGGGGCGATCCTCGGATCCGCCTTGGCCACGTTCAACGCGCCCTAGCGGAGGTCCAACACGGACGAACGGGACCGGCCGGGCCGGGCCTCTTCGATTCAAAAGCCCTGGGTGCTACTCGCCGGCGGGTGGCAGGTTCGGGACCGGGCTCAAGGGGCCATTTGGATCGTTCTGGATAGGCGGGTCGACCGGCATGTCAGGGAACGGTCTTTCTCCTGAGCCCGAATCCTTGCCCGGCGCGCCGCCCGCAGGCGTTGGCGCCGCTGTTGCGTCGAAGCGGTCTGGCTCCTTGTTCGGGGCGATCGTCGCGAGCGGGTCGGTCGACGGGGCTGCCGTCGCACCGGCGGTCGTCGGCGCGGGCGTCGCCTCGTAGATCCCCGGCGCCTTCGTCGGAGCGAGCGTCGTCGCAGGAGCCGCCGTCGGCGCGACCGGCGCGGCCGTTGGCCCGTTCAGGATCGGGGCGGTCAGCGACGGGACTTGGTCCCCCGAGCGGAGCGTCGCGATCGCGACCCCTGCGATGGCCACGAAGACCAAAGCGACGAACCGCAGATCCGGGAAGTTGGACTGAATCTCGATACGCATCGTCCCCAACGTTAACGCTCGAGCGTGCCCAAGGTTCCGATCATCAGGTTCTTTGGGGCTCAAAGGTCTCGGAAACCGACAAGGTCCTCGATCCTCCAGATTGGTTTCCGTGAGCGCGAACCGCACGAGTAAGCGTGCCCTAGGTAGTCGACTGGGTCGTGCGGACCAAGTCGCCTTGACAGCACACAGTGGGTCGCCGACGATGCGCACGCGCTAGGGGGCTCTCGCCAGGGAGCTACGTAAGAGAGTGGAAGGGGCGATCATGCGGACTCCATTTGCACGTGTGAGGCGCGTCGGCGCGCTCACGTTGGCGATCGTCATTGTCGTTGCCGCGACGTTCACGACACCTTCGAGTGCGGCTCCCGGTGTTTTGGATCCGGATGCGCCGCGATACATCCCCGGAACGCAGCCCCTCGATCTTGAAAAGCTCGGCACCGAGGAGCTCGTTCTGCAGCGCGACATCGCATTCATCACGCGCCGCACAGCCGGCGACACCAATCTCACCGGCGAGGACGCTGGCCGCTACCGCGCCGGCGCGGCACAGCAAGCCGAGAACGTTCGCGGGCAAGGCCAGAATGATCAACAGGGGGACAATCGACCGGGCCCAATCACGTTCAGCGCGGCATGGACTGGTCTCGGCCCGAACCCCATCGTCCAAGTCACGCGGACCGGTGGACCGTTTGCCGCGATGGCCGGCCGCATCGGGGCGCTCGCGATCCGCAAGAACGGACAGTTCATCCTCGGCGCGGCGCAGGGCGGCATCTGGCTCTACGACGCGACAACGGGCACTTGGTCGCCGAAGACCGACAACCTCCCTTCACTCTCGATCGGCGCTCTTGCAGTGGCTCCGTCAAACGATGCGATCGTCTACGCCGGCACTGGCGAGGGCGCACTGTCGGGCGACAGCTACTTCGGCAACGGCATCCTGAAGTCGACCGACGGCGGGGCGACCTGGTCGCAGGTGAGCGGCGACTACTTCCAGGCCGTTTCGATCTCGCGCCTCGTCGTTGACCCGACCGATGCCAACCACCTGTATGTGGCCGTCCTTCGCGGCCGCGGTGGAGCTCGGCGCGTCACGCCTTCGGATCACTCACGCCTTGGCATCTGGGAGTCGAAGAACGGAGCGCAGACCTGGAAGCTTCTCAAGGAAGTGACCGAGGCGAACGGCGCGACGGACCTTCGGATGGATCCACAGAACCGGAACGTGCTCTTCGCGTCGTTCTGGGGAGACAGGATCTACAAGAGCACGAACGGCGGCGCGAGCTGGACGCCGATCATGAACGGCCTGCCCACCGGCGCGAACTACTCGGCTCTTCCGACGCGATTCGCGCTAGGTATCTCGCACCCGGCAGCCGGGTCGCTCGTCCTGTACACCGGCTTCGACTGGGTGGACAGCGCGGGCACGAAGCACCCGGCGCGTGTCTTCCGCTCCAATGACGGCGGCGCGAACTGGACGATGCTGCCCAAAGGCAGCGGCTCCGGGACCGTCGAGGACTACTGCGGCGGCCAGTGTTGGTACGACAACGTCATCGAGGCTGACCCGCTGAATCCGGACATCGTCTACGCCGCCGGGCAGTTCAACTACCCGATCGGTTCGGGCGGGATTTACCGGTCGACCGACGGTGGCCAGACGTGGAAGGACCTCGGCTGGGAGCAGCACCCCGACTTCCACGCGTTCGCATTCAATCCGAACGACCCCGCGCAGATCCTCATCGGCAACGACGGCGGCGTTTGGTACAGCACCGATCGCGGTGGACGCACCGCGGCGGGCTCGCCGCGGAGCGCGGTGACCTGGCAGAACCTCAACGGCACGGTGGACAAAGCCACTCCGACAGTCCTCGCCCGCAGCAACCTGCAGATCGCGCAGTTCACTTCGATCGCGACCGTGCCGACCGTTCCCGCGGGGGCGCAGAGCGAGCGCTTCTGGGGCGGCACGCAGGACAACGGCACCCCGCGCAAGTCGGTGAATTCGCAGACCTGGTTCGACGTCGCGAGCGGTGATGGCGGCCAGGTCCTTGTGGACCCGACCGACGCGAACTATGTCTACGGCACCTACTTCGGAATCTCTCCGTACCGCTTCGATGAAGGCGGCTTTACCTTCTTCGGGAACAGCTCGATCACGGGCGGCATCAATCTCGGCGACCGCTCGGACTTCTACGTGCCGTTCGTGATGAACAAGTCGAACCCCAACCAGCTCTTCCTCGGCACGTACCGTCTCTACCGCACCGACAACGCGAAGGCCGCGTCTGCCGGTGACGTGCACTGGACACTCATCAGCCCCGACCTCACGAGCGGCTGCGCCGGAACCGCGCCGAACGGAGCGCGCAACTGCACGATCTCGGCGATCGGCGTTGGTGGCGGCCAGGCCGTCTACACGGGGTCCCTCGATGGCCTCGTCTACGTGAGCACCGACGCGCAGACCAACGCGAACCCGACATGGACGCGCGTGGGCAGGAACCGCTTGCCGAACCGTCCCGTCACGCAGTTCGCGGTGGATCGCAGCAACTACCGCATCGCGTACGCGTCGTACGCGGGATTTAACGGCGCGACCCCATCCCGTCCCGGCCACATCTTCAAGACGGCCGATGGCGGAGCGTCATGGCAGGACATCAGCAGCAACCTTCCGGACAGCCCGGTGAACTCGGTCATCCTCGACCCGTCCTACCCCGACACGCTCTACGTGGGCACGGACGTCGGTCCCTTCGTCAGCTACAACGGCGGCGGCCGCTGGCGGCCGCTCGGCAGCGGGTTCCCGGTCGTCGCCATCTGGCAGCTCGACATGGACCCCTCGCACCGGATCATGGCCGCGGGCACGCACGGCCGCGGCGCCTTCCGGATCGCGGATGGATCCACTCCGGTCCCCGCGTTCGTCCTCTCCAAGGTCGACGCAGGTAAGCCGGTCGGGCCCGGGAGCGACATCAACTACACGCTCACGCTGAGCAACATCGGCAACGCCGCCGCGACCGGCGTGCGGCTCACCGATCCGATCCCCGCCAACACGACGTTCGTCTCCGCCGACCAGGGGGGCACCCTCACGCGGCGGGACGATGGCGACAACCAGGGCGAGAACGGCCGAGCGGTGGTGTGGTCGGGCAAGACCATCGCCGCGGGCGGCACGCTCACCGTTCACTTCACCGTGCGGATCGACAGCACGCTCCGGAGCTCGGTCAAGTCGATCGTCAATGACGGAATGACCGTGACTTCGGCGCAGGGCATCTCGACGACGGGCTCGCCGTTCATCACGCCGATCGCGCCACCGAATGCCGTCGGAATCACTCCCGCCTCGCAGCTCGACGGCGGCAGGGTCGGGACCTCGGTCCCGTATACCATCACCGTCACGAACCTCGGCTACAAGAGCGACAGCTACACGATGTCGGCGACTGGTGCGTGGTCGACCTCGTTCTTCGCCGCTGACTGCAGCACGCCGCTCACCACCACGGGCACCCTGGCTCCGGGCGACTCGAAGACGGTCTGCGTCAAGGTGGCGGTCCCAGCGACCGCCGCGAACGACGCGAGAAACACCACGACGGTGAAGGCAACGTCGACGAGCGTCCCGTCGGTGAGCGCCACGGCGACACTGACCACGATCGCGGTCGCGGTTGACACGCTCCTCGTGGACGAGGATGGCGGCGGTCCGAACGTCGAGACCATCTACCAGACCGCCCTCGGCACCGCGGGGATCCAGTTCAACAACTGGGACCTCGGCGCTGACACACACCTGCCGCTCAACTACCTCAAGGCGCACAAGAACGTGGTCTGGTTCACAGGCAACAGCTATCCCGGTCCGCTCCTCCCATACGAGGCGAAGCTGCAGGCGTACCTCGACAGCGGCGGGAAGCTGCTCCTCTCCGGCCAGGACATCCTGGACCAGTCGGCTGGCACTACGGACTTCGTCAAGAACTACCTGCACGTGGACTGGGACGGCACTGAGGCCCAGAACGACATCGGTACGGCAAGCGTGCGTGGCGTGAGCGGCACGCTGACCAACGGAATCACATCTGTCCCGCTCAACCACGCTGTCCTCGGCGCGGCGTTCGAAGATCAGATCACGCCGAACGGCGGCGCGACCGGGGTCTTCACCGACGATGCCACGAAGACGGACGCGCTGTCGTTCCGCAGTGCGACGGCGCCGTACCGCGTGGTCTTCCTCGCGTTCCCGCTCGAGGCGTATGGCACCAACGCGCAGAAGGCCGACTTCCTGACTCGTGCGGTCGGCTTCTTCAACGCGCCGTAAGGTCCGACACGACAAAGGGCCGGCAAACTGCCGGCCCTGTCGAGGTCCGCATCGCCTCCTAGACTCCGGCGCGGATGACTCAACTCGACAGGGCCGGGATCGAAGCGCTCATCCCGCACCGGGACCCATTCCTGTTGATAGACCGCGTCATCGAGCTCGAGCCGGGTGTGCGCGCGGCGGCGGAGCACACGTTCACCGGAAACGAGTGGTATCAGCCCGGCCACTTTCCCGGGAACCCGATCGTTCCTGGCGTCATCCTCGTGGAGTCGATGGCGCAGACGGCGACGGTCGCCGCGATGGCGCATCCCGACTACCGCGACGGGTTGGGGCTTTTCGCGGGCATCGAGGAGATGCGCTTCAAGCGCATGGTCAGGCCGGGCGACACCGCGCGGTTCGAGGCGACGGTCCAAAAGATGCGCCGCGGCTTCGCGAAAGTCGCGGTGCGGACGATGATCGGCGACGAGCTCGCCGCCGAGGGTGTCATCCTCGCGGTCTTCCAACCTAAAGCAATGACGTGACGAAGACGGTCGAGATCGTCGGGGTCCCTATGGATCTCGGCGGCAACCGCCGCGGCGTGGACATGGGCCCGTCCGCGATCCGCTACGCCGGCTTACGTGATCGCCTTGCAAATCTTGGCTACTCCGTGCGCGATCGCGGAAATATCCGGGTCGCCGATCGCGACGAGGGCGCGACCAAGAACTTTCGGGAAGTGGACAAGAACGAGCTCGCGAAGATGGACGGTCGGGCGCACCACGTCGACGAGATCGTCCGCGTCGCCCTAGACCTCGCCAAAGTCGTAGCGGACATCGAGCGCGCGGGCAACATCGCGATCGTCCTCGGCGGTGACCATTCCATGGCGATCGGGACACTTGCCGGCATCGCACGCGGTGGGCGCCGTCCGGGGGTCATCTGGATGGACGCGCACGGTGACAGCAATACGCCGAAGACATCGCCCTCTGGGAACGTGCACGGAATGCCATTCGCGGTCGCGTTCGGGCTTGCCGGCGACCCGTTTCCAAAGGAGCTGCGCGGCTCCGTTGACCCGCACAGCGGAGTACTCATCGCGCTCCGCAGCGTCGACGCTGGCGAGAAGGAGAACATCAGGGCAGCGGGCGTAACGCCCATCACGATGGCCGACATCGACCGCATGGGGATGAGCGCCGCGATGGAGAAGGCGATCGCCGTCGCGTCCAAGGGTGACGGCATCCACCTCTCTCTCGACATGGATGCGATCGATCCCGACGAGGCGCCCGGCGTCGGCACACCGGTGCGTGGAGGGCTCACGTATCGCGAGGCGCAGCTCGCCATGGAGATCCTCGCGGCGTCGGGGAAGCTCCGCTCAATCGAGATCGCCGAGGTGAACCCGATCCTCGACCAGGAGAACCGCACCGCGGCGCTCGCCGTCGAGCTTGCCGCCTCCGCCCTGGG
>JALYSZ010000043.1 GCA_030854525.1 Chloroflexota bacterium | reverse complement strand
GGCTGGCGAGGCTCCAGTCGGCCGAGACGCGCGCGCGCGCGGCGTCGTTCGGTGCGCGGTCGCGCGCGGCGCGATAGTGCGCCGCGGCCATCTTCCAGTCTCCGCGGCGGTGGTACACGTCAGCGAGCTTGTGCTCGAGCGCACCACGGGCCTCGACATCGGTCGCGGCCAGCGCGGACTCGTAGCTCTTGATGGCACGCTCGTAGTCGCCGTGTAACGTGTGAACGTCGCCGAGGGACTCGTCGGCGCGCGGTAGGGCATGTCCTGGCGAGGAGACGCTCGCGCCCTCGTGGATCGCGCGTTCGAGAGCACGCGTCTCGGCGTGCGGCGCGACGCCGAGCTCACGGTCGAGCAATGTGACGCACTCGCGGTACTGCCGGAGAGCAGCCGCGCGATCGCCGGCCAGCGCATGCAGCCGCATGAGCGCCCGATGTGCCGGCTCGTGCAGGGCATCGAGCTCGAGCCATCGCCGACCCTGCGCGATCGCGCGATCGAGCGCGCCGGCCGCCTCTTCCTGGGCGACGAGCCTTTCCAGAGCCTTGCCCACCTCGATGCGTAGCCGTTCCGATTCGGACGCCTGCCACTCATCGAACGCGGGCGCGTCACGAAGAGCGAACCCCGCGAGGAGATCGCCGCGGTGGAGGGTGACGCCTTCGAGAAGCCGTCCTTCAGCGAGCGCCCGCCGCAGCTCGACGACGTCGACCTGGAGCCCGGGACCCTGCAGCGCGAGCGTGTCCCCATCGGTGTCCAACCAGCGCCCGCCGAGCCCGGTGCGGATGACCGAGAGGGTGCGGCGCAGGGCTCCGCGCGCGTGCTCTTCATCGTGTTCCGGCCACAGCAGCGCGGCGATGCTTTCGCGCCGGTGCGGTCTTCCCGTGAGCGCGAGGTAGACGACCAGCGCCGTCGCCTTGCGCGTGTCGAACGAGACGCGCTCACCGGCTACCTCGATGCGTGGCGCGCCCAGAGCGACGATCTGCAGGCCCGGATCTGCGCGCTTGCGTGGCACCGGGACAGAATGCTCGCTTCCGTGCGTCCGAGGAGCGTTACGGAACTCCGTAACGCTTTGAGGACGGTCAGGCATGAGGATGACGCTCGGACCGGTGGCGATCGGACCGCCGCTGACGCTCCGGAGGCTGGCATGGACCGCAGGACCTTCGCGTCGATCGCCGCGTTCGTCTCCCTTGTCAACGGGATCCCTGGGCTGATAGCGCCGGCGGCGGCGGCGTCGCTCTACGGCGTGACACTGCAGCGTGAGGGCGTGCTCAGCGCGCAGCTCCTGGCGGGCTCGTACATCGGCTACGCGATCATCAACTGGGCGACGCGCGGAATTTCCGATTCGGCAGTGCTCCGTGGACTCGATGCCGGCAACCTCGTGGGGTGGGCCGTCAGCGTTGTCATCTGGACATACGCTGGCGCGAGCGGCCTGACGAACGCGACTGCCTGGTTCGGTGTCGGACTCATGGTCCTCTTCACCGTCGGTTGGGCGTATTTCGTGTTCGCCGATTCTCGGACTGGCTCGCGCGCGATCACGGCGACCGCGCCGCGTTGATGGCGAAAGGCGTTGGGGAAGCGAGGGCGATGACCCAGGCCACGGGGCTGCTGGGACTCGGTCGAGTCGAGCGTGTCGCCGCGCGTCTGGCGTGGTCGCTCGCGCTGCTTTACGGGCTCATCGCTGGCACGGCGCTGCTGCTGGGTCCGAGGAACGGCGGCGCCTTCGATGACGTTTCGATCACGCTGCTGTTGTCCTTCGCCGGTTACGCGGTGGTCGGTGGTCTCCTCTCGACCCGGAGACCGCGCAATCCGATCGGATGGCTGATGCTGGGAATGTCGCTGTCGGCCGCCACGACGGTGCTGGCGGACCAGTGGTCCATCTACGGACTCATCACGGCGCCCGGCTCGCTCCCCGCGCCCGAGCTCGCGGGATGGGTGGCGCTGTGGCTGTCGCCGATCGCGGGGATGATCAACATCTTCCTGCTGTTCGTGTTCCCGTCGGGACACTTGCCATCGTCCCGGTGGCGGCCGGTCGTATCGACCGTCGCGATCGTCGCGGCCGGCGTGACGTTGCTGACAGCCTTCGGCTCGCCGGGGAGCCAGACGCATCCCGCGATCGTCAATCCATTTCACATACCCCAGCTGCGTCCGGCGTTCGACCTCCTCTATCCGGCCGCGTGGCTCTCGATCGGCTTGTTCGTGCTCGCCGTTGCGTCGCTCGTTGCTCGATACCGCCGCGCACAGCAGACCGAGAGGCAGCAGCTCAAGTGGATCGTCCTCGCGGGGCTCTTTACCGCGGTGATCGCTGTGGGCGGGGCAACGCTCGAGGGACCGGTGATCCAAACGCCGGCTCTGCTTGGTGTTGCACTGCTCGCGCTCCCCGTAGGCATCGGCATCGCCATCCTGCGGCATCGTCTGTTCGACATCGATCTGCTCATCAAACGCACGCTCGTGTACGGCGCGACCTCCGCTGCGATCGCCGCGGTCTTCTTCGCGGGGATCCTCGGGAGCCAGGCGTTGCTGCGGCCGGTCACCGGCGGGTCCGAGCTGGCGATCGCGGTAGCCACGCTCGTCTCGTTCGCACTCATCCAACCGGTGCGCCGCCGGCTGCAGGACCTGGTCGACCGTCGCTTCGACCGCTCGCGCTACGACGCCGCGCGCACGCTCGATGGATTCGCAGATCGGCTACGAGACGAGGTCGATCTCGACACACTTCGCGACGATCTGCTCGGCGCGGTGCGTCAGACGATGGCCCCGGCGCACGCGAGCGTCTGGCTGAGAGAGCGGCCGCCATGAGCCGGACCGCGCTGAGGCGCCACAGTGGCGGCGTCGCGACTGTCTTGCTCAGCGTGATCGCGGTCGCGCTGTGGGCGCTGGCCCGTCCGCTCGACCTACGCTTCTCCACCCTCCCGCTCGCGCTTGCCAGCCTCGCTTCCGTGGCCGGCTTCGCCGCCGCGATCGCGTTCCCACTGGCGCTTGTCCTCGCCGCCCGGCTGCCAGCGGTCGAGCGCGTCCTCGGCGGCCTGGACCGCGTCTACCTGGCGCATCGCGCGACGGCGATCGCGGTGCTCGTGTTCGTCCTCGATGGGCAACCTCGTCAGCAAAGACATCCTCATGTGCGAGCCGCCCGGGATGATGGACAGCCTCCGTGCGTAGTTTCGCGCGCTCGGGGTCCCCGACGAGCGCCTGCACGCCGAGCGGTTCCGCTTCGGATGAGCCACTCGTTGGCCACTTCCGTAACGGTTTTGGACGACCGCGCACGACCATTAAGCGGATCGGCGACTACGGGCCGGCGGTGCTCCTGGATGCTTACATGAACCGTGACATGACCGCGAACGCGGCAACCCAAACGATGAGAGGGATGGTGGGCCGATGACCACCGACCGGGTGGCGGACTTCGCCTCCATCTTTGGCGTGCCGCCCGCAGTCGGCGCCGTCGTGCACGAGTTCCGCAGCTGCGAATTCTCGACCATCGCCCGCGACGGCACGCCGGTGACGTGGCCCACGATGCCCTTCTTCGAGCCCGCGCACCGCCGGTTTCTCATCACAGCATCGATCGGGCTCGCGCAGAAGGTGTTCAACGTACGCCGCGACGGCCGCGTCGCGATGCTGTTCTCGAACCCGACCGGCAGCGGGCTCGTCTCGCCGCCGCTGGTCCTCATCCAGGGGGACGCCAACGCACCAGAGGACCTGACGCCGCTCGAGGAAGGGTTTGTCGAGCGCGCGCAGCTTCTGTTCGAGAGGCAACCTGTCGGCATCACGATGATCGCTGTCATGCCCGGTCCGGTGCGAAGGCTCGCGGACTGGTACGGCTGGCGTGTCTTCATTCATGTGCGGCCGCGGAGGATCCGCTGGTGGCCGGAGGGCGATCCGGAGAGACCGTTCGTTGAAGTGATCGTATGAAGGTCTGGCGCGAGGTCGCACGCGCACTCCGCCGCTACAACTCGGCGGTGCTCTCGGCGCGCGACGGCGACGGCTTTCCCGTGACCATTCGCTGCGTGCCTGCGCCGGACGAGGACCGGCTCGCCTTCTGGGTGCGTGTCCCCGACGGTCTGGGTGTCGAGGCCGGCCCGGCCTGGCTGCTCTGCCATTACCACGACGAGCAGTTCTGGGGCCTGCGGAGCTTCGGAGCGCGCGGCTCGCTCGAGCGGGCGGACGGTGGCTGGTCGTTCCGGCCAACGATGTTCGTACCGGGTATGGGTGGGGTTGCCGCAATGATCCGCATGTTCATCGGTGGCCGCCGCCGGGCGTATCGATATCTCGCCGTGCGGCATCTCGAGCCACCGGAGATCCGCCTGGATCTCATCCACGAGGCCAAGGCGCGTGCGAAGGAGCACCTCCGCAATGCAGCGTCTTCAGGTAGAGCCTCGTAACGCTTCCGGGACGGTCCAGGCGTAGAACGGAGCCGGGACCGCGAGCCCACTGTATTCGCAACATCGAGGAAGAAGGCCATGACCGATCCGAAATTGGAGCAAGACGTACAAGCGGAACCAGGGGCACCGCAGCAGAGAAGCGACGCCACCCACTGGGCCGCGCCCACCACCGTGCTCGCTGTGGCGGATGTGCCTGTCGGCGCGACCAATTTGAATGTCGCTGGTCGACGGCTCGTCGGGCCGATACAGGGGTTCGGACAGTTGTGGCAGAAGACGTATCGCGTCCGCCTCGACGGCTCGATCGTGACACCGAGCGGCGTGATCCGGGAATGGAAGGCGGACTACTCCAGGTTCTGGCCGAAGGGCAGCCGCTTCCACGCGTCGATCATCGAACCCGGTGAGGTGGTACTCATCGACAGCCAGTCGCTCGGCGGGATCCAAGTCTCGTCCGGCATTCGGGTCATCTATGCGGATGAAGAGTCTTTCTCGTTCATGAACGCGGCCGGCCACCCTGCGGCCGGCATGATCACGTTCAGCGCGTCTCAAGAAGACGGCGTTACGCGCGCGCAGGTGCAGGTCCTCATTCGCGCGAACGATCCCTTCTACGACGTCATGCTGCCGATCTACGGGCAGCGTATGGAGGACGCGATTTGGACACATACACTGCGCGCGCTCGCGGCGCACCTCGGCGCGACTCCCGGCGAGGTGTTGGTGCGGCGTGTCCTCGTCGACAGTCGTCGTAACTGGTCGCAGGCGAGGAACATCTGGCAGAACGCGGCGATCCGCTCGGGTATCTACATGATGCTTGCCCCTCTCCGATGGACCGCCGCGCGGCTCGCGAGACGCGTTGGAGACTGAGGGAGCGCTCGCCGTCAGCCAGACCACGCGCCCCCGAGCATCTAGTCGTGCCGAGCGCGCTGTTGGGCGCCTGGCGTGGTCTCTGACCGTGGGCTACGGGCTCATCGCCATCACCGCGATCGTGCTTCGTCTGAGAAACGGGGGCGGCATAGACGACGTTTCCGTCGCGGTGCTGCCGGGGTTCGGCGTTTATGCCGTGGTCGGTGGCCTTCTGGCCGCGCGGCGACCGCGCAATCCGATCGGCTGGCTGATGCTGGCCACGGCCCTCGCAACGGGCACCAACGTCCTTGCGGACGAGTTCTCGGTCTATGGACTCCTCACCGTGCCTGGCTCGATGCCCGTGGCTTCATTCGCGGGATGGCTTGCCCTTTGGCTCCATCCCTCCTTGGCAACCTCCGTTCTCATGGTGTTCTTGTTCCCTACGGGACGCCTCCCATCGCGCCGTTGGCAGCCGGTCCTTTGGGTCAGCCTCACTGTCATCATCGGGACGGCGCTGATCGACGCATTCGGCGCACCAGGGAGCGGGCAGCACCCCGAGATCGTGAATCCCTATCTCATCTCCGCCCTGCGCCCGGTCTCTGAAGCCCTGGGAGGAGCCTCCTGGATCTCCTTCAGTCTCCTCGGCCTCGGCGTCGCCTCGCTCGTCGCGCGGTACCGGCGGGCATCGCGGACCGAGAGGCAGCAGCTGAAATGGATCGTCATGGCTGCGGTCCTCCTGTTCGTGAGTATTGTCTTTGCGTCCATCCTCGGGGGGCTAGCACCCGCGCCGATCCGCGTCGCCATCGCATTGGCCCTTCTCCCGGTCGCCATCGGGATCGCGATTCTGCGGCATCGCCTCCTCGACATCGATCTGCTCATCAAACGCACGGTCGTGTACGGCGCGACGACCACCGCGATCGCAGCAGTCTTCTTCTTCGGCATCGTCGCGCTGCAGACGATGCTGCGTCCTGTCACGGGCGGCTCAGAGCTCGCGATCGCGGCGTCCACGCTCGTCTCATTCGCGCTCTTCCAGCCGGTGCGCCGCTGGCTGCATGAGCTCGTCGACCGCCGCTTCGACCGTTCGCGCTACGACGCCGCGCGCACCCTTGAGGCGTTCGCGGATCAGCTGCGGGACGAGGTCGATCTCGACACGCTTCGCGACGATCTCCTCGGCGCCGTGCGTCAGACGATGGCCCCAGCGCACGCGAGCTTCTGGCTGAGGAGGCGGCCGTGATGAGCCACGCCGCGCACCACATGGAACGCGATCGTCTCGAGCGCGCGGCCGGCGTCCTCGCGTGGACCCTGTCAGTCGGCTACTGGGTCATCAGCATCGCGGCGCTCGTGCTCGGTGCCAGACCGGGCCTAAGCACCTCGTTCGACGTGTCCATCGCGCCGGTGCTGGCGTTCGGAGGCTATGCCGTGGTCGGTGGCCTCCTCGCAGCGCGCCGCCCGCGCAACTCGGTCGGCTGGCTGCTGCTGGTCGTGCCCATCGGAGTTGGCTTCATCTTCCTCGCAGACCAACTCGCGTTCATTGGATTCATCACCGCGCCCGGGTCGATCCCGTTGGCCGAGGTCGCGGCCTGGCTGTCCGTGTGGCTGTTTCTTCCGTCCCTCATGTCCCTGATCTTCGTGCTCTTCCTGTTCCCGACCGGACGACTTCCATCGCCCCGCTGGCGTCCGGTCGTATCGGTCATCGCCATCTACTTCCTCGGGGTCGTGCTGCTGTACGCCTTCGGGACCCGCGGGAGCGCCGCGCACCCCGAGGTGCTCAACCCGTATTTCATTCCGTTGCTTGGTCCGGTGAAGCTGACAGTGGAAGCAAACTTCTGGACCTACCTGATGATCCTCGGTCTCGGCGTCGCGTCGCTCGTCGCGCGTTACCGAGCAGGTTCTCGGACGGAGAAGCAACAGCTCAAGTGGATCGTGATGGCGGCCGCGTTCATGGTCCCCTGCATCCTGAGTACAGGCTTCGTCCCCGCAGTCATCAGCTGGCCCCTCGCGGTGTCCGCGCTGCCCATCGCCATCGGGATCGCGATCCTGCGGCATCGCTTGTTCGACATCGATCTACTGATCAAGCGCACCGTCGTGTACGGCGCAAGCACCGCCGCGATCGCCGCGGTCTTCTTTATCGGCATCGTCGCTCTGCAGACGGTGCTGCGTCCGCTCACCGCTGGCTCGGAGCTCGCGATCGCCGCCTCCACGCTCGTGTCGTTCGCGCTCTTCCAGCCCGTCCGCCGCCGAGTGCAGGACGTGGTCGATCGTCGCTTCGACCGGTCCCGGTATGAGGCCGCCGGGATCCTCGATCTGTTCGCCGATCGCGTGCGGAACGAAGTGGAGCTGGAGGCGCTCCGCATCGAGCTGCTCGACGCGGTCCAGAAGACGATGTTCCCGTCACACGCGAGCGTCTGGCTGCGAGAGCGATCGTGACGTCCCGCCTCGGCTGGTCGCTGGCAGTCGGCTACTTCCTCATCGCGATCACCGCGACAGTGCTCGCGAAAGGCAACGGGGAAGGCATGCTCGACGTCTTGATCGCGGCATTGCTGGCGCTCGGCGGCTCTGCAATC
The DNA here is from genome assembly GCA_030854525.1 of Chloroflexota bacterium. Next base: position 2,077 of record JALYSZ010000043.1, on the reverse strand, counting down.
GTCGGTGGCCTCTTGGTGGCGCGGCTACCCCGCAACCCGATCGGCTGGCTGCTGCTGGCCGTGCCCCTCGGAGTTGGCACTGGCGACCTGGCGGACAACCTCGCGGTCTATGGACTCATCACCGCGCCCGGGTCGATCCCGTTGGCTCAGTTCGCCGGATGGGTGGGGATGTGGCTCTGGCTGCCCTGTCTGATGTCCCTCGTGTTCGTGCTCTTCTTGTTCCCCACGGGACGCCTTCCATCGCCGCGCTGGCGGCCGACCGTCTGGGCCATCGGCATCTTCTTCCTCGTGACGACGTTCCTAAAGGCCTTCGGAACGCCTTCAAGCGAGCCGCACCCCGAGATCGTCAATCCGTTCCTTATCCCGGCATTGCGTCCGGCCAACGCATTCGCTAACGCCGTCATTTGGTTGTACGCCGTCGTCTTCGCGCTCGGCGCCGCCTCTCTCGTCGCGCGATACCGGCACGCATCTCGGATCGAGAAGCAACAGCTCAAGTGGATCGTGGTCGCGGGCTTCTTCTGGGTCGTGTGCATCATCGCGACCACCATCGGCCCACCGCCCATCAACTTTGCGTGGCTCCTCGCCATGTTCGCGCTACCGGTCGCCATCGGGATCGCGATCCTGCGGCATCGTCTTTTCGACATCGATCTGCTCATCAAGCGCACGGTCGTGTACGGGGCGACCACCGCCGCGATCGCGGCGGTCTTCTTCGCCGGGATCCTTGCGGCCCAGACGCTGCTGCGTCCACTCACGGCTGGCTCCGAGCTCGCCATTGCCGCGTCAACGCTCGCGAGCTTCGCCCTGTTTCAGCCTGCACGCCGTCGCATCCAGACGATCGTCGATCGACGTTTCGACCGTCACAACTACGACGCGGAGCGCACGCTCGATGCCTTCAGCACGCGCCTGCGCGATGAGATCGACCTCGACGCGCTGCGTGGCGACCTCCTGTCGGCGGTCGATCGGACCATGGCGCCGGCGCACGCCAGCCTTTGGCTTCGGATGCCTACCCGATGACGGTCACGCTCCGCCCTTCGATCCGCTGGTTCGCGCTCATCCCGACGCTCGTTGTGGTCTGCTCGGTCGCCGTCGACTTCGCGCTGATCGATGTGATCGGCATCTTCTTCGTCGGCGTCGTGAGCCTGCTGACCTTCGTTGGCGTCGGACTCCTGCTCACACTCAGACTGCCGCGCCAACCGGTCGGCTGGCTCCTGCTCGGAGCGGGAACCCTTTTCCAACTCACGATGGCAGCCCCCTCGTACGCGTGGGTGGCGTTCATCGGCGCGCCCGGAACGCTGCCACTCGGCGAAGTCGCGCTTCTCGTTACCTATGCCTGGATGCCCGCGCTCGGATGCGTGTTCCTTGCGATGATCTTGTTCCCGACCGGCAAGCCGCCATCCGCACGCTGGCACATCCCTGTCGCGCTCGTCGTGCTCTCGACCGCGCTCCAGCTGGCGGCCGCACTGGTCACAACGAGCGAGCTCCCGGTCCCCCTGCCGTCCGGCATCGCTGGCGTCTCCAGCGTCGTGGTGCGTAACTCGCTCGCGATCGGCGGACCGCTCGGATCACTGCTCGCGTTCTATCTTCAGTCGCCACTCGCCTACATGGTCGGTCTCATCCCGATCGCGGCGGTCTTTGTGCGGTTTCGCACAGCGGCGGGCAAGGAGCGGCAGCAGCTCAAATGGTTCGCGTACACGTCCGTGATCGCGATGCTGTTCCTTGTTGTGTCAAGTGTGCTGCCCCTGTTCTCATACATGGCCGGAACGGGACCGGTAGTGCTGATCGGAGCAATAGACCTCATCCCGATCTCGATCGCGATCGCCATCCTCCGCTATCGCCTATACGACATCGATCTCCTCATCAAACGGACGATCGTGTACGGCGCGACCAGCGCTGCCATCGCCACCACATTCTTTGTCGGCATCGTCGCGCTCCAGGGCGCGCTACGTCAGGTGACGTCAGGCTCGGAGCTCGCGATCGCCGCATCGACGCTGTTGTCGTTCGCGCTCTTCCAGCCGATCCGTCGGCGCGTTCAGGACATGGTCAACCGCCGCTTCGATCGCTCCCGCTTCGATGCCGC
>JALYSZ010000022.1 GCA_030854525.1 Chloroflexota bacterium | reverse complement strand
CCGCCGACGTTGTGATGCGTCTTGATCCGCGCGCTCGTCTTCGAGTCGCGGGAGCGCGACTCGATCACGTCGGGGTAGATCGTGCCCTGCACGAGAAGGTCGACGCGCCCGACGCGCTCCGCCTGCTCCTCGAAGCAGCGCACGAACTCCTCGCCGATGATCGCGCGCTTGCGCTCGGGATCGGCGACGTCCTTGAGCTTCGCGAGGAAACGGTCCGCCGCGTCGAGGTGGATCAGCCGAAGGCGCGGGCCGAACGTCGCGACGACCTCCTCAGCCTCGTTCGCGCGCAGCAAGCCAGTGTCGACGAAAACGCAGGTGAGACGATCGCCGATCGCGCGCGCGACGAGCGCCGCCGCGACCGCCGAATCGACGCCACCCGAGAGCGCGCAGATCGCGTGGCGATCGCCGATCTTCGCTCGCAGCTCGCGAACCGCTTCCTCGACGAACGCGGCCGGTGTCCAGTCACCAGTGGCGCCGCAGACCCGGTAGAGGAAGTTGCGAATGATCTCGGTCCCGTGCGGCGTGTGGGCGACCTCCGGATGAAACTGCACCGCGTAGCGCGTGCGGCCGTCGGTCATCGCCGCGACCGGGACGCTCGTGGTGCTCGCGACGACGGTGAAGCCATCCGGGGGTCTGCGCACCGTGTCGCCGTGGCTGACCCACGCACGCTCCTGACCGGACAACCCCTCGAAGATCCCGGCGCGGTCAGCGATCTCGACGGTCGCGGGCCCGTACTCGCGCTTCCCCTCCGCGACCACGTCGCCGCCAAGAAGGTGCGCCATGAGCTGCATGCCATAGCAGATGCCGAGGACGGGGAACTCGCCCGAGATAACGCCGGGATCGACGCTCGGCGCACCGGGCGCGTACACGCTCGCCGGGCCGCCCGAGAGGATGACGCCGACGACATTGCGCGCGCGCAGCTCGGCGGGCGTAACGTCGTGCGGGAAGATCTCGCAGTACACGCGTGATTCCCGAACGCGACGGGCGATGAGCTGCGTGTACTGCGAACCGAAGTCGAGGATCGCGATGGTCGCGCGCGGGGACACGCCGCTGGGGGCCCCGGTCTCGGGGCGAATGATCTTTGGGGTCTTCACAACTTAGGCCCGGACCCGGTAGTTGGGGGCTTCGGCGGCGATGCGGATGTCGTGCGGGTGCGATTCGCGAAGACCGGCACCCGAGATGCGGACGAAGCGCGCAGTGACGCGCAGGTCGTCGATCGTCGCCGCGCCCGCGTAGCCCATCCCGGCGCGGAGACCGCCGACGAGCTGGTGCACGACCGCGGCGAGCGGACCCAGCGCGCGAACGCGTCCCTCGACGCCTTCGGGCACGAGCTTCGAAAACTCGCCGACGTCGGCTTGGCCGTAGCGGTCGCGCGAGCGGCGGGCTTCCATCGCGCCGAGCGAGCCCATCCCGCGATACGACTTGAAGGCCGCGCCGTCGATCTCGACGACGTCGCCCGGCGATTCGTCGACGCCGGCGAGGAGTCCACCAAGCATCACGGTCCACGCGCCCGCGCCGATGGCCTTCGCGATGTCACCGGAATGCTGGATGCCCCCATCCGCGCAGATCGGGATGCCATGCCGGTCGGCGGCCTCGGCGCAATCGAACACGGCCGTGACCTGCGGCATTCCGGCGCCGGCGACGATCCGCGTCGTGCAGATCGCGCCGGGACCCATGCCGACCTTGACGCAGTCGGCGCCGGCGGCGATCAGCTCCTCGGTCCCTTCGGCGGTCGCGACATTCCCGGCGATGACCTCGACGCGATGCCGCGCCTTCACCTTCTCGACCATGCGCACGACGGCCGCAGAGTGCCCGTGCGCGGTGTCGACGACGATCACGTCGACGCCGGCTGCGACGAGCGCGGCGGCGCGTTCGTCCGCGTCGCCGGCAACACCGACCGCGGCGCCCACGAGAACGTCCGCGTCCTTCGCCCGGCGAACCTCTTCGGCCTGCTCAGCGACCGTCAGGTTGCGATGGATGACGCCGAGCCCGCCGAGGCGACCAAGCGCGATCGCAAGGCGCGCGTCGGTGACGCTATCCATTGCGGCGGAGAGGATCGGGATATCGAGGCGGATCTCATTGGTGAGGCGGGTCTCGGTCGAGACCTGGGTCGGGAGGATGTCGCTGCGGGCAGGGATCAGGAGGACGTCGTCGAAGGTCAGACCTTCTTTGGCGAACTTGTCCTCCCGGGTCAATCCGCCGCCCTCACCCGGGCAAGTGTATCGGCTAACGGAGGACCGCCGTGACCGCCGAGATTTGCGCCATGTCGATGGCCTCGCGCGAGGCTCACGGCCGCGAACGTAGTGCCGACCAAGGACCGGGCCAAGATCGCCGCTGTCGCGAGAACGAGCTCGTCACGTCCATCTTGGTCGCCTTTTTCTCCGGCTCCCTACAACGGCGGCTCGTCTTGAAATCTGGCGAGACGCGGCTCGCGACGCGCCCAATCGATTGCGAGCATGGCCGCCGCCCCGAGCCCGGTCAGCACGAAGAGCACGAGCATGGAGGGGTCGAAAAGTGTCCGCTCCACGAGATCGGGCGCGCGCGCCTGCGTCTGTGCTTGATGCGTGAAGGAGAAGAGAACCGACACGGCGAGGACGACGGACAACGTCGCGTATGCCAGGCCGGCTCTGCGGGAAACGCCGACAAACGGCACGAGGACTGCGAAGGCGGCGAAAAGATAGCGCTCGTGTATCCGGGTTGGCAGCTCGTACACCGCGAGCGCCGCAAGCGTCGTGATTGCGAGATATGCGGCGAGCTCCCGGCTGAAGTCCCAGGGCTGAGACCTGCGCGGGACAAGCGACCACAGCCGCATCCCGATGAGGACCAAGGCGACCGCGACAAGGAGCAGCCCCCATAGACGAATCGGGAGTCCGAACATCGGCGTGTCGTCGTGCATCCCGAAGCCCACCGCAAGGGCCCAGACGTTGAAGGCGAACAGCGAGCTGAACGGATGCGGCGACGTCGCATCGCGAACGAACGCGCCGACGCGTTCGGCGCTTGGAGCGAATGGCGCCAAGAGAATGACAACGGTCACGGTGGCCGCCCCACCGGTAACCATCAGGCGCCGCCACTCGCCGCGCTTCGCGGCAGCCGCCGCGCCGGCGATCATCAGGACGCCGAGACCGATAGCGGCCTGCGGTTTGACCATGGCGGCCACCGCCGCGAGCGTGCCGGCGCGCGCATGACGCCCCGCGGCAGCCGCGACGAGCGAGAGAAACAGCGGCAGCATCGCCACCGCATCCACTTGCCCCCAGAACGGCCCGGCCAGCGCGAGTGCTGGATTGAGGGCATAGGCCGATGCGGCGAGGAGTCCGCCGCGCGAGCCGCGGATCCGCGAGACGACCGCGAAGATCGCGAAAGCCAGCGCCACGTCGAACGGGATGCCGATCGCTCGGACCGCCCAGCTCGGCACATCGCCCGGCAACGATCCGAGCGGCCATAGCAGGTAGAGGAGACCGGGCGGATAGTCCGCGAACTGGTTTGGGTCGTAGAAGGCGGCGGGCCCGCCCGCTGCCATCCGCGCGGCCCAGCGCTGGAACGTGACGACGTCGAAGGGATAGCCCGGGCCGACTGTGATCGCGGCGCATCGAAGGAGGACTCCGCCGGCGAGACTCGCGACGAGAAGGCTCTGGTCCCGTGACCATACTCGCGGCATGACGGCGTTCATTCTGGCGGCACGAAACGCGATGCTCGTCGTTGCGGTCGTTATATCCGCTCTGCTCGGATCGGCCGCCGCTCGGGCGTACCCGACAACCGACCTCTTCTGTTTCGTGACTGGCGCACGCCTCGTCATCTCCGGTGCCGACCCCTACGACGCGCAGGTCTGGGCCAAGGCGACCGCCGGCGAGAGTCCAGACTACCGCGGCGTCCTCCGCCCGAGGCCTTGCCCGGGACGATTCGGCTATCCGCTCTGGACCGCGCTGCTCCTGATTCCACTCACCTGGCTCGACATGGCCTGGGTCGGCTTCCTTTGGCAGTTCCTGCTGTTCGCCGGAGCGGCGATCGGTGTGGTGTTCCTCGCGCGTGCGATCGGGAACCCTCGCATCGCCGTGACGCTCGGTCTCATCACCGCCCTCTCGCAGCCGTTCTGGCTCACGGTGGTCAACGCCCAGTTCGGCGGGATCCTCCTTGGTGCCCTCGGTGTCACGGCAGCGCTGCTGACGCGGCGCCGAGATCTCGCCGCGGGCGCGAGTCTCGCCGTTCTGTGGTTGAAGCCGCATGTCGTCCTCTTGACGCTGATCGCGGTGCCGGTGGCCGGCCTGCGTGCCGGACGGCGGGGCATCGCCGTCGCCGCGGTTGGCGCGATCCTCATCGAGGCGCTGGCCTCGATCGTGGCGCGACCCGGCTGGCCCCGCGACTACCTGACCGAGCTACTTCAGAACCGGAGCACCCAGACTCTGGCGTCGACATCGCTCGTAGGCCTCTCGTCCGCGCTGACGGGTTCGGTGCTCCCGGGCGTTATCGCCGCGGTCACCATCGTCGCGGCTGGCGCTGTCGCGCTTCGCGGCCGAAAGCTCAACGACATCGAGTTGCTGTCGTTTGCCACTGCGTCGACGCTCGTGCTGAGCCCGTACCTCGGAAGTCACGATCATCTTCTGCTCGACCCCGCGTGGGCTCGCATCCTCGTCAGCTCCCCTCGGTCGGGTGCCGTCCTCGCGGGCCTTCTCGCCGTGGTGTTGCCGTGGTCGCTCTACGCGTTTCGCGGGACGCTGGGCGGTGCCGAGGGTCTCTGCGGTCTCGTGCCCGCCTTCACGCTGGTCGCGCTCGCGGTGGTCCTCCGGCGGAACTAGTCCCGCTTCCGTGCGAGCTGCTGCCCGAAGGTCTGTCCGCCGCGAGCCCAGGCTTCGGCGGTTTGGACTCTCTGTTTGCTCCACGCGCGGGCCCGCCACCAGAAAACGGTGGCCGCAGCGAGGCTGACGAGGCACGCGGTCGGGAAGACGATCGGCTGGAGGTCCCACCACAGCTGGAGCTGGCGGGCGGCGATCGCGATGCCGACGAAGGCGAGGAGCTCCACCTCCCCAAGCAGGATGAGGAAGGTGAAGGCGAACGAGGCCGCGCCGAACGAGCGCCGGCGGCGGTAGGGGAAGGCGATGTCGATGAGGCTGCTCATGCCGCGGGGATGTTAGAGGAGGGTTGCCGCGCGCTCGGGTCCAACGCCGATCATTCCGACCGGCGCGCCGACGGTCTCCGCGATCCGGTCCAGGTACGCGGTGGCCTTTGCCGGCAGCGCGCCACGCTCGGTCACGCCGGTGATCGCCGTCGACCAGCCCTCGAGGGTCTCGTAGCACGGCTTCGCTC
>JALYSZ010000217.1 GCA_030854525.1 Chloroflexota bacterium | reverse complement strand
ACCGGCAAGCGGGCCTCGCTGCTGTCGCAGGGCTCTTTCCTTGCGGACCCCTCGTGGTCACCCGACGGTAAGACCATCGCGGTGACGTCGTACACGCAGGGCGAGCCGCGCATCCTGCTCGTGCCCTCCGACGGCCGCGCGGTGACGCCGCTCGCCATCAAGGGTGCGTCCGGCGAGGCCTACCGACCGTCGTATTCGCCGGACGGCGCGTGGATCACATACACGCTCCGGCACGACGGGCGCAACGACGTGCACGCCGTCGACGTGAAGACCGGGCGGGACGTCGCGCTCACCAGCGACGGCAAGAGCTGGAACAGCGTGTTCTCGCCCGACGGGAAGCAGATCGCCTTCCTCCGGGAGAGCGGCGGCGTGATCGATCTCTACGCGATGAACGTCGGCGAGGCGCTCGTCGGCGGGCCCCTCCGGGGTGCGGTGAAGCTCACGCGCGGCGAGGGGATCGACGGCGACAGCCGTCCGGCCTGGGGGCGCTGAGCTAGACGAGGCGCTTGCGGATCTGCGCCGAGACGAAGTCCATGGTGGCGACGATGAACACGATCATGAAGATGATCAGTCCGGCCGCACCGTAGTGGAACAGCTGGATGGACTGGAAGAGGTCCGTGCCGATGCCGCCGCCGCCGACGAGACCGAGGATCGGCGCGAGGCGCACGTTCGTGTCGAGCCGGTAGATCGTGAACGAGATGAACGGGTTCACGATCTGGGGCAAGACGGCGGCCCAGATCACCTGCGCGCGCGTTGCACCGGTGGCGGTGATCGCCTCCGGTGGCCCGGGGTCGATGCCTTCGATCGCCTCCGAGTAGAGCTTGCCGAGGACGCCGATGTTGTGAAACGCGAGGCCGAACACGCCGGCCGCGCTGCCCAGGCCGAAGATGACGGAAAAGATGATCACCACGATGAGCACGTCGATGGAGCGCATCACGGTGAAGAGGAGTCGCGTGAAGCCATAGACGGCAGCCGCGACAGGATTCCCGGTCATGATGTTGCGAGCGCCGAGGAATGCGAGCGGGAGCGCGAAGACGATCGAGATCGCCGTCGCGACGACGCCCAGGAAGATCGTGACGATCATCAGCCCGCCCGCGGTGTCCCAGAACGTCTCGAATTGGTTCTGCGGAGTCAGGATCCTGAAGTCCCACTGGAGAAGGCTGATGATCCGCGTGCCCGCGTAATCCGGGTTCGCGCGCGAGAGGTCGATGTCGAGCAGTCGGACTCCGACATACAGCACGGCGAGGGCCGCTCCGATCAGCGACCAGCGGCGCCAGTCGGTGAGAGGCGTTCGACGCAGCTCGGGCGGGACGGGGAGACCGCGGGCGACGAAGTACTCGGCCATCAGAGATCGCTAACGCGCCCGACGTCCGTAGGGCCAATCTCGACCTCGATCGCGTCCTGTCCGTATATCTCTTTGAACCGTTGCTCGTCGATGTCCCCGGGCTTGCCATCGAACGCCACCTTGCCGCCCTTGAGCGCCACCACGCGCGTGCCGTAGCGGCGCGCGAGTGACAAGAAGTGGAGCGAGCAGATCACCGTGATGCCGTCGTTCTTATTGATTTCCTCGAGGTACTTCATGACCGAATGGCTCGTCGCGGGGTCGAGGCTCGCCACCGGCTCGTCCGCGAGCATGAGCTCGGGCTGCTGCATGAGCGCCCGGGCGATGCCGACGCGCTGCTGCTGGCCGCCGGAGAGCGCGTCGGCGCGGGCATACGCCTTCTCGAGAATGCCGACCCGCTCCAGGTTCTCGAAGGCGAGCCCGACGTCCTCGCGGGACGGGCGCGAGACGATCGTTCGCCAGGTCGACCGATATCCGAGGCGCCCCGCGAGGACGTTGGCGAATACCGAGGAGCGCTTCACCAGATTGAACTGCTGGAAGATCATCCCGATCCGCCTGCGGATATGGCGAAGCTCGCGCCCCTTCGCGAGCGTCACGTCGGCGCCGCCGAAGATCACGTGTCCGCTGGTCGGCGCGACCAGCCCGTTGATGCAGCGCAGCAGCGTCGACTTCCCCGATCCGGAAAGGCCGATGAGCACGACGAACTCGCCCTTCTTGATGTCGAGGCTGATGCCGTCGAGGGCCCGCGCACCGCGCGGATAGACCTTCACGAGATCACGCATTTCGAGGAGCGCCGGCACGCGTTGCAGGATAGAGACAAGAAGACCGCCGATTCCTCGGCGGTCTTCTTTGGTGATGGCGTTCTGGATCGAGCTAGGGCGACTTGCTCGGCGAGGCTGAAGCGGGCGCGGCGGTTGCCGGGGGCCGCGGTGTCTTCGCCGCCTCGGCGGCGACGTCGATGCCCGCCAGCTTCGCGGCCTCGCGAATGGGGTCGTAGAAGGAGGCGCTGACCTCCTGCAGGCCGTCCCACCCGAAGAGGTCCTTGTAGTTCTTCCTGCCGTCATCGGTCGCTCCGTAGTCGAGGAGCGCCTTTTTGATCTGGGCAGCGACATCCGCCGGCAAGTCCTTGCGCAACGCGATCGCGTCATTCGGGATCGGGCCGGCCTTGTCGATGACCTCAGTCGTCTCGAGGATGTCTTTGGGCATCCCGGCGGCGAGCTCCTTGGTCTGCAGGTCCTTCACACGGGCGTCGATGAACATTGCGGCCCCGTCGACCTGCTTGTTGTAGACGGCGAGCGCTGCTTGCGGGTGCCCGCCGGCGAAGATCGTCGACTTGAAGAACGTCTTTGGCTCCTGCCCGGTCTTCTGCTTGATAACGAGCGATGGGAACAGGTAGCCCGAAGCCGAGATCGCGTCGGTGAACGCGAACTGCTTTCCCTTGAGGTCGGCGATCGTCTTGATGCCGCTGTCCTTCCGCACGAGGATCTGCGACTCGTATGTCGTGGTGAGCTTGCCCTCAGCGTCCTTCCGGAGCGCGGCGGCAATCGGCGTGACGCACCCCTTGTCGATCGCGAGTGTCACCTGCAGCGGAGCAATGAAGCCGACGTCGGCTTGGCCGGCACAGATCGCATCGATCTGCGCGGCGTAGCTCGTCGGCACGGACACCTTCCACGTGAGTCCGGTCGCCTTGCCAAGCGCGGCCGCGATCACGTTGCCAGTCGCCGTGAGCCTTTGCACCTCTGCCGACGGAGTGATCGCGAGCAGGATCGGACGCTCCGCCGACCCGAGCTTTGGACCCGCGGGCGTCGCCGCCCCGCCGCATGCCGTGATCAGGAGACCCGCGGCGAGCGCCCACCCGAGCGGGCCGCGCAACGTACGACGCATAAGTTCCCCCCTGTTTGTGGAAGCGTCCCTATCATATGTGGCTGAGTTGACCTTCCTCGCAAAGCTCAGTGCGGCGCAACGCGCGCACGACAGCATCCTTTGTGTCGGCCTCGATCCCGAACCCGCGTCGATCCCCGAGCATCTCGGCCGAGGACCGCAGGCGGCCGTCCGCTTTCTTCGCCGCATCGTGCGCGCGACGGCACCGCACGTGTGTGCTTACAAGCCGAATCTCGCCTTCTACGAGCGTTACGGGAGTGCCGCGATGGACGTCCTCGCCCTCACGTTGCAGACGATCCCGTCGGACATTCCCGTGATCCTCGACGCCAAGCGCGGCGACGTTCCGAACACGTCCGCGGCCTATGCCGAGGCCCTCTTCGACTCGTTCCACGCCGACGCGGCGACCGTCGCGCCGTACGTCGGACTCGATTCGATCGAGCCGTTCACGACCGGCGCGCGCTACGCGCTCGTGCTCGCTCGCACGAGCAACCCTGGGGCGGGTGACTTCCAGGACCTGGAGGTCGCGGGCCGTCCCCTGTACGAGCGCGTCGTCGAGCGCTGCGTCGAGCGCTTTGCCGCGGACCGGTGCGGATTCGTCGTCGGCGCGACCTATCCCGACGAGGCGCGACGCCTCCGCGCACTCGCGCCCGACCGCCTATTCCTCATGCCGGGGATCGGCTCGCAGGGGGGCGAAGTCGGCGTCGCGCTCCGCGCGGGAATGGACGCGAACGGCGGCGGCGTGCTTCCGGCCGCGTCGCGGTCGGTCCTGTACGCGAGTCGCGGCGACGACTTCGAGAAGGCGGCGGGGGAAGCTGCGCGAACTCTGCGCGATGCCGCCAACGCGGCGCGCGCCGCGGCGACGGCGCCGGGCCGCTGATGTTCGGCATCGGAGCGGAAGAGCTCGTGCTCATCCTGATAATCGCGCTGATCGTCCTCGGGCCCGATCGCATGCCGAAGGTCGCGCGTGACATCGGCCGGGTCGTTGGGGACCTACGCCGGACGTCGGACGAGCTCCGCGAGGAGTTCCTCAACGCCGACAAGCTCCTAGACAAGGCCGCAGATGCTGCCGCACCGGAGACGCCCGTAGCGTCGATCCCAGCCACCGTGCAAACGAACGAGACGCCCGGCGAGACCGCGTTCGATCGCGAGATGCGCGAGGCGCGCGAGCGGCTCAAAGCCCAGCGCGACGCGTGATCAACCTTTAGAGTTTCGTAGATGAACCGCGCGTTCCCCTGGCTGGTCTTTCTGGTCTTCGTGCTGTCGGTCTTCATCGACATCCCGAAGCACCAGATCTCGTTCCCGTTCCCGGCGAGCTGCCCGGGAGTGTGCCTGAATCTCGGCCCGATCCAGATAAACCAGGAGATCAAGACGCACCTCGGCTTAGACCTCCAGGGCGGCACGCAGCTCCTGCTCCAGATGAAGACCAGCGACATCCCCGCCGGCCAGAGCGTGGCCGACTACAACGACCGCGCGCGGAGGGTCATCGACCGCCGCATCAACGGGCTCGGGGTGTCGGAGCCGGTCATCCAGGCCGTGGGCGACGACAAGATCCTCCTGCAGCTGCCGGGCATCGACGACCTCGCGCAGGCGAACGACATCGCGACGCGTCAGGCGAAGCTGGAGATCAAGGTCCCGGACCCGGCCACCCCAGGGCAGTACAAGTCGCTCACGCCCCCGCTCACCGGCGAGAACCTAAAACCGACCTTCGTAACCTTCGACAACGCCAACCAACCCCAGGTCAACTTCGAGTTCACGGGTGCCGACGCTAACCGCTGGATGCAGCTGTCGAAGGACTACCTCAATCAACAGGTCCAGATCACTCTCGACGGCGCGGAGATCTCCGCGCCGCGTATCGAGAGCATTTTCACGAGCGGAGGCGGGGTGATCCACGGCAACTTCACCGTCGCGTCGGCGAACACGCTCAAGAACCTCATCAACTCCGGTGCGCTGCCCGTTTCGCTGACCGTCGTCCAGTCGCAGCGCGTCGAGCCGACGCTGGGGCGGCAATCGGTCGACCGGAGCCTCATCGCGGGTGCGATCGGCCTTCTGCTCGTCGCGTTCTTCATGATCGCCTACTACCGCGTCCCGGGAGTCCTCGCGGTCATGGCGCTCCTGTATTACACGGCGCTGACCTACGCGATCTTCCGGATGATCCCCGTGACCCTGACGCTCGCCGGCATCGCCGGATTCATCCTCTCGATCGGTATGGCGGTCGACGCGAACGTGCTCACGTTCGAGCGTCTCAAGGAAGAGCTGCGCTCGGGTAAGTCGCTCCGCGTCGCCGTCGAGGAAGGCCGCAAGCGTGCATTCCCCTCGATCTTCTATTCGAACCTGGCGACGGTGGGGACGGCGGCGATCCTCTTCTACTTCGGCACCGGCACGGTCAAGGGCTTTGCGCTCACGCTCGGGATTGGTGTCGCGGTGAGCTTCTTCACCGCGGTCGTCGTAACCCAGATGCTGCTCCATGGGGTCATCGAGTTCTCGTCCCTCCGTCGTCGGTGGCTGTACGGGGTCGAGGAGCGGACGATCGACGCGCCTGAGCGCCACGCTCCGCGCGCGGCGCCGGCGCTTTAGCGATGCTCTTCCATTTCGTCGAGCGCAAGTGGTGGTACTTCCTGTTCTCGGCGCTCCTCATCGTGCCCGGTGTGTTCTTTCTCGCGATCGGCGGTCTGCGGCCCGGCATCGAGTTCAAAGGCGGCACCCTTCTCGAGGTCACCTTCGCGACGCGACCCAACGACACGGCGGTCAAGAGCTTCTTCACCTCGCGCGGGCATGACGAGGCGACCATCCAGGGCATCACGGGCGGTGGCGTAGAGGTCCGGACGACGGAAATGCTTCCGGCCGAGCTCGTTAGCACCGAGCAGGCGCTGAAGGACACGTTCGGTCCCGACACCAAGATCGTGAACTCGTCGGTCGTGAGCCCGTCGTTCTCGGCCGAGCTCATCCAAAACGCGGCTAAGTCGATCGCCCTCGCGAGTGTGCTGATCGTGCTCCTCATCGCGTGGGCTTTCCGGAACTTCGGCTGGGCCGCGTTCCGCTACGGCTTTGCGGCGATCATCGCCTTGCTGCACGACGCGCTGATCGTGCTCGGCATCTTCGCGATCCTCGGCTACTTCCTCAAAGTCGAGGTGGACAGCCTCTTCGTCACCGCGGTGCTCACGATCATCGGTTTCTCGGTCCACGACACGATCGTCGTGTTCGACCGGATCCGCGAGAACCTGAAGCTGAACCCAGGTGAGGCGCTCAACCCGGTGATCAACTACTCGATCATGCAGACGCTCGCGCGGTCGGTGATCACCTCGCTGACCGTCGTGTTCACGCTCCTCGCGCTGTTCCTCTTCGGCGGTTTCTCCGTGCGCAACTTCGCGCTGGCACTGCTCATCGGGATCATCTCGGGGACGTACTCGTCGATCTTCAACGCGAGCCAGATCGTCTCGCTCTGGCAAGAGGTCGAGGACCGCGTCCGGCACCGCCGCCTCGCCGCCGCGACCTAGGTAGAGTCGCCGCGAATGCGGCGACGGCTGTTCTTCATTCTGCTGGTCGTCGCGATCGCGATCCTCTGGCGACCATTCCTTCGGCCGCTCGGCGCGGGCGCGATCCTGGTCGCCGACATCTACTCGAGCGCGCTGTGGGATCGGAACGTCGCCGCGTTCGTGACGCCGCCCCCCCGCGTCGAGGACGGGATCGAGCGGATCGGCGCGCAGGACATGCGCGTCACGTGGTGGGTCCCCGGGTGGGGAAGCCTGCACCCCGCGGTCATGCTCGTGAACGGGGCGACCGACAAGGGCAACGACGATCCGGAGACGCGGCGGCTCGGCGAGGCGCTGGCGCGCGCCGGGTACATGGTGATGTTGCCGGAGTTTCCCTTCACCAAAGCCGGAAAGCTCGAGCGCGAGGCGACGTCGGTCCTGGATGCGGCCTTCGCCCGAGCGACCGCGCGACCGGAGACAAAGGGCATGGCGGTGGGGGCGTTCGGGTTCTCGGTTGGTGGCGGCATGTTGCTCGCTGCCGCCTCGCGGCCGGGGGCGCTTTCGTCGGCGAGCTACATCGGTGCGCTCGGCGCCTACTACGACCTGGATACCTACCTCGCGAGCGTCCTCTCGTTGACGCAGCGGCGGAACGGCGCGCTCGAGCCCTGGGACGCCGACGCGGAGGTGCGGCTGCGGTTGCCGGTGGCGGCGGCGGAAGCGCTCGCCGACGCGAACGACCGGGCGCGGATCACCGCCGAGCTGCGGGCCACCGGCGGGCGCCTGAGCGGCGAGCCGCCGAGCGGCCTGGGGAGCGAGAGCGCGCTGCTGTGGCGCGCCCTAACCGCAACCGATTACGACATCGCCCTCCAACGCCTTCATCAATTACCGGTGTCCCTCCGTGAAGTGTTCGATTCGCTTTCGCCACGCACGACCTGGACTTCCCTCCGTCCTCCGGTGTTTTGGCTGCACGACGTCGGCGATCGCTTCGAGCCGGTGAGCGAAGCGGAGATTGCCGCCTCGACCGCACACGCCGGGCCGACCCGCTTTCAGCGGACCGCGCTCCTGTCGCACGCCGCCGCTTTGGGTGCCGCGGCGAAGGAAAAGGGTTTCGACTTTTGGGCAAGCGAACTTAGCGGGCTCTTACTTTTCGCGGCAGGGGCGCTCGGAGCGGGCGAATGACCAGGTTGGCGCGCGTAGACTGGCAATGTGGGGCTCAGACGGCTCATCAGCGCGTGGATGGGAACGTTGCTGGTCGGCACGTTAGCCGGCTTTGTCATCGCGTCGGCGATCGGTGTGTTCGTCCAGGACAGTGGCCTCTTCGGCGCGAGCGGCGAGTCGCCGATCGCGCGGGCCTACATGCTCGGGCTTCTGCAGCGGGACCCGAATTCCATCGTCGGCATCCGTCCGAACCAGAGCATCTCGCAGCGGGCCGCGGAGCTCCAGGGCGCTGACACCAGTCGCACCACCACGACGATCCAGCCGCTATCGCTGACCTACCTTGGCGGCGCGAGCGTGGGCGGCTACTCCGTGCACATCTACGCCGTCGGCCTTCGCAGCAGCCAGGGCGTCGACGAGTTCTTTCCGCTGGCGCTGACCGTCTCCGGCGGCAGGGTGATCCGCAGTGAATGAGGCGCGGGCGATGGCGACACTCTCGCTCTTTGCGGTCGGGATCCTTGCCGGCGTCGTCGTGCACGCGTTCGTCGACAGGGGGCCAACTGAGAGCCCCTATCCGCAGCTTCAGAAGGTCGAGGAGCCGCGCATCGCGCATGATGTCGTCGCGGCGATCGGCGCCGACGACGCGCAGGCTCTCTCGAAGCTCATGCCTACGGACATGCTCACCAATCTGGACGCGGCCCTTCGGCCCGTCGTCGATGTGCGCAAGACCAAGTTCGTGGGCGCCGTCGAGAGCGAAGGAAGACTCCTTTCTGCGTACGTGGTCACCGGAAAGACCACGGAGGGGATCGATTTTGTGGTGGGATTCGTACTCCGGGTGTCGAATGATCAGGTGGTAGGTGTGAATTGACGGGTCGAGGATTCCTGACGACGAGCGCATTTGTGCTCGAACACAACAAGCGGCGCCTGCTGATCCTTCTGGGGGTCCTCGCGCTGATCCTCTTCTTCTACGGCATCCGCAGCGTCTTCGAAGGCCTCGCGGCCCTCATCGGCTCGATGCCGGGCCTTCTCGTCACGCTCATCTTCTACGCGTTCGCGTTCATCGCTCAGTTCGGTGCGCTCATGTGGTTCCTGTCGCGCCCGCGCACCTATACCGTGACACCCGACGACCCCCAGCTCGGGCTCAGCTTCAATGACTACCGCGGCCAGCCGGACCTCGTCGATCACGCAAAGACGCTCGTCCGGATCCTCGGTGGCGTCGAGCGCTTCAAGCTGGCCGGCGGCGAGATGCCGAAGGGGATGCTCCTCTCCGGTCAGCCCGGCACCGGCAAGACCTTCCTCGCGGGCGTCATCGCCGCGGAGGCGAAGCTTCCGTTCATCTACATCGACGCCTCGAGCCTGCGCAGCATGTGGATGGGCGTGGACGCGCTCGTCATCATTTCGCTCTTCCGGAAGGGTCGGGGACTCGCGCGCAAGTACGCGAAGCCTGGCACGCCAGGCGCGTGCATCCTGTTCATGGACGAGCTCGACTCCATCGGCATGTCCCGCGGAGGAGTGCAGGGCGGACAGCAGCAGGGCGGGATGGGCCCGATGGGCATGATGGGCGGCACGGGCATGAGCCTCAACACCCTTCTGAACCAGATGGACTCCCTCGGTCAGCACGTGGAGGACCGTTTCAAGGTCAAGATGGCGCGCTGGCTCGGTCTGGTCCGCGGGCCGGTGCCCCCGAAGCCGCTCGTCTTCGTGATCGGGGCAACGAACCGCCCAGACGTACTCGACACGGCGCTCACTCGGCCAGGACGGCTCGACCGCTCGCTGATCGTGTACCCGCCGGATGGCGAGGGACGTTTGGACATCATCCAGCACTATCTGCACAAGAAGGCGCACGACGAGACGTGCGACGTCGACATGATGGCTCAGGACTCGATCGGATGGACGCCGATCCACATCAAGACGATCATCAACGAGGCGCTCATCGTCGCCCACGAAGATGGCCGCGACAAGCTGACCTACAAAGACTGGCTCGCCGCCGCGGACATGCGATTCCTCGGCCTGAAGCAGCCGATCCACAAGATGAGCGCGGACGACAAGCGCGCGGTTGCCTATCACGAGGCCGGTCACGCGGTCGTCGCCCAGTACCTCCGTCCCGAAGACCGGATGAAGAAGGCGTCAATCATCCGGCGCGGCGAGACGCTCGGCGTCGTGCAGAGCTCGGAGCGCGAGGAGCGCTTCCAGCTGCACGCCCGCCAGATCGAGACCGACATCATGGTCTCGCTCGGTTCGCGCGCCGTCGAAGAGC
>JALYSZ010000389.1 GCA_030854525.1 Chloroflexota bacterium | reverse complement strand
CGAAGGCGCGGCCGAGCATGTCGCCGGCGGCGGCCGACAAGGTGAACATCGTCAACGTCGACTACTACGCGGCCACGACATACACGTTCCTCGGGATCCCCGCTGACCTCGGGACGTCGATCTTCGCCGTCGGCCGGATGGCCGGCTGGTGCGCGCACATCATGGAACAGCACGGCGACAACCGGCTGATCCGCCCCGAGTCCGAATACACCGGCCCGACCGGGAAGCGCTGGGTGCCGATCGCCGAGCGCTGACTGAGGCGCGGTTTTCGGCCAGAACGAGCGGCGGCAAGCTCACACACAGGCGAATCGCGACGAAGCGTGGACATCGCTCGGTCACGCGCGTAGGGTCGCCACGGAAGAGAAGCGCCATCCCCCTGTCCTAGGGTGCCTTTCCTCCATCCACGACGCGTCGTCGCGTCGATCAGGCGGTCGTGAGGAATGGGATGAAGAGCTCCGTTCGCGTGTGTGTCCACATCTTGATCGTGTCCCTCGTGGTCATGGGAATCGTCGCCGACGCGAGCGTAGGTGTACGAGCAGCGCAACCGCAGGCTGCGCCGGTCTCCTCGTCGTTCGTGACACGAAACGGAGCGCAGCTCCTGCTCGACGGACAGCCTTTCACCTTCACCGGCGTGAACATCTACAGCGCCAATAGCGACGGTTCGTGTGGCGCCGGATTCTCGGACGCCCAGCTGCTCGAGGCCTTCAATGCGCTCGCGAGCGGTCGCAGGAATGTCGTCGTGCGTGCCTGGTTCTTCCAAACACTCGCAACGACGAAGTGGACCGGGGAGCGCGACTGGACACGCTTCGATCGGATGCTCGCGCTTGCGCGCCAAACGGGAGTCCATGTCATCGCGACGCTCACAGATCAGTGGGGTGAGTGCGGTGACGGAGGCATCAGCGGATACAAGACGGCGGACTGGTATCGGGGCGGCTACGCCACGCGAGACGAAGCGCTTGATACGGCGTACGGCGGCGGCGGTCGCTGGAAGCCCTATCGGGAGTACGCAGCGGAGGTCGCTGCCCGATATAAGGATGACCCAACGATCATGGCGTGGCAGCTCATCAACGAGGCCGAGGTCAAGGCGTCGAAAGGCGCCGGATGCGTTGAAGCGGCCGCTCCAGCGCCAAGCCCGACCGCCGGACCATTCCCGTCGCCTTCGCCAACGCCTCCGCCAATCGTCACGACGTCCTTCAGCATCCTTCGTGATTGGGCCCGTGAGGTCGTCGGGTGGGTCCGCTTCGGCGACACGAACCACCTCATCAGCCTCGGCACGATGGGCGGGGGTCAGTGCGGCGCCCAGTACACCGAGTACGAAGCTCTGCACGCGATTCCCGAGATCGACTTCTGCGAATACCACGACTACAGCCTCGCCACGATGCCGGGCGATCAGTGGAATGGGCTCCAGTTCCGGCTCGATCAATGCGCGAATCTCGGAAAGCCCCTCTTCGTCGGCGAAACCGGCATCAAGCCGAACGACGTCGGCGGGACGCTCGCCGCTCGCTCGGCGCTCTTTGATGCGAAATTCAGCACGCAGTTCGCCGCGGGGGTCGTGGGCGAGGTGATGTGGAACTACGGCTGGATACCTTCGGCGCTCGATAACTACGACATCGGCCCCGGGGATCCCGCTCTCGACCGGTTCCACTCCGTGCCGCTCGCACCAGACAGCGTGGTCGCAGCCGCAGGCGACACGGTTGCGGCGGTCACATGGCGCGCGCCATCCTCCGATGGAGGAGCGGCGCTCATCGACTACACCGTTTACGCCCAGCCGACGGGCAGCGCCGTCGCAACTGTCGCCGCGAGCGCCACGAGCGCCGCAGTGTCCGGGCTTTCGAACGGGACGAGCTACACCTTCACGGTCTCCGCGAGAAATGCGGTCGGTTCGAGCGTTCCATCAGCGGCCTCGGTATCGGTGACGCCGCAGGCTGGCGCTGCTCCGCCCGCCGCGGTGATGAGTCAGGTTCCGCCAAGTGGCACGACCGTCACGACGTCCGCGACCGCGCCGACAGCGACCGATCCGCTCACGACGAGCGTGACTGTGCCGGCAACGGCTGGCGGCGGATCGATCTCGGTCGTTGAAACGGCTCCGACCGGCGCGCCGCCGGCCGGAGGCTTCCAATTCATGGGTCAGCAGATCGACATCGTCTCCACGGCTGCGACGTCTCCCTCGAACCCGCTCACGATCGTATTCACGGTCGATGACAGCGCCCTGGTGGCAACCTTCGGTGTCGGCTATCCAAGCCTTTCGCCGGACGCCGTGGACATCAGCCGAGCGGAGGGAGGACCTCCGGTCGTCCTCTCGACGTGCGCGAGTCCAACGACCGCTCCCAACCCCTGCGTGCTCGACCGGCAATGGCTGGGCACGACCGGCGATCTTCAAATCACCATCCTTACGCCGTCCGCCAGTCTCTGGAACGCCGTGGTCAATCCAGTGCGGGTCACGGTCTCCGATGCGGGATACGCGCCACGGTCCGTCACGGTGAAGCAGGGCGCACCGGTGGTGTGGACCTTCAACGGGGCTCGCGCGCACACCGTCACCGACGCGTCGCGGCTGGGTACGGCGGCGAAGCCTGCTCTGTTCAACTCGGGTCCGATGACGACTGGCCGCTACGGATATGTCTTCCGTGCGGCCGGCACGTATCCTTACGGGTCGATCGCCAAGAATGATCCCGCGGGCATGACCGGCGCGGTGCAGGTCCCGCTCGTCACCTCGCCCACGACCGGCACGACCACGACCGCGTTCACGGTCACCTGGTCATCCGCGACGAGCGCGGGTTACGTCTTCGATGTCTCCTATCGCTTCCAAAAACCCGGCGCGACCGCATGGTCTGACTGGAAGTGGAAGGCGGGAGAGACGGTCACCCGCGCGACATTCACGCCGGCGCGTGGCCCCGGCACCTACGCCTTCGTAGCTCGTGTTCGGAATACCGCCATCGGCAACGCATCGGGATGGTCGCCTGAAGCGAGGATCGTGGTCCGCGCGCCCTGACCGGCGCGACCTCGCCACCCAGGGCCGCGCGGAAGCTCATGTCGAACGCTCGGCCTGAGCCTTTAAGCCCCGCGCGAACTGCGCGAACGAAGGTCCGAGGTCGGGCATCGATCGCCACATCATCCCGAGCAGCGGCCCCGAATACTCCTCGCGCACGGTGAACTGCGTGGTGCCGTCGTCCACCCGGCGTAGAACGAAAGTGCGCACACCCTTGAAGAGCCCGAGGGGCATGCCGCCCGACCACGTCATGCGACGTGCTGGGTGAAATTCGGTGACCTTGACCGGAAACGCGCGACGCGGTGCCGCCTTTGACCGCACCGTGATGGTCCGCCCCGGCGCTATCGAACCATCGACGCCGTCGACGCCTGAGTCCCACCGCGTATACGCCG
>JALYSZ010000386.1 GCA_030854525.1 Chloroflexota bacterium | reverse complement strand
ATCACCGATCCCTGGACCAACAGCGCCGCTGTCGCCCAGGCCGTCGGTATCTATATCAGTGGCGACTACAACACCGGGAGCGTCTCCGCGACCAGCGTGGTGCGCGGGACAAAGGTGGCGACGTACGTTCTCACCAGCGCGGTAAAGGTTGCTCCGACCGCGCACAACGCCGTCAGCGTCACGCCCTGATCCGCGGGCGACGGCTGTGACGGAGGACCGATGAGCCTCGCGTGAGCGGAGTAGTTCTCTCGCTGCGGACGGCTCCATGGGTCACCATCTTCTGTTCGATCGGAGCGTCGGCACAGATAGACCGGATTCACGCGGATCCTGCCCATCGCGCACCCGCGACCGCGCAACTGCTCCTGTCCGACGCTGGCGTTCATGTGATTAGCGTGGGCATGACGAATACCGCAGGTCGGACACCATTGCCCTGCGCTACACGCCGACGCGGAGATCGTCACCTAGTCCTACAAACCAAAACCGCGGACAAGCCGACCGCGGGAAAAAGGTGGCTGCACCTCCCAATCCAGTGCGAGCCGTCTGGTGTGGCGCGCCGAACTCAGCTATAACCAAGAGCCCTACCAGGAAGGCGGATACGGTCTTCCGCCCGCGCCACCCAGACCGCACGGTCGCCACGAGGGAACCGACCGGATTCCAGCTTTGCCCAGATCTCCCCAGCCGTCGGCCTGCCGCTAGTGGCCCTCTGCCCGCGGTACCATGCGCCACCATTGGGGCCCCGCCACTGGGAATTAAGAGAACGAGCCGCAACGCGTGGCCTCTGCTTGGCAGCCGGATTTGAGCGCGCTCATTCCTTCTAAAGGCACGAACCCGGATTTCGACATCGTTCTCATGCGGCGTGAACACATCGCTGGGTCAGTAGCGATTCATCTGGACTCGTTTGACGATTCACTCTTGTCGAGCCTCGGCACCCGGTTCTTAGGCTTGATGTTTGAGAGCTTCCTTGGGGATGGCCGCGAGTCCGCTCTCGTTTGTGTTCGCGCCGACACCGGCCAAGTCGTTAGCTTTGTTTGTGGCTCCCGGGACAGGTCTGCGTACCTAAAGCAGGCGCTCTATCGCTACCTCCCGAAAGCCGTGCCATTGTTGCTTGCGGCTTCCGTGCGCCGGCGTGGAGTTGCGATCGGGGTTGTTGCGACCCAGCAAGATCCTCAAGCAAATCCTTACTAACCGCTTCAGCCGCACCCGACGTGATAACGCTGCCTTGCCTGCAGCTTACCTAATGTCACTTGCAGTCGACCTTAGGTACCGCGGTCGCGGAGTTGGCGAGCGTCTTGTTCGCGCTTACATGGACCTCATGACAGAGCAAGGCGTTGAGGCGATCGGACTAGGCGTTCTGGATTCAAACGAAGCGGCCCGCCATCTCTACGAGCGCTTGGGTTGGCGTACCGTGTCTGCGGTAACGTCGAAGTCGGGGCACCTTCCGGAACTACGTTTACTACATCGATCGTCCAAGTACTTCCGGGTGAGCCGTCATCACCTCGGTGGCTAAACGCGAGTTATCCGCTGGAAGCTCTGACGGCCGAGTTGGGCAAAACAGGAAGTCGAACGGTCCCCTTATAGTCGCACGCACATCCAAGGTGCACACAAGGCTGCGGTGTGGGCTATGCCTATCTGGCGCCATTTACGCTCAGCATGGGCATGCCGGGGGGAGAGAGATAACTGAGCGCATGACGGTGGCAATCAACGTAAGCGCATGTGCGACGACTGCAAGCAAGGCGATCGATAGCGAGGGTCGCCATATGAGCTCCAATCGCTCGTCGGCCCGGTTGCGGGCGCATTTCTGGCGGTGACAGGCATCGCTGTGTTCAGAGATATGGCCGATCGCAGCGGATGTCGATACCTCGCCCGTACCGGCGGGGCGGCGTCGGTCCTCGGGTTGCGCGTCACCAGCAACGACATAGCTTCGGGTCGACCGTTCGTGTCGCTGTTGCTTCCGGTTCGAAACGAAACGTTCGAGTTAGCGGAATGCGCGAGATCCATTCGCGAGCAGACCTATCCCGCCGAGCTCACCGAAGTCATCGTTGCGGACGCTAGCGATAAGCCGATCAAGCCAATTAGTCTCCAGATAGGAACTCGCGTCTCCATTCTTCGAAACGAACGAATCATCATGGCGCCAGGTCTCAACATGGCGGCCCAACATGCGCGTGGCGACTACCTCGCGATCGTCAGCGCGCACAGCGTCCTGCCGCCGGACTACATCGAGCGGATGGTCGAGGTCGTCGGCCGCACGGGTGCCGCAAACGTCGGCGGCCGATACGTGAAGGTTGGTCGCTCCGCGTGGGGAAAGGCGATCGCCGCAGCGACCTCTTCTCCTTTTGCGGTCGGGCTTGCAGCGCAGCACTTCGCCTCTCGATCGGGAAGGATCGACTCGGCGTTTCCGGGCTTCATCGAGCGAGGTGCGTTCGAGCGCGTTGGCGGATTCAATCCTGATCTTGCCTGCAACGAAGACGACGAGTTCAACGCGAGGCTGCGCGCCAGCGGCGAGGCGGTCTGGTACGAGGCATCGATCGAGGTCACATACCGACCGCGCGAGACGCTCCGCGGTCTGTGGCACCAGTACTACCGATATGCAAGATGGAAGGTTGCGATCGCGCGGATGGGCACGGGCGAATACCTACGACCACACCATTTCGTTCCCACGGTGGCGCTTCTGCTGGCGGCCGCGACGCCTGCGTTGATGTGGTTTTCGCCCAAGCTGGCGGTGCCGATCCCCATACTGGCGGCCGCGTATTTGGCCGTCTCGTACGCCGAGGCGCGAAGGCTGAGTCGTCGGCAAGCCGCGAGTGTGCTCCGGGCGTGGCTCGTCTTTCCGATCCTCCATGCCGCGTATGCGTGCGGCTTCATCCGGGGTGCGTTCGAGAGAGGACTACCGAAGGAACGCCGGTCTTCGCCGGAGACTAAGACATCAGCGCAGTCCTGACCGAGCCCGTCCGGCAAAGCCGACTTGATTTGTTGTCATCGGCCCGTGGTGTCTCCGTTGGTCGCGTTCGCTCAGAACGGAAGTGACCTGCGCGGGGCGACCTATGCGGCGTTCCTCACGGCCTTCCGTCTGGTCGAACGGACGCCGTTGACAACCCTTGGACGAACAGCGCCCCCGTCGCCCAGTCGTCGGCATCGACGGTTGTGACGCCAACAACCCCGGTGAGGTCTCCCGACCATCGTCACGCGTGAGATAACAACGGTGACGTACCTTCCCACGAGCGGCCTAAAGGTGAGCTCCGCGCCGCACAGGGCCGTCGTCGTCACGTTGTGATGGCGAGAAGCAACCTCTACGGTCGACCGATGAGCCTCGCGTAAAGGGAGAGCAACTTGTCTCGCTCGGTCGTCCAGTTGAACCGCATCTGGACCGCATCTCGTCCGCGCTTGCCCATAGCCTCCGCTTGCGCGGGATCGTCGAGCAGGCGCTGGATCGCCCTAGCGATCGCATCTGGATCCTGGGGATCGACGAGTAACCCGCAGCCAGCACTGGTGACGATTTCACGCCACACGGGGAAATCTGAAGCAATCACGGGCAACCCGGCCGACATGTACTCGAACAACTTCGTCGGATAAGCCTCCACGTAGTTCGGCAGAGGCAACAGGGTGACGAGGCCGATGCGAGCCCGAGCCAAAAGTTCGGCCACCTCGATCCGGTCCAGCCACCCGACCTTGCGCACTCGATCCCAGCCCGGACTTCGGGCGAGCTCGCTTTCGAGACCTTCGGGATGAAAACGGCCCGCAAGAACTAGCTCGGGCGAGATCCCCGAAACTTTGCCAATCGCCAAGACCATCTGACGAATACCCCTGTCCTCCGAGATGCCACCGATGTACGCAACGATCGAGCGTCTGTTCGCATACGGGACCGCGTCTCCGGAGGCCGCAACTTCATCGAGGATTGGGTAGTTGCAAACAGTGACCGTCTTGGTTGACGGGAAACGGGCGGCAATCGTCGGTGTTGCAGCAACAACAGCGTCGACAAGGTGCCCAGCAAGAAATTCCGCTGCGGCGACCAGTGCGGCCACCGGTCGACGAACAAAAGATGGCACCCAGTCCTTGTTGAGAATCTGCGTCGGCAGATCCTCATGAACGTCATAAACGACGCGCTTGCCACGCAGCTTGAGCAGAAGGCCGACGGGGATAAGTTCTGGATCGTGAAAGTGACAGAGCTTGATCTGCCGATCGGCACTCGACCGATAGACGGCCCAGGCCGTGCGCGTGACGCGCTCAAAGCGGCTATTCGGGCTCGGCAGTGTCACGACGCGGATGTCATCTGCGTCAGGACGTGCCCGCGCGATCAGGACGACGTCATATCCGGCCGCAGCCAAGGACCGGCATTCCTTCACGAGGATCCGTACGTCGTTGGGCGAGTGAACTGAAGTCAAATGAGCAACTCGAACACTCATCTCAGTGCGGCAGTATCCATGGAGGCGACGCTGCGGCGGAGCCGTGTGAGCGATCGAACTGCTCCTGCTGCGCGGAACTTGGGAAAGCCAGAAGGACGCCGAGCTGGCCGGCGCGGCTATCCCAGATGCTCCACGGACGGCAACAGTGATCGTCTTTGCGACACCCGTCCCCATACGCGACAACCCAACCACCGGGCGTGGTAGCTTCACATGTCGTTATGCGGAGATTCGCCCTTGCCGTTTGACGCTGCTTGATGCCGGCGCTCTGAGCGACGGTTGGGTCGACAAGAACCTTGACAGCGGCCGGGCGGAAGGGCACGCTCTACCCGCAGGCAGACACCGTGCGCGAAAGGTGGCGGGGGACATGAAGCGCGCAATTTTGACATTCGTTGCCGTAGCCGTTCTTGCAATGCTCTCCGCGACAGCTTCCTTAGGAGCCGCGGTCGAGAGCTCGAACGCAGGTCTGGCTAAGGCCGCCTCGTTCGTGACCGGATCGGAACAGGTAGCGATGCTCCCAAGCACGAGCACGCTGGCGAGCTTTGACAGCAACATCGTGCTGATGGCGATTGTCGCCCTGACGCTCGCGGCGACGCTCGTAGTCGCACTAGTTTCTCGCCGGACCTAGTCGTCCCTCGTTAGGGCTTGTGCCCGGGCGCTAGTGGCGTCGTGGGTTTCGAGCGCGACGCGCAGAT
This sequence comes from Chloroflexota bacterium, assembly GCA_030854525.1. The sequence continues at coordinate 263 of JALYSZ010000386.1, read as the reverse complement.
GTCGGTCCGGTCCCCTTACCATTTGCGTCGCGGCGGGGTGTTGGGATGAAGGTGTCCGACGACCGGATTGTGAGCGCACTCTTGGCCACGCTCGTGAGCGTCTCGAGCATGGCGTGCGACCTAGCGGACGGACCCCGCCCCGCGCCCGCCGTCGCGGTCGTCGATGTCAGCTCGTACGGCGCGCGCGGGGATGGCGTCACTGACGACACCCGTGCGCTTCAGGCCGCGCTCGCTGGCGCCCCGAGCGGCTCAACGGTCCGCTT
>JALYSZ010000360.1 GCA_030854525.1 Chloroflexota bacterium | reverse complement strand
TCAGTGGTGTCGAACGCCAGCGTGCCCGCAGGGGTCCCACCGCTGCAGTACACAGGCTCGGAGAAGTTGATGGTGATGGATAGGCCGCCCACGTTGCCGCTAGCCGATGTGACGGTTGGAGCGGTCGTGTCAGGCGCGCTCGCCGTGGCCTGGCGGCTCTGAGGAGCGGCAGCCGGGTTGCCAGCTGCATCGCGGATGTCCTCATTGTCCGCTGCCGCGGTCGTGGGGGTGCCGAGCGTAACGACGCCCAAGGTTGTCTCTACGAAAGCTCCTGTGGGCATCGGCGTGGTGAGAATCAGGTTCGCCGTTGCGGAGAACGTGTCGTTTGCGACCGTGCAGTTCGGGATGCTGTCGCTGGTGACGAGGTCAATAGTCGCGGCCGAAACGTTGTTCACGGTCCAGTCCGTGCTTGGGTTCGTGAACGGAACAACACGGCAAACCGGCTCGCTGAACGTCACTGTCAGAACGTCGCCGGAGACGGTAAACGATGTGAATACCGGCGCGGCGGTGTCCTGGTAGTTGTAAATCAGGCCGTTCGATGCGGCAGAGCCGCTGTTCGTCACTGTGACGGTGACGGCACCGGGCGCGTGTACCGGCGATGTTGCCGTGACCGAGGTGCCACCGCAGCTCAGGACGGCCGCGTTGGTGCCGCCGAATGAGACAGACGGGAATGCCGGCGTGCAGATGAATCCGCTGCCAGCGATGACGACGGACGTGCCGCCAGCGCTCGTGCCTTGCGCCGGGGTGAGCGAGGTGATTGTCGCGGCGCCGCCACCTGCGCCACCGATCGTGGCGTCCTGGTAGTAGCCGTCAGGGTGAATCTTCTCGCCTGTCGTCGAGAGGACGAGATCACCGTTGAAGCGGTAGGTGCCCGCGAGGGCCCCAACCGGGGCGGTGATGTTGTAGCTGAAGGTGCCGAGCGCACCCGGCGCAGTCGTGGTCTGCGTCGTTGTCGCGTAGCGCGTGCTCGAGAGCCAACCGCTATTCCACGAGGCCTCGGTCGCGTCCTGCGCGTTGCAGGTGTTTTTGTCCTCGAGGCAGGCCGCGAGGTCTACCTGGGTGCCCGTGCCGCGCGACCAGGTCGTCGTGCCCGTGTTCGCGAAGAAGACCTGGAAGCTCTGTGTTTGGCCCGGCGAAATGTTGACGAACGCCGACTCGCCTGCGTAGGCGGAGTCGTAGCCCGACACTGCCGAAGCCGGCACGGCCATCGCCAGCATGCTCAGTGCGAGCGAAGCTGCTGTGACCGCGGTGACGATCTTTCGCATTGTGTCCCTTTCCTTTTCTGTGGTGTCCCCTGTGACTGGCGCGTCGCATGTGTGAATCGTGTTGTGACGCTTGTTCGCTTTAGAGCTCTAACGCGAGGTGTTCCGCTCGGGCACGTCCCCTAGATGACGCAGTTCACCTCCCTTTCGGTTATTGGTCTGTGGCCGCAGACCAGGCCCCGGGGGGCGGTGACATCCGGGGCGTACCCGTATCGGACAATTTGTGGGACGGACTCTCGGGTCCGGCTGGTAAGCGCGGCCGATTTGTACCATAGGCGGCCAATAGGTGCCACGCGTCCCAAGGACGAGAAGCCCATCTCACAAGCCTTAGACGGCTGAGCCGGGCCGTTTGTCGCAAAGCTCATCGCCCGCCCTCGACGCTCATGTAGAACCCGCCACGCGGGTCCGCGAGGAATGCACGCCCGATCGGGCTGAAATTGAGGCTTTGGGCCGGGCCGGAGACCGAGCGTGGTTCCCGACTGCCGTCCGCTGGCGCGTAAGCGTAACCAGCAAGACCGCTTGGCAGCTGAGCGAGATACCAGGCGTGACCTGCTTGATCTGGGGCGAAGGCGCTGACTGGTCGTCGGAGGCTGAGCGTCAGCGTAGCCGTGCCACCGCGCACGGAGTAAATCTCTCCGGTGCTAGTACCCACCCACAACGTGCTTGTCGAATCGACGAGGAGCGCCGTCGTCGCACCGGGTCGAACGAAGGAAACCTCGTTAAGCAATGAGGTTCGCGGATCGATCGTCCCGACTGTGCCACGTGCGTCGTCGGCAAAGAAGATCCGGCCTTGACCGTCGACCGTGAGCGCGTTCACCCGTGCCCCCTTGAGATCGAGCCCGTTCATAAGGTGAGTCTTCGGGTCGAAGACGAACATGTAAGAAGCGTCCCGCAAGCCGATCCATAGGCGTCCGTCGATCCCGACTGCGACCGCCGAGACCGGGCTCAACACATTCGTCGCGAACCCACCTTCTACGCGCTCCCGCGCAACATTGACGATGTTGACCTCGCCGTTGCTCGCGTTCACGCCAAATACGTAAGACCCACCGGCGACCCAGTAATCGACCTTCGCGCTCTTACGCAGCGGCCCGATGTTGAATAGATCTCCGGTGCTCATGTCGAATGCGCTGACGTTGTTCGATTGGTCGAGTAACCAGAGCCGCGACCCGTTCGCAGCAACGAATTGCGGGTTGATGCCGTTTGGCAGCGGAAGGTTGTACAGGCCGGCCGTAAGCACGCGTGCCCCGGCGAGAAGATTCGGCCCGATCGTCGGCGCGGCCGACGGGGACGGTGCGGACGTTTGCGGCGACTCAGAAGGTGTGACGGAGGGTGACGGCGATGTCAGCCCGTTTGTCGCGGTCTGCGTTGGCGAAGTCGTCCGGGTCGTCGCCACCTGGTCCGGCATCTGTGCTGTGTCCAGCCGGCCATTGTTCGCGACTGTGAAGCGGTTCGTCGATTCGTCGTAGATCAGGTCGCCGCCAGTCACCGCGACCTCAGTGCTCGCGAAAGTAGCGCCCTCGCGCGTGATCCGGCTCACTCGGCCGCGGCCGCCCAGGTCGGCGAGGACAAGATATCCGCCATCGGGCAGCGCGGTTAGCGCACGCGGGAGGCCGGTGAGCTTAAGGGCGTCCGGAGCGCTGAACCCCGCGAAGGTCAGGACGGAATCGGCTCCGGACGCCGAGAGCACCGCGACGTTGTCGCTTCGTTTCGAGAACGCCGCGCTCACACCACCAGGGAGGGTTGCGATCACCTTGTAGGACGAGTCGACGAGTTGAGTAATGTCCGCGGAGACGAGGAGGGAGCGGCCGCTCCGCTGATCGGGGACTACCAGACGTGGGGCGACGGTGATCTCGCGGATCGTCTCGAGCTGCTTGGTATCGCTGTTGATGACCGCCACGGATCCAGCGGCGGCACCGGGGGCGGCGGGAGACTTCGAGGTGCTCGTCACAAGAATGTTGTTCGTCGCCGGATCGACGCTGATGCTCGTCGGCGTTCCGGTGACCGCGACCGTCGTGGTGCCGATCACCGTGTTGTTGGCCGCGTCGATCTCGGTCACGCGCTTTTGTGAAGCGTCGAGTACGAGCACGCGGTTCGCGACCTGGTTGAGCGCGAGGGCCGTCGGCTTGCCACCGACCTGGATGCGGGTCTTCAGGTCGTTCGTCCCCGGATCCCGCGCGTCGACGGCAGCGCCCGGCGCGTCGAGGACGTAGAGCGTGTTGTTCCGTGAGTTGAAGACGATCTGCTGGATGGACGCGACGATCGCGCGCTCCCCGGTCGGATTCGGCAGGAGAGCGGTCTGCGGCCGAGCGACCCCGGTTCCGAGGCTCGCGACGATGATCGCAAAGACCGCGGTCACGGCGATGAGGGCTCGAGCCGCGATCCCGCGAGCTCGCGCCGCAGCGTACGTGCGCCGGCTCCGGGCTATCGCGTAGATCGCGTCGTCGATCCGCGAGGACGGCGCGATGACCGGTAGCCCTTTGATCGCCGAGGCGAAGGTCGACCAGGCCTCGACGCTCGCGTGGCAGTCCTGGCAACCGGCAAGATGGCGCTGCGCGACGGCTTGCTCGTCTTCGCTCGTCTCCCGGTCGAGCCCCGCCGAGAGGACTTCGAGGACCTCAGCGCACGCGAGGACGGGCGGCTGCCGGAGCTCATCGTCAAGGCGAACCGAGAGTGCGTAGTCAGCCGAGCAGAAAGCGCATTGCGCCAGGTGCTGGCGCGCGCGGAGCTCCGCCTGCGCCGAAAGCTCCCCGTCTAGGAGAGCGGAGAGCTCCTCAGCCGATATATGGACCATGCCCATCTCTACTTAGGACGGGTGAAGGGCCTCCGTTGTCGCGTACCTGTCCCGGAAGGCCTTTCGGGCCCTCGCCAGGCGGCTTCGGACCGCCGTCACGGTGCAGCCTTGGATCTCGGCGATCTCTTTGTATGAATAGCCTTCAAGCGAGTGCAGCAGCAGGGCGGTCGACTGCTCGACGGGGAGGGTGGCCAGGATGCGGCGGAGCTGATCACGCTCTGGGACGGCCCCATGAAGATCCGGCATAAGCGGGTCCTCACCCGTCCCGGCGAGCCGACCCACCCGCAGCCACGTGAAGCGCCGCCTGCGCCGCAGGTGGTCGATCGCGGTGTTGGTCGCGATGCGGTAGAGCCACGGCAGCACCCGGTGCTCGGTCGTGAGCGACCCGAGCGCCTGATAGGCCTTGGTGAAGACGTCCTGCGTTAGGTCGTCGGCGCCGACGGGGTCGGCGAGCAACCGCAATAGAAAGGAGTAGATGCGCGACTTGTAGGCGGAGTAGATGAGCTCGAGCGCCTCGCCTCGTGACTCGCGGGCGAGAGCCACCACGCGCGCGTCGGCGTTGCTTCGGGCCCGGTCGGCCGCGATCGATGCTGACATACCGGCGCTCGTCATCGGCTGAGCCTACTTACCTGGGGTTCAACGTCAACGACAATCTAGGTCCGCTTCAGAACGGCGTTGAATGTGGTCGCCCCCGTCGGCGTAAGCCGAAGCCAGACCGTCTGCCGGCCAGGTATCTCGAAGAAGAAGTCGAAATCCTGCAGCAGCGTCTGGCTTCCGACAGCGGCGATATCCACGAAGTAGTGGCCGCGCTCGTCGGTGTGCGGACTGTACTGCTGGCATGCCACCGGGCCGATCACGACGCACACGTTCTCGATCGGCTTGCCCGATTCGTCGACGATGTAACCCGAGAGCCGCCAGAGTCCGGGCTCTGGAGTCGCGCTTGACCGCGGAGCGGGCGGCGGGCTTACCGGGATCGAGGCGCCGACGCCGACGAACGTCGCCGGCCGTGGCGCTGGGGTTCCGAACGGCGTCGACCTTACGCGGTATGGAGTCGCCTCCGGCTCGACGGACGGCGAGGCGACCGCAGCCGGTGTGGGTCCGGCGTTCATCGCCTGCGCGAGCGCGAACCCGCCGCCAAGGACGAGGAGCACGGCGACCGCGCCCGCTCCGATGCGAACGCGTGGGTCGAGCCCACGAAGCCGCGTGAGTGCCGCATCCACGACTAGGTCGGCTTCAGGACGACATTGAATTCGATCGGACCGCCTGGTACGAAGTGCCACCAGACCGTCTCGCGTCCGGGCATCTCGAAATAGAAGTCGAAGGCCGTGGTGACGTCCGTGCTGGCCGCGACGTCGAGGTAGTAGTGGCCCTGGTCATCGGTGTGCGGGCTGAAGCGCTGGCAGCCGTGCGGACCGATGACCACGCAAACGCCCTTCAGAGGATTGCCAGACTCGTCTACCACGTAACCCTCAACGCGCCAGAGCCCCGGTTGTGGCGAGGGCGTCGGCGTTGCCGCGGGTGGTGGGGTGGGCGGGTTCACGGACGCGGACGCCGCCGTGTCCACCGCTTCCGAGGGCGCCGGTGCTGGAGTTCCGGATGGTGTTGGCGGAGGGGCAGTAGGTGTCGCTTCCGCTTGCGGTGTGACCTCAGGAGTTGGGGTCGCGCTTGGCGCGACGGCAACGTTCATAAGGCCGGCACCCGACAGTGCGACAGGAACGAGCGCAAGGATGAGGATGAGGATCGCGACGATCCCCATTCCGAGTTGTGTCCGTTCGCCGCGCAGCCGGGCTCCCAACGCATCGAAGCGAAGGAAGCCCGGCCGGCGAAGTCGGCGCGTGGGTTCACGATCAGGGGACTGCCGCAAAGCCCTCGTACATCATGGCGTTGTCACCACCGCTAGCGAACTCGCTAACGATCGCGGTGACCGTTCCGGTTCCGCCGTCGACTACGACGGAGTACTGCTTGTCCGCGGCGAGCTGCGAGAACGACCACGGATCGATGCGGATGCCGCCGCCCGCCGCGACGTTCACGGTGTGCGTGAAGGCGAGCGCGCCGCCCTGGAAGTTGTACCAGCTCACCGTGACGGTGGTCGCGGTGACGCTCTGGAGCAGGATCGGGGTCGACCAACCGGTGGTCTGCGTCGGCGTCGGGCAGAAGCAGAGCGACTTGGTGAGGTTCGGGAGGAAGAACTTCGTGGCGGGTGTCGCGGTCGCTGAGTAGCCCATCGCCGTCGAGGCGGTCTCGATGTTCACCTGTGCGGCGATGTTCCCGCCCGCGGCTTCGATCTTGATCGTGTACTCGCCGTCAGCGAGGCAATCGGCGCCACCCGTGCTGCATGGCGTGTTCGTCGTGCCCTGCGTGCTAAAGGAGAAGCGCGGGTCGAATGCCTTCGAGGTGTTCGGCGCGATCGAGGGGAACGTGTAGGTGTTCGCTGTTCCGGGACTTCCGGTGAGTGGCGTGAACGTGATCGTCGGGGTCGCCGCGGCGGCGCCGAGGTTCTGCACGATGATCGAGCTGCGCCGTCCTACGCCCTGTGCGTTCTTCGCTGCGTACGCGCCGTAAATCGTGGCGGCGCCGGTCGTGATGCCGTCCGTCGCGGACGCGACAGGCTGGGCGACGTTCGCCTTGTCAGCCTGGGTGTTCACGACGACCGCGATCGGCTGGTTGGACTGGACCGTGACCGCGTACTGCTTGTTGTCGGTCAGGCCAGGTGCGCCGAGGTTGATGTCGTCGGAGTCAGGATCGATCGGCTTCGCGCGACCCGGATCAATCGTCCGAGGGATGACGACCGTTGGGCCGGTCCCGTCGAACGAACGGAAGGTCGACGTCACCGATGCGGTGGACGTCCCGAGGTTCTGGATGATGAACGGCGTGTCGAAAAGGCCGAAGAACTTACGCGTGATGTTCGGCAGGTAGACGGTGTTCGCACCGGTGGTGAAGCCGTCGTACGAAAGGGCCTCGGCACGGGTGCCGGTTCCCTGGTGCTCGTTCACGACGCCCACGATCTTCGAGCCGAAGCTCTGCACGACAACGGAGAACTGCGCATCGTCTGGCAGCGAGGGGTTCTTGACGGTGTCGTTCGGGTCGTTGCTGTGTGAGGTGCCCGGCGCCATGCCGAATACGAGATACCGCTCGACGCAGCTGCCATCGGTGAACTTGTAGAAGGAGACCTCGAGCTGGGTGTTCGAGGTACCGGTGTTCTGGATGATGAACGGCGTGTAGAAGCCGTTGGGCCCGCCCAGACGCCGGGTGATGTTGGGCAGATAGACGGTCGAGGTGAGCGCCGGCGGGTTCGGGTTGCCGGTGCCTGCGTCAGTGCAGCTCGACCGCGGCCCCACGATTTGCTTCACCAGCGGGAACACGCCGGGTACACCGGTCGGGGATGGGTCCTGTCCGAAGGTGTAGCCACCGTTCGAAGTGAACTTGTTCGTCTTCGTGGTCACATACCCGGGCTTGACGAAGTAGATCTCCCAGAGGCCGTGGTCCTGGGCTGAGACGGCATCGAGGTCGATCGTGAACGACCCGTCTACCGCCGTGCGCGCCCAGACGAAGTTGCCCGGGATACCGAGGTAGACGTCGACGAGCTGAATCGGCGCTAGCGTGATCGAGTCGCCCACCTTTCCAATGATCTTTCCGGCCGCCGCGTCCGCGGGAGTCGCTGGGATGACGAGAGCCAGCAGCAAGGCCAGAGCCACAAGAGTCGACGTGACAGCGCGTCGCAAAAGCGTGGAGCTCATTCGGATCCCTCCTCAGGGAAGCGCCGCGATCGCGGCGGGGTCGTGGGGGAATTAACGCGATTTTCTAGGTGAACTATAGGCTCATTCGACGCATTTTTGGACATTGCACCTCACCTATTTGAATGCCAGGCGTTCGATAGTGCGATAAGCCGTTTCGCCTTCGCCCGTGCCAGAGAGCTGGTAGACGACACCGCGGACGATGACGATGCTGCCCCACGCTCGAGGGGTCGGCGCAGATGGAAGCTCGCTCCACAGCCCGGTCTTCGGGTCCCAGATCTCGACGCTCGTGAGCGGTGCGAACTCGTGCATCCGAAGCGGCAATCCTCCCGAGAGAACGACGCGGCCGTCGGGAAGTGCAGCGCCCTGCGCGACAAGGCGCGGGGTCACCAGGGTTCCCGATGGGACAAAGCGGCCATCGGCGAACCGATACACCTCGCTCGTGCCCGATGCGAGGCCGTCGCCGCCGGCGAGGAGCACGTCGCCGTTCGGAAGCGCGACCACGACCTCCTGCATGCGGGCGACCGTCATGGGCGGACCATTCGTCCACGAGTCGGTCCGCGGATCGTAGATAAAGGTGGTATTCGTGACGGCTCCGTTCGAATCGATGCCGCCGGCCACGAGGACGCGGCCGTCGAAGAGCGTCACCGCGCTGTGCTGAGTGCGCGGCCGCGGCATCGGCGCGGTGTCGGTCCACGTATCGCTTCGCGGGTTGTAGATCTCACCCGAGCCAAGAAGCGTGGTGTTCGCGTTGCCGCCGGTGACGAGGACGCGCCCGTCCAGGAGTGCGGTCGCCGCGTGATCCGAGCGGGCGTGCTGGAGGGGCGCGCCGAGAACCCACCCCCGCTGCGACGGCCGGAACACGTCGACGCGATCGACCGGCGACCAGTACGTCTCCTGAAACTCGACGCCGCCCGCGACGACCACCAGGTTCTCCCAGGCGGAGGTGATGGTCTGATGCACGCGTCCGAGCAGTCGCTCAGGAAGCAGGGTGACGTTGCCCGTCGCCGGATCGATCAGCTCGCTCTGCCCATTCATCACGTCCGGAGACGAGCGGTCGAATCCGCCAACGACAAGGATCTTTCCGTTCGAGAGCGCGACCGCGCTCGCATACGCCCGTGGCTGCGATAGCTCAGCGATCGTCTGCCACTGGGGCGTGGATGCGGGCGTGGGCCGCGGTCCACAGGCGGTGACGAGGACGATGACCGCGAGCGCGAGGAGCCGCCTCACTGGACTTGGAGAGTAGCGCTCCCCATCGGGACTCCTTGTCCCGAGAACCACGCAACGCCTTCCTGCACGACGTCGAATCGCAAGAGGTAACTGCCCGGGCCTGCCGGCATCTTCACGATGAGGTTCAGCGTGACCGCTTGGCCCGAGGCGACCGCCGCGGGAAGCGCGGTGCGCGCGCCGTCCCAGACGAAGACCGCGCCGCTTTGCGTGTAGAGGTGGTACGCGGCATTGAACCCGCCCGGCTGCCACGTCGTCGTGCCGGCATTGGTGATCGTGACCGGTACGGTGATCATGGAGTTGACCGCGCCGTTCACGCTCGCGGGTGCCGCGTAGGCCGCGCTCAGCGCCGGCAGGATCACCGAGACCTGCTTCACCGGCGTCTGCATGCCCTGGCTCGAGAACCAAGCAACGCCTTCCTGCACGATGTCGAAACGCAGCTTGTAGGTGCCCGGCGTGGTTGGCACGGCGATCTGCGCGTTGATCGCGGCGATTTGCGTCCGCGCGGTGCCGGCGAGCGACGTCCGCAGGCCGTCCCACGCGAGGAGGTTGCCCCCCGCGTCATACCAGTGGTAGCTGAGGTTTACGTTCGAGCCCCAGTCGAAGTTCGACATGTTCTCGATCTTCACGGGAACCGACACGGTCGTCTTCACCCCCATGGTCGCCGGCGTCTGATCGACGCCGAGGGATCCGCCGAAGAACGGCGCGACGTAGGGCTGCACGGCGACCGTCTGCTCAGGCATCCGAACACCCTTGCCCGAGAACCACGAAACCCCTTCCTGCACCAGGTCCCAGCGCAGGAGGTAAGTGCCGGGCGCGCTCGGGAAGACGAGATCGGCCTGGAGCTGGGTCAGCTGACCGGCCGGGACATCCGCCGGCAGCTTCGTCCGAACGCCGTCCCACACGACGGTCTTCCCCGCGCTGTTGATCCAGTGATAGCTAAGGGTGACCGGGTTGGCCCCTGTCGCGGACCATGTGAAGTTGCTCGTGTTGCCGAGCGTGATCGGTACCGTCGTCCTGTTCGACGCGGTCCCGGCGACGGGAACGATGGCGTAGTTCGCGCCGAACGACGCAACCACCGGCCCCTCCAGCGTGACCGCGGTGTTGCCGGTTGCCGCACCCTTGACCGAGAACCACGCGACCCCTTCCTGCACGAGGTCGAGCTTCAGCACGAAGTTCCCGCCCGTCGTCGGTGCGGTCACGACCGCGTTGACCGTCACGCTCTGACCGGTGAGGAGATCACCGCCGAGCGGCGTGCGCGATCCGTCCCAGACGACGTTCGCACCGGTCGCGGTCGACCAGTGGTACGCGAGGTTCACCGGGAACGAGTTCGTGGTGGGGAACGTGCCGTTGCCGACATTCCGAATGGTCACCGGCACCGTCGTCGCTTGACCCGCAGTGAACTTCGGGATCGCGTTGAAGGTATAGCCGGCCTTGAAATCAACGGAGACGCCCGTGTTCGTGTCGTTGTCGGCGACGCCCTTCTCCGCAAACGCGAACTCGTTCTGCTTGTAGAGGTCGAGGGACATCGTGTAGTTCGTCGGATAGACCGGCGCGGTCACCGGGATCTGCAGCGTGATCGTCTGACCCGGCTGCACGTCGCTCGGCAGCGACACGCGGTTCGCGCCCGGGAACGTGCTGCCGGTCGCGTTGCTCACCCACTTGTACCCGAGCTGCACCGGACCCGCGCCAGCGGCGTTCCACACCCGGCCGCCGTCGTTGGCGAGGGTGACGTTGATCATCTTCGTCTCGCCCGCGGTCCAGCTGATCGGAACGTTGTCGCTGACCCAGTCGACGCTCCAGTCAGCGCCGCGGAAATACTGCTCGCGCGCGGGCGTGCCGTAGACCGGGTTCCACCAGGTGCCGCCGGACTGGAGGTCCCAGCGAACGATGTAGTTTCCGATCGCGGGCACCGTGAACGGGACGTTTACACCGGTGATCCCGCCCGGCGCGATGTCGGCGACGATCGTCGCGGTGCCGCCCTGCGGAAGGAGGGTCGTCGCACCCTGCAGCACCTTGTACGAGACGCGCGTCCCCGCCGGGATGTTCGTCTTTCCGCGGTTCGCCACGGTGACGCCGACGGTGAGGTTAGCGCCCGGGTACCCCGCCTTCGGGAGCGTCGTCTCGATGAAGGGCATCTGGTTGTAGCCGTTGATCACGGCGGTCTGCGCCATCTGCCGGATATTCGGGAGCTGCGCGTACAGCGCGTTGCCGGGGCAGGCCGTTTGCCCGCCGTACTGGCTCTGGATGTAGTTGCAGTCACGGTGACCCTGGACGTTCGGCGGGCTCGAGGTCACGTTCACCCAGGTCCCGTCGCGGGCCTGCTCTTGATGGACGAACGGGTCCGCGCCGTACGGCTGGACGCCGAACTGCGTGAACTTCATCGCGATGATGTTCGCGATCGACGCGACCATCGCCGGGCTCGGCACGGTCACGCTGTATGTGCCGATAGCGGCAATGCCGATCGATCCCTTGTTCCAGCCGTATGCGTGTCCGGCCTCGGTGTTGTCGCCGCCCTGGCGGCCTGTCCACACGTTGCCGTACTTGTCGACGAGATAGCTGTAGCCGATGTCGCCCCAGCCGCGCGTGATCGCGTGGTAGTAGTAGATCGCGCGGATCGTGGCGGCGACCTGCCCGTCGCCGCCGTCGCTGCC
>JALYSZ010000212.1 GCA_030854525.1 Chloroflexota bacterium | reverse complement strand
TCCACAGGACGTGGGCCTCACCGCGTACGAAGCCGCCCTCGTGCGCGATCTGGTCGGCTGCGAGCCGAACGCCCTCGAGTGGGCGATGTTCGGCGCGATGTGGAGCGAACACTGCGCGTACAAGCATTCGAAGAAGCTCCTGCGCACGCTGCCTTCGCGCGGCGCGTCCGTCGCCGTCGGTCCCGGCGAGAACGCCGGCGCCGTCGACCTCGGCGGAGGACTGCTCTGCGTGTTCAAGGTCGAAAGCCACAACCACCCGTCGGCGATCGAGCCGTTCCAGGGCGCGGCCACCGGAGTCGGCGGGATCCTCCGCGACGTCTTCGCGATGGGCGCGCGCCCGACCGCCGTTCTGAACGCGCTCTTCTTCGGAGATCCGGCCGATGCCGCGGTGCGCCGCACGATCTCCGGGGTCACCGGCGGCATCTCGTTCTACGGGAACTGCGTCGGCATACCCGACGTCGCTGGGCACATCTCGTTCGAGCCGTGCTACGCCGAGAACCCCTTGGTGAACGCGATGTGCGTCGGCTTCGCGCGTGCCACGGATCTGCGCAAGGCGAGCGGCGCCCGGCCGGGGAGCGCTGTTTACCTCGTCGGCAGCGACACCGGCCGCGACGGGATCGCCGGCGCGTCCCTGCTCGCATCGTTCGAGCTCGGCTCGGGGTCCGACAAGAAGCGCCCGTCGGTCCAGGTCGGGAACCCCTTCCTCGAGAAGCTCCTGCTCGAAGCCACGCTCGAGCTCGTCCAAGCCGATGCGGTGGAAGCGCTTCAAGATCTGGGAGCGGCAGGCCTTACCTGCGCGACAAGCGAAGTGGCTGCCAGGAGCCGCGCCGGTATGCGCATCGACGTGTCCCTCGTGCCCCGACGCGCACATCAGATGACGCCATATGAGGTGATGCTCTCGGAGTCGCAAGAACGGATGCTCATCATTCCGCGCCCCGGTCGCGAGCGCGATGTCGAGCAGATCTTTGCGAAGTGGGAACTGCATGGCAGCCGCATCGGCGAAGTGACATCCGATGAGGTCCTCGAGATTAGCGATGGCAGGGAGGTAGTTGCATCGCTGCCGCCGCGAACGCTTGCGGACGATGCGCCCGAGTACGACATCTCATCGCTTGCCAACGCATACGCCTCGGCCGAGGGGGCTGCCGTGCTCGCGGGTCCCTTCGCGCTTCCGAGCGCTCCTCGACCGGGGCCGAGCGACGGCGAGACTCCCGCTGCGCCGCCAGCCCCCTCGTCCGAGTCCTCTTCGTCGCCCGCTCTTCAAAAGATTGGCCTCGAGCTCCTCGATCTACTCGCATCGCCGGCGGTCGCGTCGCGGCGAGCGATCTATCGCACGTACGACCAGATGGTCGGCACGGACACGGTCGTCGGTCCGGGTGCGGATGCGGCTGTCATGCGGATCAAAGGTCGCCCTGATGGCATCGCGATCGCGATCGATGCGCAGCCCCGCCTCGCTGCAGTGGATCCGTTCGTGGGCGCGGCCGCGGCTGTCGCGGAAGCGACACGCAATCTCGTATGCATGGGCGCGACGCCGCTCGCCATCACCGACTGTCTCAACATCGGCAATCCCGAGCGGCCCAAGGGCGCGTGGCAGCTCGCTCGGACCGTCGAGGGGATCAAGGCGGGCTGCACTGCGCTCGGCGTTCCGGTCGTGTCCGGCAACGTGTCGCTGTACAACGCGACGCACGGTGCGGACATCTGGCCGACTGCGGTCATCGGCGCGGTGGGTCGACTTGCCGACGTGACGAAGCACATTCCGGCGACGAGCGGCAAGCCGGGCGACCTCGTCCTGCTCGCGGGCAGCGCCCACGTTTCCTTCGGCGCATCTGCGTATGGCGGAGCGCTCGGCATCCACGAGGGGCCGGTGGCGATCGACCTCGCGCTCGAGGCGCGGCTGCAGCGCTTTGTCCTGGCGGCGCACGCGCAGGGCGCGATCCGCTCGGCGCACGATCGTGACGCGGGCGGCCTCGGCGTGGCGCTCGCGGAGATCGCCATTCGCGACCGCATGGGCATGAAGGTCACGCTTCCCGCTATCCGGGGAATCGATAAACGTGTCGCGCTCTTCGGTGAAGGGCCGTCCGGCATCGTTCTCCTGATCGACGCCGCGAACGAGAACCAGGTACGTGCGCTGGCTCGCGAGCACGACGTCCCGCTCTGGACCCTCGGCACGATCGGCGGAGATCTTCTCGAGGTCGCGCCGGTTCTCGGGACGCCGGTGAGCGCCCTCGCCGACGCGCACGCGCGCGGCCTCGGTCGCGCGCTCGGGCGGGACGCGTAGATGTGCGGCATCGTCGGCATCTGGAATCCGGAGCGGGCCGACCCGACCGAGGCAGCGCGCCTCGCGTTCTTCTCGCTCTATGCGCTGCAGCACCGCGGTCAGGAGTCGGCAGGCATCGCGGCGACGGACGGACGCGACATGCGGATCGTCCGCCGCATGGGCCTTGTGGGCCAGGTCTTTAGCGAGCCCGACCTCGGCGTGCTGGGTGGCCGAGCGGCAATTGGCCACACGCGTTACTCGACGACCGGCAGCTCGCGCATCCAGAACGCGCAGCCGATGGTCGTGCGATCCGAAGCGCTCGGTGAGCTCGCGATCGGTCACAACGGCAACTGCATCAACGCACGTGACCTGCGTGAGGATCTCGCGCGTGAGGGCGTGCCCTTCACTACCTCCAGCGACACCGAGGTCATCGCGCAGGTCATCGCGCGCGAGGAGGGCGCCACCTGGGACGACCGAATCGCGCGTGGGCTCCCGAAGCTCCAAGGCGCCTGGTCGCTCGTCATCCTCACGCCGTCCGCGCTCTATGCGGTGCGCGACCCCCTCGGCGTACGCCCACTCTGCCTCGGCCGAAAGGGAGACGCATGGCTCGTAGCGAGTGAGACGTGCGCGCTCGAGACGGTCGGCGCCAGGTTCATCCGGGACGTCGCGCCTGGCGAGGTCCTGCGCATCGACGATCGCGGTCCGGTGACCGTCGCCGACTTCGCGGCGAGCCGCCGCGGTCTGTGCGTGTTCGAGCACGTCTATCTCGCATCGGTCGCGAGCGATCTCGAAGGCGTCTCGGTCTACGCGACGCGCGAGCGGATGGGCGAGACGCTCGCCGACGAGCACCCCGCCGCGGCCGATGTCGTCATTCCGGTGCCGGATAGCGCGATCCCTGCCGCGGTGGGCTACGCGCGCCGGAGCGGCATTCCATTCCGCGAGGGGCTCATCAAAAACCGGTACATCGGGCGCACGTTCATCCAGCCGTCGCCCGAGCTTCGGCGTCAGGGAGTCGCGCTCAAGTACAACGCGCTCCACGACGTCCTTCACGGCAAGCGCGTGGTCGTCGTCGACGATTCGATCGTGCGCGGGTCGACGAGCGGGCCGATCGTCGAGCTCCTTCGGGCGCACGGCGCGACCGAAGTGCACATGCGCATCTGCTCGCCGCCGATTCGCCATCAGTGTTTTTTCGGCGTGGACATGGCGCGCCGCGACGACCTCATCGCGTCGCGCAAGGACATCGAGTCAATTCGCAAGCACATCGGAGCGGATTCGCTCGGCTACCTCTCGCTCGAAGGGATGGTGACCGCGACGGGGGGCACCGTCGGCGAGCTCTGCACGGCTTGCTTCACCGGCGACTATCTCGTTCCGGTGCAGCTCGAGCTCGCGAAGGACTCGCTCGAGGCCGAGCCGGTGAAGGCATGAGACTTCCTGTGTCAACCTCACGCGGCCAAACGCGCCGCACCGAGATGGCGCGCGGGGTCGTAGAGCGCGTGGTCCTGCCAGCAGCGCCAGAGGACGCGGAGCCACGCGCGAGCGAGGATGC
>JALYSZ010000322.1 GCA_030854525.1 Chloroflexota bacterium | reverse complement strand
GTCGGGACGAGAAGGAACGCGCGTCCGCGGAACAGTCCGGGGTCCGCGGCGCTGAACCCGGCGGATGTCGTCCCCGCCATGGGATGGCCCCCAACGATGCGGGCACCGACCGGCGCTCGAGCGGCGTACTCCGCGACCGTGCGCTTGAGCGATCCCGTGTCCAGGAGCACCGCGCCGTCGGAGCGTGCCGCAAGGTGTTCGAGCGTCGGGACGATCGTTGAGATCGGCGTGGCGACGAGCACCGCGTCGGCGGGCAGAAGGTCCTCGAGACGCGCGGCGATCCGGATGCCGTCGGCTTTGGCCGTCGCGCGGGCGCGCTCGTCGGTGTCATATCCAGTGACTTCGTGCTTGTCGCGGAGCGCAAGTGCGAGCGAACCACCGATGAGGCCGAGACCGGCTATGCCGATCTTCACGGGGCGACGTGCTCCGTACGCCCGACGGCGCGCGCGACGTGGGGTACCGCTGCCATGAGCGCGCGGAAGTTGTCGAAGCTGAGCGACTGAAAGCCATCGGAGAGCGCGTGGTCCGGGCTCGGGTGCACCTCGATCAGGAGTCCATCCGCTCCGGCCGCCACCGCGGCGAGCGCGATCGGCGCGACGAGGTACCACTTGCCCGTCCCGTGTGAGGGATCGGCCAGGACCGGAAGATGCGAAAGACGCTTGAGGAGCGGGATCGCGTTGATATCGAAGGTATTGCGGGTGTAGCGCTCGAAGGTGCGGATGCCTCGCTCGCAGAGGATGACGTTGCGGTTGCCTCGCGCGAGAATGTACTCGGCCGAGAGGAGGAGCTCCTCCACCGTCGCGGACATGCCGCGCTTCAGCAGAACGGGCTTGGTCTGCTCGCCGACCGCATCGAGGAGCGAATAGTTCTGCATGCTGCGCGCGCCGATCTGAAGGCAATCGGCGACCGCCGCGACCGCCTCGACGTCCCCAGGCGCGAGCACCTCGGTGACGACGGGGAGCCCGCTCACCGCTCGGGCTTCGGCGAGGATCTCGAGCCCTTCGTCCCCCATGCCGCGGAAGGTGTACGGGGAGCTGCGGGGCTTGAACGCACCGCCCCGCAGCGCGGCGCCGCCCGCGGCCCGGACGGCCCGCGCGGTCTCGATCGTGACCTCGCGCGACTCCACGGCGCAGGGACCCGCGACGACGGCGAGCGGATGACCGTGACCAACGGGGACATCGCCGATGCGCACGACGGTGTCCTCGCCGATGACCTCGCGGGACGCGAGCTTGAACGGTCGGCTGACCGGAACGACTTCCGCAACGCCAGGGAGCGACTCGACCGCCTCGGCCGCGGCGCGCGAGGTGCTCCCGAAGGTCCCGATCGCGGTGCGCTCCGCGCCGGGGAGCGGCACCGGAGTGATGCCGAACTCCTTGATGCGCTCGACGACCGCGTCGATCTCTTCCTTCGTCGCATCCCGCTTCATGACGACGAGCACTAGGGCACCCCGAGCGGCGGGTCGCCGGGAAGATCGACCGCCCACGACGGCCGAAGCGCGCGGGCCCCGTGGAGAAAGACGTGGCGCACGTCCGCCTGGGTCTTCGCGGTGTTCCACGCGATGAGCAGCCGGACGCATCGCGCCAGCGCGCCCGGCACCGGAATCTCGCGCCCGCAGATGAGCGGCACGTCGGTCCAACCCATTCCGACGCGTGCCGCGTCCGCCGGGAACGCAGCGTTCAGGTCGTCGGTGACCGTGAACCACATGTAGCCGACGTCCTCGGGTCGTACCCCATTCAGCCTGACGATGGTGTTGAGAAGCTCCAGCGTCGCGTCGTAGATCGCGGGGGCGTCGTTCTTGGCGACGGTCGTCGCGCCGCGGATGCCACGGACCGGCATCAGCCTCTCCCTGCGGCGGCGAGCGCGGACACGAAGGCGCGAAGCGCCTCGGGCCGACGGTCAGCCGGGGCCGCCGCCACGGCATCGAGTGCAGCGCTGCCGACAACGACCGCGTCGGCGACGCGCCGCAGGGAAGCGACGTGCTCGGCGCCGCTGATGCCGAAACCGACGGCGATCGGAAGCGACGTGTGACGGCGGACGCGGGCCACGAACTCGCCGACGTCGCCGCCGAGCGCGCGCCGCGCGCCGGTCACCCCGGTCAGCGACACGCAGTAAACGAAGCCGCGTGCCCGTGGGACGAGGCGCGCGAGCCGTTCGTCGGGTGTCGTCGGCGCGTAGAGATCGATCCGCGCGAGCCCCTCGGGATCAAGCGCCTCGTCGAACTCGGCCGACTCCTCCGCCGGCAGGTCGGGAACGATGATCCCGGCGACGCCGGCTCGGGCGGCGTCCGATGCAAATCCGGCGAGGCCGCCGCGATATCTCAGGAACGGATTCGCGTAACCCATAAGGAGCGCGGTCGCGTCGCGCTCGCGCACGATCGTCGCTGCCTCCGCGAGGCACTCCGCGAGGCCAATGCGCTGGCGAAGCGCGATCTCGCTGGCGCGTTGCACGGTCGCGCCGTCCGCGAGCGGATCGCTGAAGGGCACCCCGAGCTCGAGCACGTCCGCGCCACCGTCGAGCGCGGCGCGCAGCAGGGCTGCGGTGGCGGCGCGATCGGGATACCCCACCGTCAGGTAGACGACGATCGCAAGGCGCTTCGCGTCCCGCGCGCGGGAGAACGCGCGGGCGATCCGCGCGATGCCTGTCTCGGCGGTCGACACGGTCACGCGACGACACCTTCCCGCATCACGATCTCGAGATCCTTGTCTCCGCGGCCGGAGAGGCACACCAGCACGTTCTGCGCAGAATCGTCGCCGGCGATCGCGCGAAGCTCGGCGATGGCGTGGGCCGGCTCGAGCGCGGGGATGATGCCCTCGCTGCGGGACAGGAGCGCGAACGCGTCGAGCGCCTCGCGATCGGTCCGTGCGACGTAACGCACGCGCCCGGTCTGGGCGAGCGCGGCGTGCTCCGGGCCGACGCCGGGATAGTCGAGCCCGGCCGACACCGAGTGGGTCTCGCGTATTTGCCCCTGTTCGTCCTGGAGCACGAGCGTTCGGGAGCCGTGAAGCACACCGACGCTCCCGCCGACGATCGACGCGGCGTGCTTGCCGCTCGCGATCCCTTCCCCACCCGCCTCGACTCCGACGAGCCTGACGTTCGGATCGTCGATGAATGCGCTGAAGATGCCGATCGCGTTGGACCCTCCGCCGACGCAAGCCACCACTACGTCGGGAAGGCGTGAAAGCATCGCGAGGGATTGCTCGCGCGCCTCGCGGCCGATCACCGCCTGGAAGTCCCGCACCATCGCCGGGTACGGATGCGGACCGATCGCGGAGCCGAGAAGGTAATACGTGGTGCGTACGTTGGTCACCCAGTCGCGGATCGCTTCGTTCACGGCGTCCTTCAGCGTTCGGCTGCCCGCGTCGACCTCGCGGACTTCGGCGCCGAGCAGTTTCATGCGGAATACGTTCGGCTGCTGGCGGCGCGCGTCGACGGAGCCCATGTACACGATGCATTCGAGCCCGAGCAACGCGCACGCCGCCGCACTCGCGACGCCGTGCTGCCCCGCACCGGTCTCGGCGACGATGCGACGCTTTCCCATGCGCTTCGCGAGCAGGGCTTGACCGACAGCGCTGTTGATCTTGTGCGCGCCGGTGTGCGCGAGGTCCTCACGCTTTAGAAGGACACGCGCAAGGCCGACCGCCCGTGCCAGCCGCGGTGCATCGGTGAGGGCCGTTGGCCGGCCGACCCAATCGCGGAGCACGCGCGCGAGCTCGCTCTGAAATTCCGCGTCGGCGCGAGCTTCGAGCCAGGCGGCCTC
Organism: Chloroflexota bacterium; assembly: GCA_030854525.1. The sequence goes on along the minus strand of JALYSZ010000322.1, from coordinate 7,319 downwards.
GAGCTCGGCGACGGCTGGCATGAGTGTCTCGGGCAGGTATTGCCCGCCAAAGTCGCCATACCGTCCGGGCCTCGTCTTCGTGATCATGCGTGCACGGTCCGATGGATCGACGCGATCCCGCGGATCAGCGGCCCCGGATCATCGGCGCGCATGAGCGCCGTGCCGATCAAGACCGCATTGACCCGCGCGGGGAGAAGCTGCGCGTCGTTGACGGACTCGATCCCAGACTCCGCGACGAGGATCTGGTCTGGGCGGGCGAATGAGTGCAGCTGCCGGACCCGGCCTATGTCGATCTCGTTCGGCCTTCGCAGATTGCGAGCATTGACGCCCACGACCGAGGCGCCCGTGGCGACCGCTCGACCGAACGCGGCTGCTTCGTGAGCTTCGACGAGGACGCCGAGTCCGAGCGTGCGGGCGCGCTCCAACAGTCGCCGCAACGACACATCGTCGAGCGCCTCCGCGATGAGGAGCACGGCATCGGCGCCGGCGGCGCGCGCCTGCACGAGCTGGTACTCGTCGACGATGACGTCCTTGCAGAGGATCGGGATCTCAACCGCCTCCCGTACTGCCACGAGATCCTCGATGGATCCACCCCAGTAACGTGGCTCGGTCAGTACCGAGATCGCGGTCGCGCCCGCCTCCGCGTATGTCCTGGCGAGTGACGCCGCGTCGAGGGTCTCGCCGAGCGAGCCCAGGGCGGGCGAGCGCCGCTTCACCTCGGCGATCACCGCCACAGGCCCCCCGAAACGGAGCGCCATGGCGAATGCGTCACCGCGGTGGTCCATGATGAACATGTGTTTGCGCCGGCCTGACGCGTCGTGAGTTGGCAGTCGGAGCTGTCGCGGACCTGAAGGGATCAGCGCGGATTCCGGCACGTTCGCCTTCGCGTTCGCGATGTCGGCACGCCGCTCGGCGACGACCTGCTCCAAGAAGTCGCTCATACGGTCGCGGCCTCCGCGGCGCCGATGCGATGGCTCGTAGCCACGAAACGCACGAGGACATCGTTGGCCTGGCCGGTGTCGATCGCGTCGCCGGCGAGCCTCGCACCCTCGCGCATGTCGCGAGCGAGTCCCGCGACGTAGCAGGCTGCTCCCGCGTTCATCAGGATCGCGGCTCGAGGGCCACCCTTGGCGCCATCGAGGACTTCGCGCGCCATGTCCGCATTCCTCGATGGATCGCCACCGACGATCTCAGCGCGCCCGACCGGCGTCACGCCTAGATCTTCCGGCTCGATGCGGCCTTCGCGGACCTGACCGTCACGCACCTCCCACGTTCGAGTCGGAAGGGAGGGGCTGATCTCGTCGAGGCCGTCCTCGCCGTGGACGACGAGCGCGTGATCGGCGCCGAGCTCGACAAGCACGCGGGCGATCTTCTCACCGAGCGCCGGCGAGGGTACGCCGAGCAGGATCCGACGCACCCCGGCAGGATTCGCGAGCGGGCCGAGCACGTTGAACACGGTCCGGATGCCGATCTCCCGGCGCACCGGCCCGGCGTGCCGCATCGCCGGGTGGTAGCGCGGCGCGAACATGAAGCCGATGCGTGCGTCGTCGACGCAGCGCGCGACGCCGTCCGGTCCGAGGTCGATCCGGACGCCGAGCGCCTCGAGCACGTCCGCGCTCCCGCACGCGCTCGTTGCCGCGCGATTCCCATGCTTCGCGACGCGCCCGCCGGCGGCCGCGATCACGATGGAGCTTACGGTCGAGATGTTGAAGCTGTTGGAGCGGTCGCCGCCGGTGCCGACGATGTCGATCGCGTCGCCTGGGACCTTCACGCGCACCACGACGTCGCGGAGCGCCGACGCGCATCCCGCGATCTCATCGACCGTCTCGCCGCGGATGTGGAGCGCAGCGAGCAGCGCGCCAAGCTGCGCGGGCGTCGCTTCGCCGGCCATCACCGACGCCATTGCCGAGCGCGCCTCGTCACGGGTGAGGGTGCGGCCGCCGGCGACGATCACGAGAGCCTCACGCGCGTCCAACGAAATTCCCCAACATGCGCATCCCGTCAGCGGTCAGCACCGATTCGGGGTGGAATTGCACGGCCTCGAGCGGAAGCGACCGATGCCGCAGCGCCATCACCACGCCATCGTCACTGCGAGCAGTGACGAAGAGATCTGGGGGGAGGGTTCGCTCGTCGACCATGAGTGAGTGATAGCGCGTCGCCTCGGTCGGGTCAGGGATCCCCGCGAACACGCCCTTCCCGTCGTGCCGCACGAGCGAGGTCTTGCCATGTCGCGGCTCCGGAGCGCGGATCACAGAGGCACCGAAGGCAACCGCGGCGCATTGCAGCCCGAGGCAGACCCCGAGCGTGGGAATGCCGCGCTCGGGCCCCTCGCGCACGAGCGCGGGCGAGCGGCCGGCCGCCTCCGGTCGACCTGGCCCCGGTGAGATCACCAAACGGTCAGGACGAGCATCGACCGCGGCGGCGAGCGCGGGATCGTCGGCGCGGAGCACGGTGACCTCGGCGCCGAGCGCGCCGAATGCTTGCGCGAGGTTGTACGTGAACGAGTCGTAGTTATCGACCAGCAGCAGCCGCGTCATCGCACGGCCCCGGCGCCGTCCACGATCTCGATCGCCCGCAGGAGCGCGCGCGCCTTCGCACGCGTCTCGAGCTCTTCCGCGGCCGGGTCCGAGTCGGCGACGATGCCGGCTCCGGCCTGGATGCGGCAGACGCCGTCCGCGATGACCGCGGTGCGGATGCCGATGCACGTGTCCATGCGGCCGTCGAATCCCAGATACCCGACCGCGCCGGCGTAGGGGCCGCGCCGATCGGTCTCGAGCTCGGCGATCCGCTCCATCGCGCGAATTTTCGGTGCTCCCGAGACAGTCCCAGCCGGGAAGCACGCGCGGAACGCGTCGAGGGCGTCAAGACCCGGCGCGAGCTCGCCGTCGACGACCGAGGTGAGGTGCATAACGTGCGAGAACCGGTCGACGCGCATGAGCTCGCGCACCCGCACGGTCCCAAATCGCGATACGCGACCGATATCGTTGCGCGCGAGGTCGACGAGCATGACGTGCTCGGCGCGTTCCTTCTCCGACGCGCGAAGCTCGGCTTCCATCGCAGCGTCCTCGTTGTCGTCGCGGCCACGTGGGCGCGTCCCGGCGATCGGGTACATCACCACCCGTCCGTTCTCGACGCGCACGAACGGCTCGGGCGACGCGCCGACGAGCGCCGCTCCGGCAACGTCGATGAGGAACATGTACGGGGACGGATTCACGTGGCGGAGCGCGCGGTAGAGCGCGAGCGGTTCGGGCGCGGGTCGCACGTCGAACCGCTGGGCAACGACGATCTGGATGCAGTCGCCCTCTCTGATGAGCTCGCGGGCCTTCGCGACCCGCGCGCGGTATTCGTCGGCCGTCCCGTTCGCCGTCACAGTTCGGACGGCGCGGTCCGCTTGAGCCGGCAACGACATCGGCGCGTCGAGCGCGGCGAACACGCGGGCGATGCGGCTCTCGGCGTTCTCGCGCTCGCCGTCGACATCGTGCGCGATCACCAGGAGCGAGTGGCGGACGTGGTCGAAGCAGACGACTGTGTCGTAGATCGAGAACGCCGCCTCGGGGAGACGCAAGACGTCACGCGCGGCCGCGGGTAGACGCTCGAAGCGCCGCGCCGCCTCGTAGCTCACGTAGCCGACGGCTCCCCCGGAGAAGCGTGGCAGGTCCGTCGCATCGGGGCGTTGCCGGTAGGCTCCGACCTCGCTCCGCAGGAGGGCCAGCGGGTCGGTGTACTCGATGGCACGAACGCCGCCGTCATCGAGTATCGAAGCCACGCCATCCCGGAAGACGAGCGTCGCGCGGGGCAGCACGCCGATGAACGAGTACCGGCCCATGCGCTCGCCGCCCTCGACGCTCTCGAGGAGGAAGGCGCCGCCCAGCGGGCGCAGCTTCGCGAACGCCGAAACAGGCGTTTCGAGGTCGGCGAGCCGCTCGCGCACCACGGGTACAAGCTCGCGCGCCTTTGTTTTGGTTGCCGTCAGCACCACACTCCTCCAAACAAAAACCCTCGCCCGTTCACGGGACGAGGGCTCGTGGTGCCACCCGATCTTGGCCCGCCATCGCTGGCGGCCCCTCAGCCTCCGCAGTCACGGAGCGCCCCTCGATAACGGTGGGCTTCCGGGCACCCCTAGAACCATCGTTTTCAGGATGCCGTCTCGCGGGATCCATTCGCGCCGCTTCCGCCGCCCGGGCTTCCACCTTTTCCCGGTTCTCTATCGGTTTTCCGCGGCCTAATCGCTCCCGCTCGAGCGACGTTCGCCCGAAACTGTAGCACCGGGGGGTAGGGGCCCCCGACCGGGGCAGGGGCCCCGCAGCACCCGGCTTTGGGCTCAAGCGGCCGCCGCTAGATTGAAAGCGTGAAATCCGTTCGCGGCGCCGGCCGTCCCGCGGGCCCCATGGCGGTGCGCTCGAAGCTGCCCACGCACACCGCCGCGGACATCCGCGAGGTCCTCGCCGGCCTTCCCACCGCGACCGGCTACCGGGTCACGGTCAAGCCGCTGCGCTATCGGACATCGCCGCATCTCCAGGCCTTCACTTTCTGGGATGAGCCCGAGATCGTGCTGCAGGTCCCGGAGCCCTTCCGCCCGTTCCGGGAAATGGTCGACCTCGGAGCCGACGGGACGCCGATCGTCCTTTTCCGCACTCGCCGGGAGGTCATCCGGTTCCTCTACCTCCACGAGTTCTGCCACTGGTGGCTCTATCTGACGCACGGATGGGGCTCCAGCGCAGAGATCGCCTGCGACCGGTACGCCCTCGCCAACTATCGGCGGCGCGGCGCCGTGCGACCGCCTTCTCTGCGCTCCCGAGGTGACCGCGCCGCGTAGCTAGCGGTGGGGCGCGCGCGCGATCTCGATGAGCCCGTCGAGCGTGGCGATCGCGAGATGGAGACTGGTCGCCGTGACGACGAGGTTGTGATGCTTCACCAGTGCGTTGAGCTCCGCAATCGCCTGTCCGACCTCGGCGCGCACACGACCGTCGCCCTGTTTCGTGAGCGCTTTCTCGGACACGATGCGCTCGGCGGGAACGTGCTCTAGGAGAGCCTCACGACCCTCGAGCCAGACAAGATGAGCCCGCAGGTGAGTCACGATCCGCACACGCCGTTCAGTGACGTCGCGCCGCATCTCCGTCCAGAGCGGGCTGGCGCCCGAGGTCCGGAGCACGTGCCGCGAGGCCCAGGCTTCGCCGGCCTCATCGTCCGGATCGACCGGAAGCGGTTGCCCCTCGCCCGGCAACCCCGAGAGCTCGCCTGCGTCGAGCAGATCACGGAGCCGAGCCTCCACCCCCATTTCGATGCGACGGAGGTTCGGCTCCTTCGTTTCGTCGGTCAGGCGAGGCGCTCCACGACGGCCCCCGACGCTGTCACCGCCACGGCGGTCGGCACAAGCGCGACACCGTATTTGCGAGCGAGCTCGGGGCGCCGCGAGACATCGACTGTCACGACCGTGCGGCCCGCAGCCCGGAGCTCGGCCTCAAGCGACCGGCAGTCCGTGCAGAGCGGGTGCGTGAACTCGACGACGATCTCGCCGTTCACGGCCGATGCGCCGAGCTCCGCGAGGTCGATGGAATCGATGCGCCGCGATCGCACACCGCGAAGGCGCGCCGCGAAGCGGTATATCTCGCAACCGACGCAGAGCCCGGTGGTCGCGGCGAGGAGCGCGAGCGCGGCAACGAGCAGACCGAGCACGAGACCGAACGCGGTGAGGCCGACGAGATACGCGACCGTCGCGCCGCCGAGAAACACAGCGCCGACGACGTTCGCGAATCGCGGCGGGCGGCTGTCCTCGATCGGTCCCTCCCCGATGCGAGGCTGGATGACCTCGAAATACAGAAGGCACGGAATGCAGTAGCGGCGGCCGAAAACGAGGCCGATCGCGAGCTGGCCCGCAAGCAGGCCGAAGATCGGCCACCACCCGGTGATCGCGGCAAGCAACGAGAGCGTCCCCACGATCGCCTGATTGGTACGGGGCGCACGCGCGTCGATAACGTCGGTGTCGCGGTACGGGTCAGCTTTTCGGATCACTCGTTCCCCCATTGAATTCCGAGTTTAGGGCTCGGAAATGGTTGCGAGCGCTATTTGTGTGCGAGCGGCACTGTCGCCAGAGCTGAGTAGCGAGCGCCCTTGGGCGAGAGAACGCTCTGGACAACAGCGATCTCGGTGACCTCGAAGCGGAGACCCCCGATGACGAGGCCCTCCAGCGCGGCGCCGACTGTCTTCGCCTCTGCGAGGCTCGCGTCTCCGGCGACGCGGGCAAGCGTCAGGTGAGGCGTGAGTGGGCGGTCATCAAAGCGGAGGTTCCGGCTCCGCAGACCCGCGTAGACGCCTGCTCCCAACTCGAGGACCTTCGGGGCGCCCTCGGCCATGCCGAGCCAAGCCACGCGTGGCCGGCCACGCTCGGGGAACCGTCCGGCTCGGTCGAACTCGAGCGTGAACGGAGCGACAGACGCCGCCGCCTCGCTCGCCGCCGCCGTGACATCGGCGAGGCGCTCATCCGACGTCTGGCCGAGGAACGCGAGCGTCAGGTGGAGGTTCTCCGCATTCACGCGGCGTAGAGCCGGAAGCGACGTCGGCAGAATCTCGGACACGCGCGCCGCGAGGTCAGGCGGCAGGGGTATCGCAACGAAGAGGCGCACGCGCCCGACGGTAACCCGGGCGGGCTAGCGGTTAGAAGGAGGCGGCGCGCACCTGGTCGCCCACCAGGAGCGCCAGGAAGGCGACGGCCAGCGCGACCGTGAACGCCCAGAGCGCGACGACTCGCGCGGGCTCACTTCGCTCGACACGGGCAAGTGTTGTGACGATCAGGTCAGCCATCGCCATGCGTTACAAGCATTTGGCGTGCCGAATGTTGCGGGTGAGCGCTTGCTAGGCCGGTGTCGGTGCGGGCGCGGGCCCCTTGCCCTTCTCACCCTTTTCGCGGCGACGCTCTTCTCCTGCCGGCGCGCCCGGTGGCGTCTGATCCGGAGTTGACGCGGCGACGGGAACGCCGGCGTCTGGCTCTGGGTCGAAGAGCTTGTTGAACTCATCCGATTCGAGCGTTTCCTGCTCGATGAGCTTGCTGACGACGAGGTCGAGCTTGTCGCGGTTGTTCGTCAGGACTTCGTACGCGCGCTGACGCGCGCGGTCGACGATGTCGTGAACCTCGGAGTCGATGATCTTCGCGACTTCCTCGGAGTAGTTCCGCTCCTCCTGGATCTGCCGGCCAAGGAAGATGAGCTCGTCGGTCTTGCCGTACTGGAGCGGCCCGAGCTTCTCGCTCATGCCGAACTTCGTGACCATCTGGCGGGCCATCTCGGTGGCCTTCTCGATGTCGTTCGAAGCGCCCGTCGTGG
>JALYSZ010000210.1 GCA_030854525.1 Chloroflexota bacterium | reverse complement strand
ATTTTCGCCAGAACTCGCGACTGAGGCGACGGCGGGAATCGAACCCGCGATGAAGGTTTTGCAGACCTCTGCCTTACCACTTGGCTACGTCGCCGACGAGTGAGGATCAGGAGCAAGTTTACTTGCGAATGATCGAACGAGGAGGGCGACGGAGCGGAGCGACGGTCGCCTAGGAGCGAAAGCGCCGCACGTCGCCGCTCTGGACGTGAAGTCTGCCGATTCGACAGAGCTAACACTCTTCTGACAATCAGTACACCGATCCAATACGGATGGGGGAACCACCGGCGCCGATCCGGCGATATACAGGTCATATGGACGAACCGACAACGAAGCCCGCGAAGAGAGCCCGCGGACTACGTCGTCGTCACGTCCTGGTGGGCGCAGGCGCGGTGGCCGGCGGGCTCGCAATCACCAAGGCGCTCGGGCTCTACAACCTCCCGTCCGTACCGGGCCAGACCCAGTCCCCCACCGCGGCGGGAATCGACTGGATCTCACCGCTCGACAAGCCCGAGGCGCAGGTCGCGCACCTGCTCCGTCGCGCGACGTTCGGAGCGACACCCGCCGAATACGAGCAGTCGATAAAGGACGGATTCAAGAAGACCGTCGACCGGCTCGTCGAGACGAAGGCCGCGGAGCCTCCGCCGCTCGCCGGCGCCGACGACACATCGCAGGAGAAGCCGCTCAGGCCGCAGGACCTCATCGGCTGGTGGCTCGACTGGATGCTGCGGACCCCGACGCCGTTCGCCGAGCGCATGACGTTCTTCTGGCACGGCCACTTCACGAGCGACTTCCGCAAGGTCAATCTGCAGACGCCGTACGTGTACTGGCAGAACCTGACCTGGCGGCGGATGTCGCTCAGCAACCTTCACGACATGCTCTACCAGGTCACGATCGACCCCGGGATGCTCCGCTATCTCGACCTCGGAACGTCCACCGGCCGAAACCCGAACGAGAACTACAGCCGCGAACTCATGGAGCTCTTCTCGATGGGCGTCGGCACTTTCACCGAGGACGACGTCCGGAACAGCGCGAAGGCGCTATCGGGCTGGCGCGAACCGGTGACCCAAGCCATGTACGACGCGCTCGTCAAACGCGCGCAGGAGCAAGGCCGGCAGCTGCCGCGGAACGTCACGCCCGACGCGGTCAAGACCGGCGTCTTCGAGCAGCAGCGGGCGTACGTCGGCGCGGTCAAGTTCCTGGGCGAGACGAGGCAGTGGGAGACGAAGAGCGCACTTGAGAAGATCCTTACGCAGGATTCCGTCGCGCCGTTCGCTGTGACGAAGCTCCTCGGCGAGTTCGTGACCGATCAGCCGGCGGACGCCTATGTGAAGCGGCTCGCCGACGGCTTCCGCAAGTCACGCTATGACGTCAAGTCGGCGATGCGCGACGTGTTCATGAGCCCGGAGTTCCTCGCCCCGGCGAATTACCGCGCGCTCGTGAAGTCGCCGACGGAGCTCATGGTCCACATGGCGAAGGCGCTCGAGACACCGGCGCTCGCACGGGCGATCGGCCTCGCCGGCCAAGGGATGGGCCAGCTTCTCTTCGATCCGCCCGACGTCGGCGGGTGGCCGTCGAATGCGAGCTGGATCTCGAGCAACAGCGTGCTCACGCGGGTGAACTTCGCGCAGGCGACGCTGACCGGGATGGCGAAGATCCCGGCGTTCAAGGACGCATACGCAATCCATCTCGACGGCGTCGTGAGCCCGGCGACGGCGCAGCTCCTCAACTCGAGCCCGGACGACGCGACGCGCTGGCTCATCCTGCTCGCGTCGCCGGAATTCCAGCTGAAGTGAAGAAGGTGGGGCGATGAAAGAGCTCGGCGGCACGAATGGACTCTCGCGCCGTGATTTCTTGCGGAGCGGCCTCGTATTCGGGGTGGGCGCGCAAGCGCTCGCCTCCGGCTACGCGGCCGTTCCCGATGTGTTCGCGCGCGCCGTGCTCTCGGCGAAGTCCGCCGCGGTGCAGAACGACAGGGTCCTCGTGATGATCCAGCTCGGCGGGGGGAACGACGGCCTTCAGACGGTCATCCCGATCGCCAGCTCTTCCTATCGCGACTTCCGCCCGCAGCTCTCCGCGGCGGCCGCAAAAGCGCAGCCGATCAGCAAGGAGCTCGGGCTGCACGAGAATCTCAAGGGCATCAAGACGCTCTATGACGCGGGCAAGGTCGCGATCGTCCAGGGCGTCGGATACACGAACCCGTCGTTCTCGCACTTCGACTCGATCCGTGTCTGGGAGACGGCCGATCCCGCGCGACGTCAGCAGGACGGATGGCTCGGGTCGGCGATCGCGAAGAACTACGACTCGGCGGGCCACCCGCTCGTCGGCTGCGCATGTGGGACCACGAATGTCCCTGGGATGCTTCGCGATCTCCAGGCGACCCTGACCGTCATCGATGACGTAAAGACGTTCGGGTTTCAGGGCGGGCAGAACGTCGAGGACGTCATGGGCACGCTCTATAAGAGCACCCCCGGAATCTACGGCGCGCTCTTCGACACGGCGATGAGCACGGTGCGCGACAGCGTCGCGCAGCTGCGCACCTCGTCCGCCCAGTACACGCCGAAAGGGAACTATTCCGACAAGGTCCAGCTCGTCTACTCGAGCAAGAACCAGCTCGCCGCGGCGCTGCAGCTCGCGGCGGAGCTCATCGTGACCGGCACGGGCGTAAAGGTCCTCCACGTGACACTCGGCGGTTTCGACACGCACTACACCGAGCTCAACCGGCACGACGCCCTTATGAACTACCTCGACTCGGCCATCACCGCGTTCCACGACGACCTCACCGCATACGGCATGGCCGATCGGGTCATGATCGCGACCTGGTCCGAGTTCGGGCGGCGCCCGAAGGAAAACGCGAGCGGCGGGACGGACCACGGAACGGCCTCGCCGGTCTTCCTCATCGGCGACGGCGTGAACGGCGGCCTCTATGGAGAGACGCCGAACCTCGGCAAGCTCGACCAGCTCGGCAATCTCTCCTACGCCGTGGACTTCCGCGCCGTGTATCAGGAGATCCTGGCCTCGCACCTCGGCGTCGACGCGAAAGAAATACTCGGGCAGAGCTTCGATCGCGTCCCGTTCGTGAAGGCGCCATCGTGAGCTCCGAGTTCCTGCTCAAGCTCGGGTCGGCGGCAACGACCCTGGTCGTGATGTTCAGCTCGTACGCGTACGCGTCGACGCACGTGAAGAATCCGAACGCACCGCTGCAGCCTCCCGTGGAGACGTCACCTGTGGCGGCGAAGTCCGCCGCACCGACGCCCACCCCGATACCTTCCCTGGTCGGAACGCGTCGCGGCAACCCGCCGCGCGGGGCGTCGTCACCGGCGCCGCGCCTGACGCTGCAGCCGGGTGTTCAGGCGACGGATCTACCCGAGGTGACCTTCACGCACACGTCCTGACGAGGGTCAGCGCGCGCCGAACTCCCGAAGGAGAAAGCGGCCGTACCGCTCGGCGACAGCCTCGTTCATGTAAGCCCGCCGCCGTGCGTACTGCACGTGGTGGCCGAGCTCGTGCGCGAAGCTCGCGAGCGGATCCTCGTGGTCCTCGTGAAGCTGGTCGACGTCGAAGTCCGCGGCCTGACACGTGCAGGGCAGCCACACGCGAATGAGGCCGGGCTCGTAGTCAGCGAGCACCATCCCGTCCTGCACACCGGTGCGCTCGGCTTTGCGCTGCGCGCCGCCGGGGCGGCCGCCGACGCCATAGCCGTACACGGCGAGGGTTCCGCGAAAACCGGCACGTCGCGCCAGGCGCTGCCACAGGCGCCGCCCACCCGGGAGTCGTTCGCGTCCGCAATACCTGGAGAGCCGCATCGGGGACCCGGCATGGCACGCCTCGTACCCGCGCAGGCCGGCCGGGCCGCAGACAGGGCGAATTGGCGCTTGGCAGCCAGCCTGCCGACAATTCTGCCGAGAATGCAGCCGTGATCCCGATCGGCGACGAGGACACCGGTGGCCGGCCGGGTATCCCCTACGTCAACCTCGCGATCATCGCGATAAACGTCGTCGTCTTCCTGTACCAGCTCGTCGATCCGAACTTCACGAACGGCTACGCCGCAGTGCCCGCCGAGATCACCTCCGGAACGGACATCGTGGGAACGTTCGAGGTGATCACACCGGACGGCGTCTTCGAGATCGATGAAGCGCCCGGACCGATGCCGATCTGGCTCACGCTCTTCTCATCCATCTTTATGCACGGCGGCTGGCTGCACATCGGCGGCAACATGCTCTTTCTCTTCATCTTCGGCGACAACATCGAGAAGGCTTACGGGCACGTGAAGTACGTCGTCTTCTATTTGATCTGCGGCATCATCGCCAGCCTGGCTCACGTTCTAAGTCAACCCGATTCGATCATCCCGAGCCTCGGGGCGTCGGGCGCGATCAGCGGCGTGATGGCCGCGTACCTCGTGCTCTTCCCGACGAACCGCATCAAGGTGCTTCTCGCGCTCGGCGTCATCCTGCTGCGACCGATCATGGTGCCCGCCGTCGTGATGATCGGGGTGTGGGCGCTGCTGCAGTTCATCAACGGCCTCGGTGCCATCGCGGTGACGGACCAGACCAGCGGCGTCGCCTATTGGGCACACATCGGCGGGTTCATCGCTGGACTCGTCATCACGTTCCTGTCGAAGCCGTTCCTGGATCGCGGCACCAGTGCCACGTCGCGCTTCTTGACGCCCTAGATCAGCTAGAGAATCGCGCCGAGGCGCTCCACGTCTTCGGCGACGGCGCCCTGACCGTCGAGCCGGTACGCGGCGCCGAGGAGCTGGCACTTCTCGCGCGCGGTGTCGGGGCGCCCCAGCTCACAGTCGACTTCGATGAGAAGGCGCTGGGCTTCGCGATCCTTGAAACCCGCGCCGATGAGGTCGAGGAGCACGTCCGACGCCGCCTGCATCTTGTGCAGGGCCATGAGCCTGCGCGCCGCGTCCAGCGCGGTCTCGGTCGCGCGGGCATCGTGGGCGGCGATGAGGATCGTCGCGCGCACGTGAGCCGCGGCCGCGTCGTCCGCCGGACTCCCGGTGGCGATGTGACGAGCGAGCTCGGCCTCGAGCTCCGCGATCGGCCGTGGTGTGAAGACGACGGCCTGACGCGCCGCGACGGGAGGCTCGGGCTTCGGCCTGGGCTTGGCGCCGAGGCCGGCACGCGCGAGCAACTCCGCGGCGCTCATGATGTCGGTCGGGTCGGCATGAGTGATCGTCTCGGCGTTCTTCAGCACGACGGCCGAGCTCGCCTCGGGTCGGGTTCGCGCCTGAACTGCCGCCGCCAACGCCGAACGGTGCTTGGCCTCGAGCGCGGCTTCGTCAGGAACGCGTTTCGCGGGCGCCGGCGGCGGAGCGACAGCCACGATATTGACCGGCGCGGGCGCGGGTGCGGGCGTGGACGGTGTGGCCGCGACGCGTACGGGCGGTGGCGGTGTCGGCATCGCCACGCCCTGCGT
>JALYSZ010000291.1 GCA_030854525.1 Chloroflexota bacterium | reverse complement strand
GGCACGCTGCGCGGCGCGATCCTGCAGGTGCCACCGCACCGCTCGCAAAGCGAGGACATCGCCCGCGAGGCAGTCGCAACGGCGCGCTCGATCCCGGCGCTCGCCACAAAGCCGCTCGTGGTCGAGTCGACCGGACTCGAGCGGCAGATCGGAAGCGGTCCCAAGGTCGCGCTCCTCGACACCGGCGTAAAGGAAAACCAAATCCGTTGCCTCGTGCAAAAAGGCGCGACGGTCAACGTCTTCCCTGCGACAGCGATGGCGCGCGAGATCCTCTCCTGGTCGCCCGACGGGATCGTGATCTCGAACGGTCCTGGCGATCCCGCAGCGATCCCGCAGATCGCTGCCGCGACGCGCACGATCCTCGACGCTGCCGCATCGCGAGGGATGAACCGCGCGCGGCCGATCCTCGGAATCTGCCTCGGCCATCAGCTCGTCGGCCGCGCCATCGGGGCGACGACGTCACGCTTGCCGTTCGGTCATCACGGCGCGAACCACCCGGTGCAGGATCTCCGTACCGGGCGCGTTGCCATCACGAGCCAGAACCACGAGTTCCAGGTCGACGAGGCGTCGATCCCGTCGGACTCGGGGTTCGTCGTCTCGGCGCGAAACCTGAACGACGGCTCGGTCGAGGGTCTCTCTCACGAGCGGCTGCCGATCCGGACCTATCAGTACCACCCCGAAGGCGCGCCGGGACCGAAAGACAACGAGCCGGTGTTCGACGCTTTCCTCGACGACGTGCGGGAAGCCGTGTCGCGCAAGTGACGCGATACGAATACCGGCTGGTCGATGTGTTCACCGACCGGGCGTTCGGCGGGAACCCGCTCGCCGTCTTCCGCGACCCAGGGGCTGGGGCCCCTGAGGGGGTAGGGGTCCCCGGGAAGCTCGATGCCAAGACGATGCAAGCGATCGCAAAGGAGCTCCACCTGTCGGAGACGACCTTCGTGCTCCCGCCGACTTCCGCCGTCGCCGATCATCGCGTGCGGATCTTCACGCCCGAGACCGAGATGCCGTTCGCCGGGCACCCGACGCTCGGCACCGCGTACGTCCTGGCCGACGGCAAGGACGGGACGACGCGGCTCGAGGAAAGCGTCGGCGTCATCCGCGTGAGCCTGCGCGACGGATTCGTCCAGATGGAGCAGCCGCTGCCCACGTTCGCTGGAACGACCATCGCGCGAAAAGCGGCTGCCGAGGCGCTCGGGCTCGCTGTCGAGGAAGTGCGGAGCGACGTTCCGATCCAGATCGGCACATCGGGTGTCCCGTTCCTGTTCGTGCCGCTTGCCAACCTGAAGGCGGTTCGTCGGGCGCGGCGCCCGACCGGGCTCAACGCGCACGTCTATGCCTTCGCGATGAGTGGCGAGCGGTCCGGCTCGCACGTGCATGGCCGAATGTTCGATGAGGGCTTGGGCATCGGCGAGGACCCCGCGACCGGGGGAGCTCAGGGTCCGCTCGGCGCGTACATCGTGGCCCACGAGCTGGTTCGAGTCGAGCCCACGACGCGCATCCGCGTGGAGCAGGGCTTCGAGATCGGACGCCCGAGCATCCTCGACATCGAGGTCGATCGCGCCGGCGCGGCGATCACCGCCGTACGCGTCGGCGGGCGATGCGTGGCGATGGGCGGCGGGTGGCTGGAGCTGTGAAAGTGCTCATCATCGGCAGCGGGCCGATCCTGATCGGCCAGGCGGCCGAGTTCGATTACGCGGGGACGCAGGCGTGCCGCGCGCTGCGTGAGGAAGGCATCGAGACCGTCCTCGTGAACTCGAATCCCGCGACGATCATGACCGACCCCGGCGTCGCCGACATCACGTACCTCGAGCCGCTCACCGTCGACGTTTTGGAGCGGATCATCGAGAGGGAGCGGCCGGCCGGACTTCTGGCGACACTTGGGGGACAGACCGGCCTCAACCTGGCGGTGCAGCTCGCCGAGTCCGGTGTTCTCGAGCGGTACGGTGTCCGGCTTTTGGGCACGCCGCTTTCGGCGATCCAGCAGGCCGAGGACCGCGAGGCCTTCAAGCAGCTCCTTCTCTCGATCGGAGAGCCGGTGCCTGAATCGATCACGGCGCATTCGATCGAGGAGGCCCTCGCGTTCGCGGCGCGCGTCGGTTACCCGCTCGTCGTCCGTCCGGCCTTCACGCTCGGGGGCACCGGCGGTGGCGTGACGAACGACACCGAAGAGCTGACCGCGCGCGTGGCGAGCGGGGTCGCCGCGTCGCCGATCGGCCAGGTGCTCGTCGAGCGATCCCTCCTTGGTTGGAAGGAGATCGAGTACGAGGTCATGCGCGACGGCGCGGACACCTGCATCACCGTATGCAACATGGAGAACGTCGACCCGATGGGCGTCCACACCGGCGATTCGATCGTCGTCGCGCCGTCGCAGACGCTGACCGACAAGGAATATCAGATGCTCCGCTCGGCGGCGCTGCGGATCATTCGCGCCCTGGGGATCGAGGGCGGATGCAACGTGCAGTTCGCGCTCGACCCCGACCGTTCGCCGACCGACGACCCCGAGGCGCAGATCCCGTATTTCGTCATCGAGGTGAACCCGCGCGTTTCGCGAAGCTCCGCGCTCGCGTCGAAAGCCACCGGGTATCCCATTGCGCGCGTCGCTGCAAAGATCGCGATTGGCAAGCGGCTTCACGAGATCCCGAACGCGGTCACTCAGAAGACGACCGCCGCCTTCGAACCCGCGCTCGATTACGTGGTCGTGAAGATCCCGCGCTGGCCGTTCGACAAATTCGCGGCCGCGGATCGGACCCTCGGCACGCAGATGAAGGCGACCGGCGAGGTCATGGCGATCGACCGTTCATTCGAGGCCGCGTTGCAGAAGGCGCTGCGGTCGCTCGAGGTCAAAGGCCAGGGGTTGCTCTGGGAGGCGCCGGCCTGGGTGGATGTGACCGAGCCCATCCAGTTCGTCGAAAAGTTCCTCTCGGGTCAGCCGACCGACGATCGGCTCTGGCGCCTTTTCGCCGCGCTGCGGCGCGGTGCCCAGATCGAGCTGATCCACGAGCGCACGCGCATCGATCGTTGGTTCCTGCGAAAGATCGCACGAATCGTCCGCTTCGCGGAGGACGATCTTCAAGGAAGGACGCCGACGCCTGCGCTCCTCCGAGCAGCGAAGCGAATGGGTTTCGCCGACACGGACATCGCGACCCTCACCGGCATGCTGCCCGCCGATGTCCGGCGCCTCCGCACGCAGTGGGGGATCCGGCCCGTTTACAAGATGGTCGACACGTGCGCCGCCGAGTTCGAGGCGGTGACGCCGTACTTCTACTCGACCTACGAGCAGGAGAACGAAGCCACACCCCTTGTCGGGCCAAAGGCCGTCATTCTCGGCTCCGGTCCGATTCGCATCGGTCAAGGTATCGAGTTCGACTGCTGCTGCGTGCAGTCTGCCGGCGCGCTCCGCGAGAAAGGCGTCGCGCCGATCATGGTGAACAGCAACCCGGAGACCGTGTCGACCGACTTCGATGCCTCCGCGCGTCTGTACTTCGACCCGCTCGACGAGGAGTCCATCGCCGCGGTGCTCGAGAACGAGGGCGCGCCGATGCCGGTGCTCGCGCAGTTCGGCGGGCAAACGGCGCTGAATCTTGCGGACCGCCTGGCGGCGATCGGTGGTGAGATCGCGGGCACCTCCGCGGATGCCATCGCGCTCGCCGAGGACCGTCGCCGGTTCCACGATTTCGCGGACGAGCTTGGCATCCCGCAGCCGCCGGGTGGTACCGCCTCGTCAACGGCCGAGGCGCTCGCGGTCGCGGCGGAGATCGGCTATCCCGTGCTCGTCAGGCCGAGCTACGTGCTGGGTGGTCGCGGCATGGAGATCGCGTATGGCCCGGATGATCTCGAGCGCTACTTCCGCTCGGCGCTCGACGCGGGGACCGGTCGCGTGCTCGTCGACAAGTACCTGCGAGGCAAAGAGGTCGAGGTCGACGCGGTCTCGGACGGCCGCGACACGCTCGTGGCCGGGATCATGGAGCACATCGAGCGCGCCGGTGTTCACTCCGGCGACAGCTATGCGGTGTATCCCGCGCAGAACCTGCTGCCTGCCGAGCGCGACGAGATCGTCGCCCTCACGCGCCGCATTGCGCAGGCGCTCCCGGTAAAGGGTCTCCTCAACATCCAATTCATCGTCGAGAGCGGGCGGGTCTGGATGCTCGAGGTGAATCCTCGTGCAAGCCGGACGGTGCCGTTCCTTACGAAGGTCACGGGAGTCCCGCTGGTGAAGCTCGCGGTCGCGATCGCCCTCGGCTCGTCGCTCGCCGCCGAGGGCTACGCGCGCGCCGACGGAATCTGGCCGACCGGATCGCTCGTCGCGCTCAAGGCGCCCGTGTTTTCGATGGCCAAGCTGCTCGACGTCGACACATATCTCGGTCCGGAGATGAAGAGCACCGGCGAGGTCATGGGTATCGACCGGTCGTTCGCGCCTGCCCTCTGGAAGGCGCTTGTCGCCGCCGGCCTCGCGCCCGCGCGAAGCGGGAAGATCCTCGTGACCGTCGCGGACAAGGACAAGCCCGAGGTCGTTCCGATCATCGAGGGATTCCACTGGCTCGGCTACGACCTCGTCGCGACCTCCGGCACGGCCGCGCTCATCCGCTCGCTCGGTGTCGACGTGATCGAGGTGCGCAAGCTCGCCGAGGGGAGTCAGGACATCCTGAAGCTGATCCGCTCAGGCGAGTGCGCCGCGGTGATCAACACCCCGACGCTCGGAAAGACCGTCGACCGCGACGGATTCCTCATCCGCCGCGCCGCGGTCGAGGCGCGCGTGCCGTGCCTCACGTCTCTCGACACGGCGCTCGCCGTGGTCACCGCCCTTCGCGCGAGCGCGGTCAGCGCGAGCGTCGCCCCGCTCGCCGAGTACCGGGCTTTGGAGTCGGTGGCAACGACCGCGGCGGACTAACGTGAAGAAGCGGAAGACGGAGCCTTGGATGAGCCCAGCTGAGTACGGCTGGACGCTCACCGGCCTCAGCGTGAATCTGATCGTTCGCGACGTCGCGCGCAGCATTCCCTTCTATGCCGGCGTGCTCGAGCTAAGGCTTCTCTACTCGGACGAAGACTTCGCTGCATTCGAGCGCGAAGGTGTGCGGCTCCAGCTCCACGCTGATCACACGTACGCGCGCATGCCCTGGTCCTCGCGTCTCCGCGAGGATGCGGGCCGCGGAATGGGGGCGGAGATCCGCATCCTCGGTATCGATCCGGATGCTGCCGAACACCGAGCCCGCGACGGCGGATTCACCGTTGCGGTCCCGGTGCGCGACTGGCCGCACGGCTGGCGCGATTGCGTGCTCGAGGATCCGGACGGCTATACCTTCGCAGTCGGAGTTCCGCTGTGATCCTCGAGGACGGACGCGTCGTCGCGACAACGGAGATCGGCCAGCTCGGCACCGTGCTGCGGATCTCCGCGCCCGGTATCGCTGGCCAGGCGCGGGCTGGGCAGTTCGTTCACGTCCGCCCGGGTCTCTCGTTCGATCCGTTACTGCGCCGGCCGTACTCGTTCAACCGCATCGACCGCGCCGCTGGTGAGATCGAGCTCGTCGTCAAAGCGCTTGGCACGGGCGGTGAGTGGATCGCCTCGCGACGCGAAGGCGACCGGCTCGATCTTCTCGGTCCGCTGGGCTCGTCGTTTGTCATACACCGCTCGACACGGAATCTCCTGCTGGTCGCCGGCGGCACCGGAATCGCTCCGATGCGCGTGCTCGCCGAGCAGGAATCCGGCCGCCGCAACGTGACCCTGCTTATGGGTGGGCGATCGGTCGCGCACCTCTGGCCGAGCGATGGTCTCCCGGTCACCGTCGAGTACGTCACGACCACCGAGGATGGCTCATTCGGCATCAAGGGTCGGGTCACGGACGCGATCCGACCGCTTCTTGAATGGGCTGATCAGGCGTGCGCGTGTGGTCCGTGGCCGATGCTGGCCGCGCTCGGCCGCCTCCGTGACGAGGCCGAGAGAGCCGCGGCCACGTATCCGGGTCGCGCCGCGCTGCTCGAGACGCAGATCGCGGTCGAACAGCACATGGGCTGCGCGATGGGCGTGTGCCGCGCCTGCGTGATCGTCACCGCCCAGGGGAACGCGCGCGTCTGCCGTGAGGGGCCGGTCTTCGGTCTCGGCGATGTGGCCTTCGCGGAGGGCGAGCCTGCCACTGTCGGGGTAATCGGCTGATGCCCTGGCGTCGTTTTCGAAAAAAGGTGGAGCGCCCGATCGACGTGAGCAAGTCCATCGAGGAATCGCTTGAGGATGCCGCCGAAGGCGAAGCCGACGAAGATCTCGTCGAGCTCGCCGAACTCGACGACGCAAACATCACAGAAGCGGCGACCGGCGAACCAGACGATGACCGCGCCGCCTCCGAGCTAGGGACGAAGCTTCGCGACGCATTGGATGATGAGGAAGCGCCGCGCCGCGGGCGTCCTCCTCGCTCGGCCCCTCGTGGGATCGCAATGACCAGCGCGCTAGGGGCCGCTCGCTCGAAGGACGCCCACGTCGCTGCGCCCTCATATCCGGAGTTTGGCGTCGACCTATCAGTCGAGGCGGCGCGCGGTCTCCGTCTGAAGAATCCAGTGATGACGGCTTCGGGGACGTTCGGGCAGGGCGTCGAGTACGCCGAGCTCATCGATGTCTCGAGGCTCGGCGCGATCGTCAACAAAGGCACGACTCCGGCCGCTCGTCCGGGGAATCCGCAGTATCGAATCGCCGAGACGCCATCGGGCATCCTCAATTCGATTGGGCTCGAGAATCCAGGCGCGGCCGAAGTCGCGCGCAAGTACGGGAAGGCTTGGGCGGAGCTCGGCGTCGCGGTGATCGTGAACGTGGCGGGGTACAGCGTCGAGGACTACGTGTACGTGGTTCACGAGATGACCGGCACGCCGGGGGTCGTCGCCTATGAGATCAACGTATCGTGCCCCAACGTCAAAGGCGGCATGCTTTTCGGATGCGATCCCGACCTTGCCGCGGAGGTCACGCGCGCGGTCAAGGCGGAAACCGATCTACCCGTGATCGTGAAGCTCACGCCGAACGCGCCCGACGTCGTCGCCGTTGCGCGTGCGTGCGAGGAAGCGGGTGCCGACGCGCTCACCGCTATTAACACGATCCTCGGCATGCGGATCGACACTCGCCGGCGGCGTCCGATCCTCGGGACAGGGAGCGGCGGCCTGTCCGGCCCTGCGATCAGACCGATCGCCGTCCACATCACGTATCAGGTCGCGCAGGCGGTCAGCATCCCGATCATTGGCGCGGGCGGCATCACGAGCGCGCAAGACGCACTCGAGTTCCTGATGGCGGGGGCCTCGTCGGTGCAGGTCGGCACTGCGACCTTTGCCGACCCTCTCGCGCCGCTCAAGGTGATCGAAGGTCTCGCGGCGTACGTGAAGGAGCAGGGCCTTGCCTCGATACGCGATCTGATCGGAGCGGCGCTCCCGGCGCGCGAGGATTAGCCGAGCGGTAGAGCTGCCTCCACCTGTCCCGCGATCGCGCGCGCCTTGAGCTTGATGTTCTCGAGAGCCGCGACAACATCCGAGTCGATCCCATCTGGGTCGGCGAGCGCGCCGCTCAATCGATCGCTCGCAGCATCCAGAAGTCGCAGGACGTTCGCGAGCCCGTGTACCGCAGGTGAGGGCTCCAGATGAGCCGTGTAGTTGGTTGCGACGGAGCTTGCGAATGACGCGGCTCCCGCTGCAAGGGCGCCTCTCAGAAATTCGTTGCGATCAGTACTGGCCATGCATCCCCTCCCGCCCGCCGGGCGCGCGAGGAGAATAAGTGCGGCGCGCGCAGATATGAGCGCTACGTCTCAAATTTCGACAACTGTTGCATTCCCGTGTATTTGGCGATTGCGCCTCAGGAGCTCGACCGCTCGGGCAATACGCTCCTCATCGTTCGTTTGATGGGCGCCTCGATGTACTGGGCAGGATCCGGAGTCATGCGCTTGCGTTCCTCAGACGCGTAATACTGCCCATCGGCGGCGGCGAAGCCCTCGGGCCCGTCGTAGCCGATGATCCAAACGAACTCGTCCGCGCCCTCCACTCGCCACGCACCAGCGAAGACGAACCCGAACTTGCGCCGCAGCGGGTAGACGCCACGCAGCCACGCGTCGAGGAACGCGTCCATGCTTCCGGCGCGGATTCGGTAATGCCGAAGCTCATATTCCACGTCGCTCGGGTTCTAAGCCCGGCGACCTCCGGAGGTCTTGCTTGAAATCTTTGGCGTGCCATTCGTCGCAACGCTGGCGAGCGGGCGATCGGCATCCGCTGTCACTCCGTTCGGCGCGGTCCAACGGACCAGTGATTCGAGTGCGACCCCACCGGTCGGCGACCACTGATGAACGTCGTTAGCGCCTGCTCCATCGCAGTAGGCCCAGGCGCCCTCGTGGATCGTTAGACCACCATTCCCGTGACGGGAATGAAGGGCACGATGCTCGGATGAGTGGCATTCCCAGTGGACGACGTCTCTCGTTGACAGTTCAGGCCTCCCCCAACGCGTCTCGCCGGAAACCGATTTGTTACAGGCCGCTGACTACTGCATCACCAAGAACACGCATCGTCATTACCGCACGTCATGGAATCGCTGATTGCGTAGCGGCTTTACTCGGCTGCGGTACTCACGCTCGCCTGGGACTTGAACCGGTAGCCCGCCCCGGGAACGGTCTCGATGTAGCGAGCCTCGCGCCAGTCGTCGCCGAGCTTCACGCGCAACTCGCGGATATGACGATCAACGACGTTGCTCTCGATCTCGAATTCACCACCCCAGATGGTGGCAAGCAAATCTTCTCGGCTCAGCGCCCTCCCGGCATTCGCCGCAAGGAGGTAGAGGAGCGTCTGCTGGATCGGCGTGAGGTGCAGGGTGCGTCCTCCGACGCTCACGCGCTGTTCGATCAGGTCCACCTCGAGTCCGTCGAGTTTGATCTTCGGCACGATCGTTACGGTCGTGCCGTGCGCCCTCCGCAGCAGAGCGAATGGCCGAGCCACGATCTCGTCCAGCGTGAACGGGACCTCGACGATGTCGTCTGCGCCGCGCTCGTATGCGCTGAGCTTCAGGGCGGTGTCGCGCCGACGAGTGAACGCGATGATCGGGGTATGGCCGTGCGCCAGGCCTCGCCCGACGATGTCGATGAACTGCTCATAAAGGTCGAGGTCGATAAAGGCGATGTGTGGTTGCCAGTCCCTCACGAGCTCCCGGCACGCCTGCGGGTTCGTCTCTCGTTGCGTCTCGTAACGCCCGTGCTGAAGCGTTAGAGCCACGAGGCCGCCGAGCGTCTCGTTCATGACGATCAACGCCCGAGGAGATTCGGGTTGAGCCGATTTGGCGCCCCCGCGGGTGCGCCCGCTGAGAGCTGCCACAGGTCTGGTCTAGGCGGCGGATAACGCTCCGTCATTACGTGAACTCACGGAGCCGCGAGGAATCGGTACCCCTTGCCCGGAACGGTGCCAATGAATCGCGGATTTCGCCAGTGATCCTTCAATTTCATCCGTAGGTTTCGCACGTGGCGGTCGACCACATTGCTCCCCGCGACGTAATCCGCACCCCAGAGCGCGTCCAGGATCTCCTCGCGCCCAAGCGTTTGGCCGGGATTGGACGCGAGCAGATAGAGCAGTGCCTGCTCCATCGAGGTCAGTACCGGACGAAGCCTCCCGACCTTCACCTGTTGATTCAGCAGGTCGACCTCCAGGCCGGCCACATTGATGACGGGGATGAAAGCGACATCGTCGCCGTAGCTGCGCCGCATGAGAGCCAGCGTCCGCGCGACGAGCTCCTCGGGTACGAACGGCACGGTGATGATGTCGTCCGCACCCTTATCGAACGCCGCAAGCTTCGTCTTGAGATCGCCTCGCACGCTGAACGCGATGGTCGGAACCCTTCGATTCGTCACGCGCCGGCCGATGAGACCGAGCGAGTCGGCGTCGTCTGCGTCGAGATCCACGAGTAGAAGGTGCGGCTGCCAGACCTCGAGCTCTCCCCTCGCTGTCTTGGCGTCCTTGGCGATGCGCGTGACGTACTTGCCGTGATTGAGGGTGAGGGCGACGAGGTTCGCGAGTGGTTGATCGACGACGACCAAGACTCGCGCAGGGCCAAGGAGCTGATTCTTCTTCACATCGCGAGTCTACCCGCGAGATGAAGGCGCGTAATGCCCTCAGCGTCTCAGAATGAGGCCGATCTTTCCGAAGGTGGCCCTCGGTGCCGCGAAGACTTTCACGCCACCGGCGCCGTCCCGCACGTGCTCAGGCGTGTGGTTCTCCGCGACGAACTCGATCTCCTGAAGCTGCGTGTGCGCGGCGAACAGGCGCGCTCCCATCTCGTGGACCAGATGCTGGATTGAGCGGCTGTCGAACTCGTGGAAGATGCGCTCGATCTCGTCGCGGACGGCGCGAGGCCCGAGAAATCCGGCCCCCTCGGCCACACCATCCTTCAGATCGCGGTAGCGCCAGTACACGTCCATGCGAATCGTGAGTGGGCGGTCGGTGAGCTCGGGGAGCGTGGTGAAGTCGTCTCGCGCGAAGGTCGCGAACGAGCTGCCCGTCGTCTTGACGAGCACCATGCCCTCCCAACCGCTTCGCGCCGCGGTGATCTCTGGCTTTCCGCCGCTCCCTTCGACGGCGATCTGCGCGGCCGCGCCGTCGCCGCGGGTCGAGCGGAAGAGCACATCGCTCGGGCCACGTTCCCCGGCGGCTGCGTCCAGAGGCACCTCGCGCGCGGTCACGCGGAGCGCCTCCATCACCGGGTAGGTCTCGAGGAACTTGCGGCCAAGAAAAGCGCAGAGGCCGAGGAGCGTGGCCCCGCTGTACTCGGCCGCCATCGCGTACACGAAGTTCTTCATCGTGTCGGTCGCGACGACCTCGCGATTGTCACCCTCGGTGTACGCGCTGAGGAAGCGCTTTCCGAAGACGTCGATGTCGACTGACGCCGCCAGCGGCGCGAGGTCGCGACCGCCTAGGCGGTAGAAAACGACGTGGGCCTTGCCGTAGCTGATCTCGGTCGACGTCATAAGTCGATCCGCCTCAATCGATCGCCGGTGATCGCCAGAAATTCGTCGATGCCCGTCGCGAGCTCTTCGTCGCGGGTGCGCCGAAGGCGCTCGCGAAACACGGGCACGATCTCAGCATTGGATCGACCGTGGACGAACACGACGAAACGGAATCCGAACCTCTGCTCGTACTCGTCGTTCAATCCGGCGAGGTCTCGCAAGGTGGCGATGTCGGCGCCGCCGCCCTGTTCGCGGCGGGATAGCGCGGAGAGCGACGCCGGGTCAGCACCGATCCTCGGATGACCGTTCAACACGGCGATGCGCTCCTCCTCCGTCATCCGCGCGATCTCCGCGCGGGCCGACGCCACGATGGAGGCGGGATCGTTCCCTCTCACGCGGTCGCCGAGATTCGGAGCCCGCTCGAAGACCGCTGCCAGCTTTTCCGGCGCGATGGTCATCACGACCCGCGGTAGCTCGTCACGCCGAAGGGGGTGACGAGGAGTGGGACGTGGTATTTCGGTTCCGCGCCTATCTCGACGTCGAGGGCGATCCGCCGGAAGAAGGGGCCGTCGAGGTCGAAAACGAGCCGATAGCGCCCCGGCTCCAGCGAACCGGCGAGCTCCGCGATGCGCCCGTTCTTGTCGGTTACGCCGCGTGCGATCACGGCGCCGTTTTTTTCCAGCGACACGGCGACACCCGTCGCGGGGCGGCCGCTCGCTGTGTCGAGGACGTGCGTAGAGAGGGTCGCCATGAGCGGCCGGTATCGTACGCCCGCGATGCCGATGCTTCGGATCACGGCCGGACCCGTCACCTTCAGGGCGCGTCTCGAGGAGAAGGACGCGCCGAAGACCTGCGCGGCGATCCGAAAGCTCCTGCCGCTGCGCAGCAAGCTGGTCCACTGCCGCTGGAGCGGAGAATCGACGTGGGTTCCGATGGGGGAGAAGCGGCTTGGCGTCGACTTCGAGAACCACACGAGTCATCCCGCCCCCGGCCAGATCCTGGTCTACCCGGGGGGCATCTCGGAGATGGAGATCCTCTTTCCATACGGCGCGACGATGTTCTCGAGCAAGGTTGGACAGCTCGCCGGGAACCACTTCGCGACGGTCATCGAGGGCAACGAGCATCTGGCGGAGGTCGGTCGGCTCACACTCTGGGAAGGCGCGCAGGACTTCACTATCAGCGAAGAGTGACCGGCGCGGAGAAGCCCGACCTCGCGATACGTGGCGCGGTGGTCGTGTACGACGGCGCCTACGCGCGCGACATCCTCATCCGCGACGGACGGATCAGCGGGCTCGTTGAGGCCGGCGCTTCGGCCGCGGAGAGGGAGATCGACGCGCGAGGCCTCCTCGCGCTCCCCGGCATGGTCGACGCGCATGTCCACTTCAACGAGCCCGGGCGAACGGACTGGGAGGGCTGGGCGAATGGGAGCCGCGCGGCCGCTGCCGGTGGAATCACGACGGTCCTCGATATGCCGCTCAATTCAGTCCCCCCAGTGCTCGACGGCGCCTCGTTCGACCTGAAAAGGGAGGCGGCCGAAAGAGCATCAGTAGTCGACTTCGGGCTGTGGGGCGGCCTGGTCGACGCGGATCCAGCCACGTTGCGCGAGCTGAGCGAGAGAGGCGCAGTCGGCGTGAAGGCCTTCCTCTGCGACAGCGGAATTCCTGAGTTTCCAGCCCTAAGCGACGAGGATCTCGTGGCGGCGCTCCGCGCTGCCGCGGATGCGGGTCTGGTGGTGGCACTGCATTGCGAAGACGACGCTCTCGTTCGCGAGGCGACCGCGCGTGTCCGCGGCGCCGGGAGGCACGACGTCGGCGCCTGGCCCAGTTCGCGGCCGCCACTCGTCGAGGTCCGAGCGGTGGCGCGCGCATGCGCGGCAGCGCGAGAGGCCGGCGCGCGCATACACGTCGTCCATGTCTCTGCGGTCGAGGCGCTTGGCGCAGTGGGCGCGGCCCGCGACATGGGCACCGACGTCACCGCTGAGACCTGCCCGCATTACCTGACCTTCGACGAGGGTGATCTCGCGCGGCACGGCGCGCCGCTCAAATGCGCCCCTCCGATCCGCGACGCTCGAAACCGCGATGGTCTATGGCGAGCGCTGCTGCAGGGGAAGATCGACTTCGTGGCGTCTGACCACTCGCCCTGCCCGCCCGAGCTCAAAGCCCCGGCCGACATTTTCGCGGCCTGGGGCGGAGTGGCCGGCGTTCAGTCACTGCTGCCGGCCGTCTTTACCGGCGCGGCCGCGCGTGCCAACGGCGCGCTCGACGTGCGCAAGATCGCGGGGTTCGTCGTCTGGCGTCTCTCAACGAGACCGGCGAAGCGGTTCGGCCTTTGGCCGCGCAAGGGCGCGATCGCGCAGGGATCCGACGCCGACGTCGTGCTCTTCGATCCCGACCGCGAGTGGGCCTTCGAACAGGGGGGTTCCCACACCCGCGGCGTCGACCCATACGTGGGACGATCGTTCCGCGGAAAGGTCGTCCGCACGCTCGTGGGCGGTCGCACGGTCTATAACGAGCGTGAGACCGTAACCAATCCCGCCCGCGGACGATTCATTCGCCGAGGGGAAGTGGCCGAGGGATGAGCGCGACCACCACGCGCGACCTCGTTGAGATCGACGAGCGCAGATTGCTGCGCCGGCTCGACGACCTCGCGCAGCGGGGCGCGCTCCCGGACGGCGGTATCTACCGTCCGTTGTATTCGGCGTCGTGGACCTCCGCGATGGATCTCGTCACGACGTGGATGAAGGAAGCCGGACTTCTCGTCAGGCGGGATGCCGTCGGGAACGTATGGGGAAGGATCGAAGGATCGCGCGGTGGGCGGGTGATCGCAACCGGCTCGCACATCGACACCGTGCGTGCGGGAGGCGCCCTCGATGGAGCCCTCGGCGTTGTCGCGGGCATCGAGGCGGTGAGCAGTCTCTGGCAGAGCCTCGGCCGTTCAGCGCGAATACTCGAATGCGTCGCCATTTGCGAAGAGGAAGGGAGCCGGTTCGACACAAACTTCTGGGGCGCTCGCGCGATAGCCGATCGGCTCGAGCCTGGCGAGGCCGATCGCGTGCGCGACGGGGATGGCGTGACGCTCGCCGACGCGATGCGGGCGGTCGGTCTCGATCCCGCCACGGCCGCGACAGCCGTACGCCGCGACCTCGACGTCTTCGTCGAGCTGCACATCGAGCAGGGGCCCATCCTTGAGGACCACGGGCCGCGACTCGGCGTGGTCACGACGATCGCGGGCACCGCGCACGTGGAGGTCACCGTTCGAGGCCAGCCGGATCACGCCGGCGCAATGGCGATGGACCGCCGCCGAGACGCCTTCCTCGGCGCCTCCGCAATGTCGATGGCCATCGCCGACGCCGCGGTGCGGATGGGCCATCCCGCCGTCGCGACGGTCGGCACCATCGCGGTCGAACCGTCGCAGGTGAACGTCGTGCCGGGCCTCGCGCGGTTCACGATCGACACTCGACACACCGATCCCGCACGCCGGAGCGAGCTCATCACCCAGATCGGGGATGCGATCAAGCGGATCGCGAGCGAACGTGGTCTGTCCGTGGAGATTCGGACGCTTCGCGATCGGCCACCGGTGGCGCTATCTCCGCGCGTCGCCGACGTTCTTCGCCGCGCGTCCGTTGCGGCCGGCGTCGAGCCGCGCGACATGACAAGCGGCGCCGGACACGACGCGCAGGTCCTCGTTGCGGCCGCGAACGCGGGAATGCTGTTCGTCCCGAGCATCGGCGGCCGGTCGCACTGTCCCGAGGAGGCGACCGCCGCGGAGGACGTTGTCCTCGGCACGCGCGTGCTCGCGACGGGCCTGCGCGAGCTCGCGTATCAAGGATGAGCGTCCTGCTTCGTGGTGGCACGCTGCTGCCGCTCCGGGATTCGCCGCGGCCGGTGATAGGCGATCTTCTGGTGAGCGGCACGCGAATCGGCGGACTTGGCCAGGTCACCCCACCTGCTGACACCGAGGTTGTCGACACTTCGGGATGCGTCGTGATGCCGGGCCTCGTCCAGACGCACGTTCACTTGGTTCAGACACTCTTCCGCGGGCTCGCGGAAGACATGCCCCTACTTGGGTGGCTCCGCACGCGGGTGTGGCCGCTCGAGGCCGCGCACGACGAAGCGTCCGTGCGCGCGAGCGTGCGACTCGGTCTGCTCGAGATGCTGACGACGGGCACGACGACGATCCTCGACATGGGCACGACGCACTTCGGCGACATCGTTGCCGAGGAACTCGTTCGAAGCGGCATACGCGCACGTTTCGGACAGGCGATGATGGATACCGGCGAAGGCGTTCCCCCGAATCTCGTCGAAACGACGCGCGCCTCGCTAGACGCCGGCGGTGCCCTGACCAAGCGATGGCACAAAGCGTCGAGCGGGCGGATCGGCTATGTGTATATGCCGCGTTTCGCCCTCTCGTGCACCCGCGACCTGCTCGAAGCGGTCACGCAGCTTGCCAAGCTCGCCGACCTGCTCGTGCACACACACTCCAATGAGAGTGTGGACGAGCGCAACGCCGTGGTCATGGCCACCGGTCGCTCGCCGATTCAGTACCTCCTCGACACGGGCATCGCGAGCGAGCGCGCGATCATCGCGCACGGCGTCCACCTCGACGATTCGGAGATCGAGATCTTGAAGACGACGAAGACGTCCGTCGCGCACTGTCCGTCGTCGAATCTGAAGCTTGGCTCCGGCATCGCGCAGGTGGCGCGACTGCGCAATGCGCGCATCACCGTCGGCCTGGGCGCTGACGGCGCGGCCTGCAACAACCGGCTCGATGGATTCGAGGAGATACGTCTGGCGACGCTTCTTGCCCGGGTGGTGAGCGGTATCGGCACGTTGAGCGGATACGACGCGATGGGCCTCGCGACACGCGAAGGGGCAAAGATGCTGAGGATCGACGCCGAAGTCGGCACGCTCGAGCAGGGAAAGCGCGCGGACCTCGTCGTGCTGGACCTAGAGAAACTTGACGGCCCTGGCGGGGACCCCGTCGCGCGGATCTTGTTCGGCGGCGGCTCGCGCGCGGTGCGCCACGTGTTAGTGGACGGCGAGTTCCTCGTCCGTGATGGGGTGCCGACGAAGATGGACGCGCATGACGTCCGGGCGAAAGCGGCCGAGCAACTTGGACCGCTCATGAAGCGCGCTGGTTTGGCTTGATCTCGGCGCTCAGCGCACGCTCACGTCCACGTACGCGCCTACGTTCTCCAGCCACTCGACGCCGTCGATCACGGGTCGAACGTAGAGCCGATACATCCCGGGCGCATCTGGCGCGCGAAGCTGCACGCGGAACCACGCCTGCTGCCCGGGACCGACCCACGTCGTGGTCTGCTCCGCGGGACGATTCGGAGCTATCCAGGCCGGCGACGCGAGAACGCTCGACGAATCTTGCGGGCTCCACGTTCCAAGTCGCACGGCCGTGGCCTTACTCAGGTCCCAACCCGTTTCTCCGGTATTCGTGAAGGCGATCACCCACTCGGCGGTTCCGCCGGGGGCGACGGTGGGAAACGCCGACTGCGCGTAGAACGTCGTGTGGTATTTGGGGTCGCCGTAGGTGGCGTCGACAACCGAGCCGAAAGTAATCACCCACACGCAGGGAAGCGCGCCGCTGCAGGAAACCCCTAGACCGGCGGCGCGGTAGCGGCCGTCATTCAGCTCGGCCCAGTGCGGCGGCGAATTGAGCCAGAGGCGCATCGCGCCCTCCGCTGCCGTCGCGCCCCAGGCGATGATCTCGCTGGTGAACGCCTCGCCGATCGGGTAGCCCGCGTCGGCCATCCGCTGTCTGGGCATTCGCCCGTCGGACGAGCGATGCGGGACGGCCGGCGCCCCGTGTTGCGCGAAGTCGTCGGCCATGAACTGCGCGGCCGCTTGGAGGGTGGGACTCGCCGCGACGGTCGCGAGACCGCGTGAAGCCCGATAGGCGTTCACGGCCGCGAGGAGCGCGTCGTGCGGCGGTTCCGCGTTCGCGGCGTTTGAGTGTGTAGCGAACGCCAAGACGATCGCGGCCAAGCAGAGGCCGCGCGAGACGAATCTCACCAGAGGTCCCCTTCCCCATGTGCCCCGATGCGGGCCGACCGACAGTGCCACACCAAGGGCGAGAACTCAGGGGATGAGGCCCTCGGTCGAGCGCGACGTAGTCGAGGCGGCTCCTGCCCTCACGTTAACCTGCCCCACGACCCTATTAATGCGTGCCGCGCGCGTCACGGGGCGCTTCGCCGACATCACCGAGTCAACGAATTCCTTCCGATCCGAGAAGGAGAAGCGGTCGAACGCTCGCCGCAGCTTCGCACTCGTCAGCGCCCGCGCGAGGTCGGCGGGGAGCTCTACGGTCCGCGGAGCGGTGTCGACCTCGAGCGATACCCGCGCGCGGCCGCCCGGGACGAGCTTCGCGGCATCGCGGACCTCCTTCCGCGCCGGAAGGTAGTAGCGGCCTCCGTACACGGCGATCGTTGATCGATATTTGGCGCCGTTCAGCGTCACCCGCACGGGGACGCGCTTGCCCGCGCCCAGGCTCGTCACCACGCGCTCCGGTATCTCGATGAGCAGGACGCCGCCCGGGTTCGGCTGCGCGATCGTGGTGAAAGAGACTGCGGTCACGGACGCGCAGCCGTCGGCGCCTTCACCGATTCCGCGGAGAATGCCGGGACCGGACGCGTGAAGCCCTTCAGAGCGAGCTCCCCGATCGCCGTTGTTTCCGCGTCACTCTCGACCGCCGCGTGGACGCGCTGGCTGAGCAGGATCTGACCGGCCTTCGCCTCGGCCGAAAGACGCTGCGCGAGGATCACGACGTTTCCGACCGCGCCGTAGTCGTACCTTCCCTCGAAGCCGATCCGGCCGAGCGTCGCGTAGCCGGTGGCAATGCCGACGCCGAACCCGAGCTCGTATCCCCGCTTCTGCCACGCGCGGGCCATCTCTTCGAATCCTTCGCGCATCGCGCAAGCCATGCGCACGGCCTGGAGCTCGTGATGCTCGACCGGGAGCGGGTCGTTGAAGAAGACCATCATGCCGTCCCCGGCGAAGTGTTCGAGCGTTCCCTGATGTTCCACGACGAGCTCGCCCATGGCGCGGTGGTAGTCGCGCAGCACGCCGAGGACCTCCTCGGGCTCGGCGGTCTCCGCGAAATGGGTGAAGCCGCGCAGGTCGCAGAAGACCACGGTGATCTGGCGACGGTGCCCTTCAAGCAAATTCGCGCCCTGGTCGCTCGTGATGAGGGCGGCGACCTGGGGCGAGAGGAAGCGCGACAGCTCTTTCCGCTGACGCTCCACGGTCTGGAAGAGCTCGACGTTCGCTATGGCGATCGCAGCCTGATCGGCGAACGTTTCGAGGAGCTCAATTTGCTTCGGCGCGAACGGCTGCACTTCCATACGGCGGATCGCGATTCCACCGATCCCGACGCCATGTCGAATGAGAGGCACTGCGAGCGCGGTCCGGTATCCCCAGCGTCGCCGTAGCTGGACGCTAATCGGGTACTCGGCCGGGTCGAGGTCGAGCGCGTCCTTCGTGTGAATCGCCCGCCGATCGAGGATGCATCGACCGATGACCGATCCACGGCTGAGCGGCAGGGACTCGCCTGGGGCGAGTCCAGGGATTGGCCCGAAGTGAGCCCACTGCTTCAGGACCTCGCCCTCGACACGATAGACGTGCGCGTCACTCGCGCCGCACACCCGTGCGGCGTTCTCGGCGATCGCGTCGAGGACCGGTTGAACCTCAGTTGGCGAGCTGGCCATCACACGGAGGATTTCGCTCGTGGCGGTCTGTCGATCGAGTGACTCCTTGGTCTCGTTGAAAAGGCGAACGTTGTTCATCGCGATCGCGGCCTGGTCGGCGAAGGTCTCCGCGATGCGGATCTGGTCGGCCGTGAACGCGCGTACGTCGCGGCGGCGAACGATCAGTATCCCGACCAGATCGCTGCGAAGATGCAGCGGTACGCCGAGCATCGTGCAAGCGGGGCCGAAATACCCGGTCAGGTCGTACTCAGGGTCTGCGCCGATATCTTCGATCTGGACGGTCCGGCGTTCGAGGAGCACCCGGCCGGTGAGACTCCGACGGTTGGGCTCGAGAGGTCCCGAAACCCGGCCATCCGACTCAGGCTCGGTCGTCACGAGCCAGCGCGCCACCGGGCCCTCGATACCCATGATCGTCCCGTTCGCCGCGTCGGTGAGCCGGACTGCGTTTTCGACGATCGTGGTGAGCACGAGGTCGAGATCGAACGCCGAGCGACTGATAGCGCCGAGGACCTCCGCGATCGCGGTCTGCTGCTCGAGCGACTCCTTCGTCTCGTCGAAAAGGCGCACGTTCTCGATTGCGATCGACGCCTGGTCTGCGAATGTCTCGAGGAGGTGGACCTCCTCAGGTGTGAATGGCTTTGGCTCGTTGCGCCTCAGGATGAGCACACCGACGATCTCGTGGCCGCGCGTCAAAGGGACTCCGATGATCGATCGGACGTTGAAAAGCCCGGCACCGGCGTCGTACTCGGAATCGGCCAGGACGTCGACGATCGTCGTCGTCCGCCTATCCATCAAAACGCGGCCGGTCAAGCTGCGCCGGTCCGGCTCGATCGGCTGCTTGCCCCAGTTCTTCTCCAAGCCTTCTCGGTCGAAATCACCGGCATTCGCGACCAGCCTCCAGCCGTCGCCTTCGAGCCGCGCGATGGACCCGTTGTCCGCGGCGCACAGCCGGACCGCATTCATGGCGACGCTCTCGAGAACGCGATCGAGGTCGAATGCCGATCTGCTCATTTCTTTGAGGACTTCCGAGACCGCGGTTTGGCGCTCGAGAGCGTCCGTCGTCCCTTTCAGCAGACGAGCGTTCTCGATGGCGACGACGGCCTGATCGGCGAAGGCACAGACCAGAGCGATCTCGCGATCGGAGAACGGCCGCACGTCGTTCCGAGTGAGGACGAAGACGCCGGCCACAAGATCGCCGCGGAAAAGAGGTACGCCGAGCATCGTCCGGTAGCCGCCGAGGCGCTGGAGGTCCGTCGCGGTGTACTCGGGATCCGCGAGCACATCGGGTATGTGGATCACCGCGCGGTCGAGGGCGGTGCGGCCGATGAGCGTCTCGCGGCCCGGCGTGCGTGTCGTGTGGTAGGCGACGCGTTCGTATTCGGCGTTCCGCGGCCCCCAGAACGCGGCGGTGCGGTAGACCTGGCCATCAAGCAGGTGGATCGAGGCGCGTTCGGCGCCGCACAAACGCGCGGCCCGGTCGAGTACGGTTTCCAGGACCGTGTTGAGATCGGCGGGCGTCCGCCGCATGACGCCCAGTACCTCGGCGAGCGCTGCTTCCCGCGCCTGAGATTCCGCGAGCTCCCGCTCGAGGTCTTTCGCTCCGCCCAAACCGTCGCCTCCCCGCGTACGGCCATCCTAGTGACCACTTTGCGAACACGGAAGTGATAATCCCGGTGTGAGCATCCAGATCTCCCGACACGTCAACGACGTACTGGAGACCCTTTCGAGCGTTAAGGACGCGACGATCCTGGCGGGCGGGACCGATCTCCTGGTCGATATCAACTTCGGCCGGATTCGCCCCGCTCATGTCGTCGCTATCGACCGCGTCGAGGAGCTCAAGGACCTCTCGCACAACGGCCATGTCCGCATGGGCGCGCTTGTCACCTACACGCGGATGCTCGAGAACGACGCCGGTTCACTCGCCCTTCAGGAAGCCGCCCGCCCAATCGGCTCGCCACAGATCCGGAACGCGGCGACGATCGGCGGAAACCTCGGGACGTGCTCGCCAGCCGGCGACACGCTACCGGTCCTGGCCGCACTCGAGGCGACCGTTGTCCTCAGATCGAAGAAGGGCGAGCGCCGAGTGCCGTTCGCCGACTTCATGGCCGGTCCGAAGAAGTCCGTTCGACGACCGGACGAGCTGATCGTGGCGGCCGAGTGGGACGACGCTGGCCCGGCACAGACTTTCATGAAAGTCGGAACGCGCAATGCGATGGTCATCGCGGTCGCCGGGCTCGCGCTCGTCGTCGATCGCGAGCGGCGACGCGTCGGGGTCGGCCTTGGGTCGTGCGGTCCGACGATCATTCGGGCGACCGAAGCCGAGCGCTTCGCCTCCGGACTGTTTGACGAGACGGGGTGGGACCGGCCGAATCGGCCGAGCGACGCAGCAACGAAAGAGTTCGGCCGACTCGCGGCCGCGGCCGCGAAACCCATCGACGACGTTCGCGGCACCGCTGCGTACCGCCGGCACGTGCTCGCCGTGATGGGAGCGCGTGCCCTCGCGCGCGTTGCGGTCATCCCATGAGGCTCAAGCTCAGTGTGAATGGCGAGGAGCGCGAGGCCGAGGCCGCGGATCACGACAGCCTCCTCATCGTCCTACGCGAGAGTCTCGACCTGGCCGGCAGCAAAAACGCGTGCGAGCAAGGCGAGTGCGGGTCCTGCTCTGTACTTATGGACGGCGAGCTCGTTTGCGCGTGCCTCGTGCTCGGCGCCGCGGCCGCGGGACGGAACATCCAGACGGTCGAGTCGCTGTCCGATGGCGAGCAGCTCCACCCGGTCCAGCGCGCGTTCGTCGAGGCGGGTGCGGTGCAATGCGGGTTCTGCACGCCGGGTCTTGTCGTCGCGACCTACTCGCTCCTCAAGCGGAACCCCGAGCCGAGCGATCTCGAGGTCCGTGAAGCGCTCTCGGGCAACATCTGCCGCTGCACCGGGTACGGGAGGGTTCTCGAAGCCGTGCAGCGCGCGTCGGCCGCGATGTACCGACGATGAGCGTCGTCCCCGTCCGACCGAAGATCCGCGGCGGCGTCGGCGAGTCGGTGGAGCGACCCGACAGCGCGCCGAAAGTGAAGGGCGAATTCCAGTACGGCAGCGACCTGCGCCGGGAGGGCATGCTTTTCGGCTCCACGCTTCGCAGCCCGCACCCGAACGCGCGGATCGTGGGGATCGACACGGCGGCCGCGAAGAAGATGAGCGGGGTCAAGGCTGTCATCACCGCCTCCGAGCTGCCGACGCGCGAGCTCTTCGGGTTGATGAAGCTCGACCAACCGGTGCTCGCGACCGGCAAGGTCCGATACGTGGGTGAGCCCGTCGCGATCGTCGCGGCTGAGACCGCCGAGGAGGCGCGCCTCGCGATTCGCGCGATTTCCGTCCGATACGAGCCGCTGACGCCGATCACGGATCCGGTCGCGGCGTTGCAGCCGGACGCCACCAGCCTCCATCGAAAGGGGAACGTGATCGAGGACGTGCTCGTCGAACACGGCGATCCGGACGCGGGGGCGGACGTCGTCGTCGAAGGCGAGTACGAGCTCGGTATGCAGGACCAAGCGGCGCTCGGACCGGAAGCGGGCCTGGCGATTCCTCGACAGGACGGCGGTGTCGAGCTCCACATCGCGACGCAGTGGCTGCACGAGGATCTCCGTCAGATCGGTCCTTGCCTCGGGTTGCCCGAATCGAAAGTGCGTCTGGTGCTGGCCGGCGTCGGCGGCGCTTTCGGCGCACGTGAGGACGTGACCCTTCAGATCCACACGTGCTTGCTCGCGCTCGCGACGAAACGCCCAGTGCGGATGACCTACGGGCGCGAAGAGTCTTTTTACGGCCACGTCCATCGCCACCCCGCGAAGCTCTGGTACAGCCACGGAGCGACGAAAGAAGGCGAACTCGTATTCGTGCGCGCGACGATCGTGCTCGACGGTGGAGCGTACGCATCGTCGAGCCCCGCGGTCGTCGCGAACGCGGCGTGCTTCGGGGCCGGGCCCTACCGCGTCCCGAACGCGCGCATCCACGCGGTCGGCGCGTACACGAATAACCCGCCCACCGGCGCGATGCGCGGCTTCGGGGCGGTCCAGTCGTGCTTCGCGTACGAGTCGCAGATGGACAAGCTCGCCGCGGCGCTCAAGATGGACCCCGTCGAGCTGCGGGAGCGGAACGCCCTGCGGAACGGCGATCGCATCATCACCAGCCAGCCGGTCGAGGGGAGCGCCGCGGTTTCCGAAATCATCCGTCGCTGCGCCGACGTCGCGATGCCAGATGGTCAAATACCGAACGATCCGATCGCGCTGCCCGGAGGGCTGGGCAACCTCACGCACGGCGAAGGAGTGCGGCGCGGTGTCGGCTACGCCGCGGGAATGAAGAATGTCTGCTACTCGCACGCCTTCGACGACTTTTCGACGGCGCGCGTCCGGCTGGCGCGTGACGCGCGCGGACCGATCGCGCACGTGCACACCGCGGCTGCCGAGGTGGGGCAGGGGATCGTGACCGTGTGCGCGCAGATTGCGCGCACCGAGCTCGGGATCGAGCGGGTCGAGGTCGATCGGCCCGACACCACCATCGGCTCGGCTGGATCCTCCTCGGCGTCACGTCAGACCTGGATGACAGGCGGAGCCGTACTCGCCGCCTGCCGCGAGGTGAAGGCCGAGCTTCTGGCGCGCGCACGAAAGGCGGGGCGCTCGCTCGACGAGCCGGGCGCCCTTCTGGACGAGCCGATCGATCGCACTGTTACCCATCGCCACCGCGACACCGAGCCGCGCAACGCGACGACGCAGACCCAGGGCCACGTCGCCTTCCTATTCGCGGCGCATCGCGCCGTCGTGGATGTCGACGTGGACACTGGCCTCGTGAAGGTCGTTCAGATCGCGACGGCGCAGGACGTAGGCAAGGCGATCAACCCGGTGGCCGTCGTGGGGCAGATCGAGGGCGGGATCGCACAGGGCCTTGGACTCGCCGTGATGGAAGAGGTGCAGCTCCGCGACGGACAGGTGCGCAACGCATCGTTCACCGATTACCTCCTGCCGACCACGCTCGACATGCCGCCGGTCGTCACGGAGCTCATCGAGCATCCACACCCCGACGGCCCGTACGGCGCCAAAGGGGTAGGCGAGCCTCCGACCATATCGAGCACGCCCGCGATAGTGGCGGCGATCCGCGCGGCGACCGGGCGCGAGCTCAACCGCGTGCCTGTGCGGCCGGACGACATCGCCTTCGGCACGCCGTATCGCTCAGGCTGGCGTATCGCACCGGGCGACGATCCACGCCGCGCGGTGCTTGCGAAATAGAGGGCGATGCCCTCCTCTCCACCCGATGACGCGCGTCGCATCTTCAGCGGGATCGGCGCCAGCTACGAGAAGGCGGGAGCGCTCCTGTCGTTCGGGCAGGACGCGCGGTGGCGAGCGAAGCTGATATCGCTGGTGGGAGCCGATCCGCACGACGTCGTGCTCGACGTCGCGACCGGAACCGGCCTTGTCGCGCGGGCGCTCCACGTCCGCTACGGGTGCGAAGTGGTTGGGCTGGATCGAAGCGCTGACATGCTCGGGGCGGCGGCGGCACGCGATGGGCACATCCCGCTCGTGCGCGCCCGCGCCGAGTCGCTTCCCTTCCCGGACGAGTCTTTCGACCACCTCACCTTCACGTATCTCCTGCGGTACGTCGACGATCCCGCTGCCGTTATGCGTGAGCTTGCGCGGGTGGTCCGTCCAGGCGGGCGGATCGTGGCACTCGACTTCGGGGTACCCGCGAATCCGATCCTCCGAGCACTGTGGCGCATTTACACGACGATCGGCTTACCGGTCATGGGACGGGCGATCTCAGAGCGATGGTCGAGCGTAGGCGCGTTTCTCAAGGGCAGCATCGAGCGATTCGACCGCGAGCATCCTGAGCCGGAGCGACATTGGCGCGACGCGGGACTGACCGAAATCCGTGTCGAGCGAATGAGCTTCGGCGCGGGTCTTGTGATTACCGGAATGAAGGATGGCGCCACCGAGGGCCCCCAGGGGCAGCCCCTGGACGCGGAGCGACCGGCGGGGAGCCGGCTCCGGCGTCGGGAGCCGGGGGGACCCCGACGCGAACAGAGGGTTTCGGTGGCGCCATCCGCAAGGCAGCCCTCGGTAGTGCCGGCCGCGGCCTTCTATGCGCTTGATCCCGGTAGCTGGCGCGATTACTGGACGCTGCTGCATCCGCCCTACACGCTGTGGCATCTCTCGTACGTGCTGCTTGGCGCAGCCTTGGCTCCGGCGCCGGATCCTCAAATCGTCGCCGGCTCTCTTGTCGCATTCTTTCTCGCGGTCGGCGTCGCATCCCACTCGTTTGATGAGCTTCAAGGCCGTCCACTCGGCACGCGGATTCCCTCGCCCGTACTCCTCGCGATCGGCTCGCTCGGATTGTTCGGCGCGGTCGCGCTCGGTCTGATCGCGGCGTCGCAACTCGGTCCGTGGTTTCTCGTCGTCGTGGCGGTCGGCGCTGCCCTCGTCATCTCGTACGGGCTCGAACTCCCGGTCGTGCACTCCGACATTGGGTTCGCGCTCGCGTGGGGCGGATTCCCCGTTGTCGCGAGCGCTCTGGCGAACGGCGCCCCGCTGCTGGCGACCGCGACCGCGGCGATCGGCGCATCGCTTCTCTCGCTCGCGCAGCGCCGACTCTCGACCCCCGTTCGCCGGATCCGGCGGAGAGCCGAGGAGGTCAGTGGGTCGGTGCGCTATCGCGACGGAACAGTGGAGACGATCGATGCGGCGCGACTTATCAGCGCGCCCGAGTCGGCGTTACGCCTGATTTGGCTCGCGATCGCGGCAATCTCGATCGGAACGCTCCTGGCGCGCTGGACCGCCGGTTAAAGTCACGCCGTGATCCCGCTCGAAACCCTGCGATCCGCGCCGAAAGTGCTGCTGCACGACCATCTCGATGGAGGGCTGAGGCCGGCGACGGTCGTCGAGCTCGCTCGTGACCAGGGCTACCGCGGGCTACCGACCACGGACGGAGCCGAGCTCGGCAGGTGGTTCCACGCAAGCGCGGCATCAGGTTCGCTCGCCCTCTACCTCCGCGGGTTCGCGCACACCATCGCGGTCATGCAGACCGAGGAAGCGCTCGAGCGTGTCGCCTACGAGTGCGGCGAGGATCTCGCGCGCGACGGCATCGTGTACGCCGAGGTCCGCTACGCGCCGGTATTCCACACCGAGCGGGGCCTCAACCTCGAGCAGGTCGTGCAGAGCGTCGCGCGCGGGTTCGAGCGTGCAGAACGCGAGCACCGCACCACGCTTCGTCAGCTCATCTGCGCCATGCGCGACCGCACTGACTCGCTCGAAATGGCCGAGCTCGCGGTCGCGAATCGTGAACGAGGTGTCGTCGGATTCGATATTGCCGGCGAGGAGGCGGGGCACCCGCCGAAGGCGCACCTTGAGGCGTTTCAGCTCTGCCGCCGTGAGAACTTCTCGATCACGATCCACGCCGGCGAAGCCTTCGGCCCGCCATCGATCTGGCAAGCGCTGCAGTACTGCGGCGCGCACCGGATCGGTCATGGGGTGAGGCTCGTGGAGGACATGGCGATCAGCGAAGGCAAGGTGGTGAAGCTGGGCCCTCTCGCTGCCTATGTGCGCGACAAGCGAATCCCGCTGGAGCTCTGTCCCTCGTCGAATGTCGATACCGGCGCCGTACCGACCCTGGCGGAGCATCCGATTCGGCATTTCATCGCACAGCGGTTTCGCGTGACGGTGAACACCGACAACCGCCTCATGTCGAACGTCACGCTCTCCGACGAATTCCAGCGACTATCGCGTATCGCGAGTCTCACGCTCGCGGATGTAGAGCGCCTATCGATCAACGCGATGAAGAGCGCATTCGTCGGATACGACGAGCGTGTAGCGATCATCTACGCGCGCATCAAGCCTGGCTACGCACGACTTCGCGGCGAGCCGGCGCTCGCCGGATATCCATTACCGCCTTCGACCTAACCGTCGTTTACTGCTTCGCCAAGCCGCACGAATGAAACGCCAGCGCTGAGAGCGCTATTTCAGCCACACGAGATCGCCGAAGAAGAAGTCCTGACCCTGAGCGAGCGTGCGGATGTTCCCGTTGGCGAGCGTGAGCACAAAGAAGGCTCCCGTTCCGACGTACGCGACCTGGGTTCCGTTCGGCGACCATGCGGGCACCACGTCGTCGCCGGTCTGACCGAGGACCTTGAAGCTCGTGCCGTCGCACGGAGCGAGGTTCAAGTCCGAGGGAATGCTGAGGTGAGCGAAGCCACCCTTCGCGTCAGAGGTGCGCGAGAGAGCGCTCGGAGCCGCGGGCACACTCGAGACCCCATGCCCGGCCGCCGAGAAGACGATCTCGCAGCCAGTCGGGGCGAAGCGCGGAGCTTGGAGGTACCACCAAGTGTCCCTTGTCTTGAAGAAGGGCCGCGCATTCGACCCGTCGACGTTGGCAATCCAAAGGCCGTCGGGCTGACCCTGCGTCAGGTGCACGTACACGATCAGCTTGCCATCGGGCGAGAGCGCCGGGTCGGCGCCGTTCATGATGAGCCGCTTGCGCTCGCCGGTCTTGAGGTCGAGCCGCTCGAGCGAATCTTCGTTCCCGACGAACGACCCCGCCTGAATGATCG
Source organism: Chloroflexota bacterium (assembly GCA_030854525.1). The sequence goes on along the minus strand of JALYSZ010000291.1, from coordinate 6,713 downwards.
CGGCGCGGCGGTGGAAGTAGAGCACGTCACCGGTGGAAGCGAAGCGGGGCGACGCGTAAAAGACGTTGTCGCTCTCGTGCTGCACGACCGGCTTGTAACCGGTTCCGTCGAGGTTGACGGTGTACAGGTCCGAACCGAAGCCGGTCTTCTTGTCCGGCTGCTGCGTTAGGGCGAAGACGATGGACTTGCCGGAGGGGTGGAGCGCCGGCGTGGCCGGCGCGCTCTGCGCGGGCAGGTCGATGATCCGGCCGATCGAGTGGCCGGCGGTGTCGAGAGCGAGAAGGCCGGCCGGGTTCGCGAGGACGAACGACGCCTGCAGCCCGACCCCGGGGCTCGCGGGAGGTACCGCCGGCGGTGCCGCGCAGGCCACAAGCGCCGCCGCCGTGAGGACGATCGCCGCGGCGGAGAACATCTTCCTCACGCGATCACCTCGCCCGCGGTCTTTACCCGATCGCGGAAACGATCCTTGATCAGGCGTGAGCGGCGCGCGTAGTGCTGCACTGCGCTGACGAATCCGGCGTGGGACCAGGTGAGTGGCGAGACCGACAGGGGCTCACCGGTGTATGGGTGGACCTGCTCGGAGAGGATCCCGGATGACAAAGCGCGCCGGGTGCACCAATCGAGGTAGGCCCGGGGCCGGGCGAGGTCCTCGAGCGTCTCGGCGATCGCGATCAGGTACTCCGCCAGCCAGAGCGTCGCGACGAACCACGGGTTGCCGGGCACGCTCGCTATGTCGGACGAGATCTGGAAGTAGTAGTCGTTCTCGTACCGCGCGATCCCGCCCACCGGCGTCTTGACCGACAAACGGTCCTCGATCGCGCGCATCGTTGAGCGGACGCGCTCGTCGCTCGCGGGAAGCAGGCCGAAGAGGAAGATGCCCGCTAGCGAGATATCGATCGTCGCGTCCTTCACGATCGTGCCGTCGGGCAACACGTTGACGGTGCGCACGAAGCGCCCGCGGTCCCCGTCCCACAAATGGACCAGGGCCGCGTCGCGGATCTCCTGCGCCGCTACGGCGTACCGTTTCGCGAGCTCGTGCTGGCCGAACGCGACCGCGAAGTTTCGCGCCGCGGTGAGCCCAGCCCAGACGGCCGACGTCGTGAACGCATGTATGCCACGACGCTCCTCCCACAGGTCGAACGACGGTGCGGGCAGCTTCGTACGGGGCTCGCGGTAGGTCGCCATGAAATCCGCCCCGGTCCGCACGAGCTTGCGGTAGAGCGGTCGGATGAACTCGATGTCGCGATCGCGGTCGTAGTGCTGCCAGAGCGCCCAGATCGGCAGGCCGGTCTCGTCCTCTTGTATCGGCAGCTCGAGACGGCCGTCGGGAGTGGACCACGCGTGCCAGGAGGAGCCGAGCGAGCCGTCGGGGTTGTACTTGTGGAGGAGGTAGCCCTCGCGCGTGATGAGCTCACCACAGAGGAAGAAGAAGCGCCTCGTCACCTCGCCGTACCCAGCTAGGTCGAGCGCATCCGCGACAAGCGCGCCGTCGCGAGGCCATAGATAGGAGTAGGTGTCCCGGTTGAAGCGCAGAACGTCGGAGTCGTTCGCCGCGATGATCGCGCCCCGATTGTCGACCTGCGTCCGGATCACGAGCGTGGACCGTTTGTACAGGCCGTTGATCTCGTCGGGCAGATGCTCGGTGATGGACTCGTCTTTGTTGGCCCAGAGCCGCCAGTAGTCCTTCGTGCGCGCGAGGAACGATGCGGGCGTTCGCTCGCGCACCAGCTTGTCGAGCTCGCGGACGTCCTCGTACGCCTGCCCCGCCGCGATCCAGAACACCGCGGTCGCGCTGCCTCTCGCCGGGACGATCACGGCGACCATACCCACGCTATCGATCGACCCTTGCGCGACCGGATTGCGCGAGAGTTCGCCGTCCTCCGCGTCGCGCCAGGTGCCTTCCTTGCCCGGCGCGTCCTTTTGACCGATCGCGAATGACGAGAGTCCGTACGCGCTTCCGCCGCTCGACCCTGAGATCAGGAAATACCGGCGCCCCTTGTAGTGGACGACCGCCTGGCTCCGCGGGTCGTAGTAGGCCGAATCGCCGGTGTCATTGCCATAAAGGTGTGCGTCGAAGTGCTGAAAGAATCGAACCTGCCGCTCGCGGCCGAGGGTGTCCTCGACGGTGACCTCTTTGAAGTAGATGTTGCGGTCGAAGTCGACCGCGTCTCGGAAGCGAAGGCTCAGGCCAAGCTTGGAATGGACGAGCGTGGTGTCACCGACGAGGGTCTCGTGCTCGTAGGTGATGTGACGATCCCATCCGTCGTCGCCGGTCCACGCGAACTGTCCGTCGACCCAGACGCCGAAACGGGACGGATCCCCGACCGTGTGATTCTCTTGTCCGACGTTCGGGTAATAGATGTCGCGCAGCTGGTAGCGCGAATCGAAGGTGACTAAGTAGTCGCCGTTGCCGAGCGGGAGATCGCGCGGCATTGACGGTTAGTTCGTCGCGGGGCGCCTGGTCGCTGTGAGGTAGCGCTCCGCATTCGCGATCACGCCGCCGAGGTCGCCGCGCTCCAAGAGATCTGTGCGGATGAGCGGGCCGCCGATGCCAAATCCCACGACGCCGGCGCGAAGGTAGTCGGGGACCTCGTCGAGGTCGATGTTGCCCGTCGCGACGAGCGGGAGATGGACGAGCGCACGCCGCACATTCGCGATGAAATCCGGGCCGCCAATCGCCGACACCGGAAAGACCTTGATGAAGTCGGCGCCAAGCTCGGCCGCCTTGATCATCTCCGTGGGAGTCATCGTGCCAGGCATGCTCATCGCGTCACGCGCCCGCGCGGCTTCGATCATCTCCGGCACGAGCACGGCGCTCACGAGGAATCGCGCTCCCGCGGAGAGGGCTTGCTCGGCCTGAGCACCGGAGAGGACCGTTCCCGCGCCGACGATCGATCCCCGCGCCGAGAATGCGTCGTCGAGCGCGAGCTCTTCGATGATCTCGAACGCGTCAGGGACCGTCAGCGTGATCTCGACGAGCCGCACACCCGCCTCGCTCATCGCCTTGGCTGCCTCGCGCGCGATCTGCGGGCTTCCCGTGCGGATTACCGCGACGAGCCGATCCTCACCGAAGATCCGGATGAGGTCCCGGCGCAACGCAAGGGGCCGTTGGGTGATGGCCATCGAGCCTTGATGGTACGGGAGCGCCTCCGGCTGGAACGCATAGATCTGGTCAGTCGCCCACCTCGGTCCCGATATGCAAGATCCCTTCGACCGACCCAGCCCGACCGCGAACCGGCTGGAACATCAGGTTCAGCCGCGTGTCGCGGTGCGTGCCGTCGGGGTGAGTGAAGCGCGCTGGTGCTCCACCGACGGACCACGGCTCGCCCGTGCGGTAGACCCGATCGAGCGCCTCGCGGAAAGTCGCGTCGAGCTCCGGGTATGCCTCGCTTACGGCCTTGCCGACAAGGTCGTCACGACCCGCGACGCGCGCTGAGACCGCGTTCACGAAGGAGTAGACGTGGTCCGGGCCTCGGGTGACCGACACCATGAAAGGCGCGTTGGCGTACGCCGCGATCGTCTCGGCGACCTCCGGTCGGGCGCCGGCCGCGCGTCTTTCCGGGCGCTCGATGTCGTCCAGCCCGACTCCGGCTTCCGACAGCACAGCCGCGATGAGCCCGGCACGGTTGCTCGTCTGGTATGCGCGGAAGAGACGTGAGAGTCGGGCGGTGATCGCTCGGTCGGTAACGCCGAGCTCCGCCGCGATCTGCTTCGTCGCCAGGCCGCGCGCGACCAGTGAGATCAGGCGAGCCTGGCCCGCAGTGAGCCTCGGCGCGAGCACGACCGGACGATAGCGGCGGGGCAAAACGTTCCGATTTCGACATCTTCACCAAACGGCCGGCGTGCCTTCTCATGGTGGACGTGGGGAAAGCGGTTGTCATAGCGCGGGACGTTGACGAGCGTGCCTTGCTGATCGAGCTGCTGGGCGAGCTGGGTCTCGAAGCGGTCGCGGCGACCGTCATTCCGAGTGGGGTGGAAGATCCGACGATCGTTCTCACGGATCTCGGAGCTCGCTACGACCCGGCGAAGGCCAGGGCGGCCGTTCGGCGACTGCGCGAACGCTGGCCGAACGCCCCGATCGTCCTTCTCACCTCGCACCGCGCGGCGACGGAGGAATCCGATCAGCTCGGTGCCGACGCGCTCATCCTGAAGCCCTTCGACGTGGACGAGCTGTCAACCGCGGTGGGACTCCTCATCGCTCGATCAAAAATACCCGAGCTGGAGCACCGTCTCCACTTAGGAGCTTGATCGGAGCGCACACCAGTTCGTATTCACCCGGGGCGACACTCCGAAGGTCCAGACCCTCGATGATCACGACGTTCGCCCCGAGGAGCGTCTTGTGCACGGGATACCCCTCCTTCTCGGCGCCCTGAGGCTCGATCGACAGGTAGTCGACGCCGACGAGCTTTATCCCGTGCGCGACGCACCATCGTGCGGCGCTCGCGTTGACCGTCGTGAAGTCGCGAGTGAAGGGGGCGCTCGGATCTCCCCAGCGCGCGCTGTTGCCGGTTTTGAACAGGATCCGCTCGGTCTTCGCCGGAAGCTTCGCGCGATCCAGCCATTCGCCCGAGACATGCCCTGGTCCCTCGAAGGCGACGACGACGCAGGGACCGAGGAGCGCCTCGAGCGGCAGCCTGTCCGCGGTGTTCCCGCCTTCCAGGAAGTGGATCGGTGGATCGACGTGCGTTCCGGCGTGGTCGCTGATCGTCACGACCGAGACGTTCGCGGTGTCGCCTTTGGCGATGCGCCGGAGCGGCTCGATCTTCGGAGCGGGCTCGCCGGGCCACGTGACCATGTCGGGCCGCAGGACGAGCGAAACGTCGTGGATCTTCACTCGCGCAGAATAGTCGTGATGACCATCACCTCGAGCGACGTCGAGCGAGTGTTCCGCGAGTCGGGCGCGCTCCGTGAAGGGCACTTCATCCTCGCGTCCGGGCGGCATTCACCTTTGTATCTCGAGAAGTTCCAAGTGCTTCAGCATCCAGCCGAGACCGAGCGCCTCTGTGCCGCGCTCGTGTCGTGGGCATCGACAAGCCTGCGCGATATCGACACGGTGGCCGGTCCCACGACTGGTGGGGTCATCCTCGCGCATGAGGTCGCACGACAGCTCGGCGTGCGCGCGATCTATGCGGAGCGACGCGAGAACGGCACGGGCCGCGAGTTCCGCCGCGGGTTCGCCATTCGGCCTGGCGAGCGCGTCGTCGTGGTCGACGACATCATGACCACAGGCGGCTCGGTGCAGGAGACGCTCGACGCGGTACGGTCAGCAGGCGGCCATGTGGCTGGGGCCGCGGTGCTTGTCGACCGCTCCGGCGGCGCCGCGGACGTCGACGTCCCGATCGAAGCGCTGTGGCGGCTCGATATCCCGTCCTACGCGCCCGCGCAGTGTCCGCTCTGCGCGAAAGGCGTCCCCGCGACGCATCCCGGCACCACTCCTGCTCCTGCTGTTGCCTCGAGATGAAGGACCTGTATCGCCTCGCGCGGAGCGCGGTCTGGCTCGCTTTCTTTGGCGCCCTCTACCAGGAGCTAAAGAAGCCGGATGCCGAGCGAACCTGGCACGGCAAGGTCGCGGGAGTCGTCCCGTATGACTTCCGCTTGCCGACTTTCGAGCGTCTCCGCGAGGCGTACTGGAATCCTGAGTCCGACGAGATCTTCACCGACCGCGTGTTCGGTGTGGGCTGGGCCGTGAATATCCCGGTGGCCGCGCGAAGGGTGGCGGCGCTGGTGGATCAATACGGGGACGCGAGCCGTTCGCTCCGGGGCGCCAAAAGGAAGAGGTCTTCTTCGCGCGAATCTGAATGAAGGCCGGGAGCTCCCGCTCCAGGGCATCGTCAGACCCCTCGGGCCCGCCGTCGTAGTGCGGTGACCATTCCCAGAGACCATCCACGACTAGGCCGGCTTTGGCGCACGCGTTGACCAGATCGGTGGTGCGGTGCGCGTACTCGTACGTTGGCGCACGGACTTTCACGCGCCCGAAGTCCCATGTCGGCTCGAGCACCGGCACCGGCCCGTCGCTGAAGTAGGTCTTCTTGGGCCGCCAACCGGTTCCGGTCCATGACTCGTAAAATAGGAAGGTCACAGGATGCATCGTCGAGAACACGTACACGCCGTCGGCAGCGAGGACGCGGGCCACCTGGGCAATCACCCGCGCCGCGTCGGGCACGAACACGAGCGAGTGCTGGTGAAACACGATGTCGAACTCGCCTGTGCCGAGGGCGCTCAAATCGCGCATGTCGGTCCGCAAGTACGCCAGCTCAGTGCCTCGACTCCGCGCGAGACGGCGCACCGTGTTCAGCTGCCGGCTCGAGATATCGACGAGCGTGGTGGCCGCGCCGAGCTCGGCAAACAAGATCGCGTCCCAGCCGCCCCCGCCGGCCAGCGAGAGCACGCGCTTTCCCTCGAGATCGACACCCACGAGGGTGCCGTTCGTGATCCGGTCGAGGAAACGGCGTTTCCCGGCTTTTGTCCGCGGCGGCGTGCCCTGCGGCCGCGTATACGGGATGCCCGCCTTCGCGAGTCGCTCCCACATGCGCTCGTTGTGCGCGGCCACCTCGTCGACCGCAACGCGTTTGGGCACGGCGAAATTGTGGCGGCATAGACTCGCTCGCGCTCGTGAAGATCGTGGTCACGCGACCGATCGCGGAAGAAGCGCTCGCGATCCTGCGGCCCAAGGGTGACGTTGCCGTAGGCCCCGGCGAACCACCGATCCCGAC
>JALYSZ010000202.1 GCA_030854525.1 Chloroflexota bacterium | reverse complement strand
GTTGAGGAGGCTCTCGCCCTCGAGAATGCTGATGACCCGCCGGGGGACCGCGAGACGCTGGGCGATCGCGGTCGCCGCGACCGCGTCGGGCGGGGACACTATCGCGCCGAGCGCCGCCGCGAGCGGCCACGTCATGTCCGGCACGAGCGCCATCGCGATGGCGGCGACAACCCCGGCGCTGACCGCGACGAGGCCGACCGCGAGCAGGCTGATGTTCTTCAGGTTCGAGCGAAAGTCGCGGATGGGCGTGAGGAACGCGCTTACATAAAGGAGTGGCGGGAGCACCACGAGGAACACGATCTCGGGGTCGAGCTCGAGCGGCGGGATACCCGGGACGAGGCCGACCATGAGGCCGCCCAGGAGGAGGAGCACCGGATAGGGAACACGGATACGCCGCGAGATCGTGACGAGTACGGCGACCACGATGAGGAGCGCGAGGAGGAGCTCGGCGGCCTTCAGTCCTGGACGCCACCCTTCGTCATCGGGAGCGGGTCAAGGACCCGGCGCAGATCCTTGTCGGGCATGATCTTCGCGTCCTTCGCGACGTCGAAGAGCGAGCGTCGTTCCGCGAGTGCCTGCTTCACCAGAGCCGCGGCCTTGGCGTAGCCGATGTGCGGCGTGAGGGCGGTGACGATGAGCGACGGGCTCGCGTCCATGAGCTCCTCGGCGCGGCCCTCGTCGACCTCCATCCCAGCGATCGTCTTCTCGCGCAGCACGCGGATCGCGTTCGTGAGGATCGTCGCCGAAAAGCAGTTCGCGTAGTTGATCCCCGGCATCATCACGTTGAGCTCGAGCTGTCCCGCCTGCGCTCCCCACGCGACAGCGGTGTCGTTGCCGATCACCTGGAAGCAGACCTGGTTCACCATCTCCGGAATCGCCGGATTCACCTTGCCCGGCATGATCGAGGAGCCGGGCTGCACCGCGGGAATGCGGAGCTCGCCGAAGCCCGTCCGCGGTCCAGAGACGAGAAGGCGGATGTCGTTGCAAATGCTCGAAACTTCGATCGCGGCGGTGCGCATCCCGCTCGATATCCGGACGAAGGGCGCCATCGACTGCATCGCCGAGAAGAGATTCTTCGCCGGCTTGATGGGCTCGCCGTACCACTCCGCGAGGTACGCGCAGACGCGACGGGCGAACTCCGCGTCGGCGTTCAGGCCGGTGCCGGCCGCTGTGCCTCCGATCCCGAGCTCACAGAGCTCCGCGCGTCCGGCCCGAAGTCGTGCCGCCGCGCCGCGAACACGCTCGGACCAGCCCGAGAACTCCTGACCGAACGTGATCGGCACGGCGTCCTGGAGGTGCGTGCGCCCAGGCTTCACGGTGTCGGCATACCGCGTGGCCTTTTCGGAAATCGCATCCGCGAGCGTGTCGAGCTCAGCGCAGAGGGTCTTCGTGAGCTCGAGCGCCGCGAGGCGCATGGCGGTCGGCGTTGTGTCGTTCGTCGACTGCGCCATGTTCACGTGGTCGTTCGGGTTCACGTGCTCGTACATGCCGAGGCCGCCGCCCAGGATCTGGTTCGCCCGATTGGCGATGACCTCGTTCACATTCATGTGAAAGCTCACGCCCGCGCCCGAATGGAATACATCGACAACGAATTGATCCATGTGCTGTCCGGCGAGAATTTCGTCGCACGCGGCCACGATCGCGTCCTTGCGCCGCTCGTCGAGGCGCCCGGCCTCGGCGTTCGCGAGCCCGGCAGCACGCTTTATGCGAACGAATCCACGGATGAACGCCGGGAAGGCGCGATAGCCACTAATCGGGTAGTTCTCGATCGCTCGCTGGGTCTGCGCACCCCACAGGGCGTCGGCGGGGACCTCGATCTCGCCCAGCGTGTCACGCTCGCGACGAGAGCTCACCGCGAACGTACAATAGACGTTCCGAAGTGCAGAAGAACCGGCTGACCTGGATGATCGGCGGTCCCCAGGGAAGCGGAATCAACGCCTCCGCCGAAGTGTTCGCAAAGGCCTGTTCGCGAGCCGGTCTTCGTGTCTACGCGAACATCGAATACCACTCGAACATCATGGGCAAGCACTCCTTCTATCGCGTCCGCGTGGACGACGAAGATGTGCGCTCATATAAGGACAAGGCCGACATCCTCGTCGCGCTCGACCTCGAGACGCTCGCCGGCGACGGCGACCATCGGCGTTGGGCCACGCACTACGGCCATCTCTCCGAGATCAACGAGGGCGGCGGGGTCATCTTCGACAGTGAGATCGGCTACGAGTCCGCGTCGGCGAACCGTCCGGACCTGCGTTTCTATCCCGTGCCCTTCATGGAGATCATCAAGAAGGCGCTCGAGGAAGTCGGCAAGGGCGAGCAGGCGCGCCGCTACGAAGTCATGAAGAACACCGTCGGCCTCGGCGCGTCGCTCGCGCTCTGCGAGTACCCCTTCGATCTCGTCGCGGAGGTGATCCGTTCCCAGTTCAAGGGCAAGCGCGCCGAGGTCGGCGAGCTGAACGTGCGCGCCGCGAAGCTCGCGTTCGAGCACGTCAAGCAGCACGAGAACGCGAAGGATTTCCCTTACACGCTCAAGCCCGGCAGCGAGCCGAAGGCGCGCCTCCTCGCGAAGGGTTACGAGATCCACGCGATCGCCAAGCTGAAGGCCGGCTGCTCCTTCCAGACCTACTACCCCATCTCGCCGGCGACCGACGAGAGCGTCTTCCTCGAGCGGCAGCAGCGCGAATACAACATCCTCGTCGTCCAGTGCGAGGATGAGATCAGCTCGATCAACATGGCCGTCGGCGCGGCCCACATGGGCGTGCGCGCAGCTACCGCCACGAGTGGTCCCGGCTTCGCGCTCATGGTCGAAGGCATCGGCTTCGCGTCGATCACTGAATGCCCCGGGCCCGTCCTCGTCATGTACCAGCGCGGCGGCCCGTCGACCGGCATGCCGACGCGGCAGGAGCAGGGCGACCTGCAGTTCGCACTGCATCCGGCGCAGGGCGACTTCCCGCACATCGTGATCGCGCCGGGGGATATGCGCGAGGCGTACCAGGACACGTTCTCGGCGTTCAACTGGGCCGAGCGCTACCAGATGCCGATCATCGTGCTCAGCGATAAGAAGCTCGCATCCGTCTACACCACGATCGACAAGCTCGAGCTCAAGTGGGACCAGATCGACCGTGGCGAGAGATTCACCGGCACCGAGTGGACCGCGGTCGACGCGAAGGGCGCGAACGACGCCGGAACCCAGGCCGGCCACAACGGCAACGGTCACTCCAAGATGGACCTCGCGAACGTGAAGGAATACCTGCGCTACGCGTTCGCGAAGGATGGGATCTCACCGCGCTCCCGTCCGGGCATCAAGGGTGGCCGGCACTGGATCACCAGCGACGAGCACGACCCCGACGGACACATCACCGAGGGCGTCGAGATGCGGGTCGCGATGATGGAAAAGCGCATGGGCAAGCTGAAGCTCGCGCAGAACGCGATCCCGCAGGAGCAGCAGTACTTCCTCCATGGGCCCACCGACGCCGACCTCACCGTGCTCGGGTGGGGCTCGACGAAGGGAACGATCCTTGACGCGCTCAAGGTGCTCGAGGCGCAGGGGAAGGCGATCAACTTCCTCCAGTGCCGTCTGATGAGGCCCTTCCCGGCGAAGGCGGTCGGCGAGATCCTGCGCGGCGCGAAGCGGATCGTGTCGATGGAGGAGAACTACTCGGGCCAGCTCGCGCAGGTCGTGCAGGAGCAGACCGGCGTGATGATCGATCAGCGCATCAACAAATTCGACGGCCGTCCCTTCAGCGAAGACGAGGTCGTGAACGCGCTCGCGAAGGTCTACGACGGTGCCGTGGCCGAACCGGTGGTGACTCATGTCCATTAACGCACCCGCGAAGCCGCTCGCCCTCAAGGACTACAAGAGCGATCTGCACAATGACTGGTGTCCTGGCTGTATCACGCCGAATACGACCATCCTGACCCGAGACGGCGTGAAACCAATTCGCGAGATTCAGGTAGGCGACCGGGTGCTCGGACACGATGGGGCTTATCACAAAGTGACCGAGGTTATGTCGCACTGGCATCCCGCTCCCCTACGTCGACTCTCGATTAGGCACATGGGAGAGGTCCGACTGACAGACGACCATCCCATGCTGATCCTACGTGCTCGGTCGGCCCGGAGTGTCGAGCTCGAGTCGCGCCAATGGGTCAAGGCTGAGAACGTCGAGGCGGGCGACTATGTTGCCTATCCCGTTCCGCATGAGGCGGAGCATTCGGGTGAACTCCCCCTCGTCTTCGAGAAAAAGAAGAAGGACACGCGTAGCCGGAAGCTGCCCGAGGCCCTGCCTCTCGACCACGACTTCATGCGGCTCGCTGGCTACTACATTGCTGAGGGATATACGCATCGTCGCGAGGTCTGCTTCACCTTCAGTAACGCCGAGCGTGACCTTGCCGACGATGTTGTCGCTCTGGTCGGACGCCTCTTGGAGTTGCCCGCGACGATCAGTGAGAGACCCGAAAAGCACACGCTTGATGTCCGAGTTTGCTCGAGCTATCTCGCTGAGATCTTCCGCGGACTCTTCGGCGTCGGGGCGGCTCAAAAGCGCGTCCCGAAGGAACTGATGCTCGCCCACCCTGCTCGTCAGGCCTCCCTCTTGCGTGGTATGTGGGCAGGCGACGGTTGGATTGGAAAAGACCGGGCGTCCTACAGAACGATTTCGCCGGTACTCGCTCAGCAGGTCAAAGTTCTGTTGCTTCGGCAGGGGACGATTCCGTCTCTCCAGGTCGAGCCCGCTAAAGGGATCCATCGGCAGTCCTACACCGTGTCCGTTTCTAGCGCCCAGGACTTCAACGTACTTGCCGAGATCATGGAGACCGCGCCCTTGATCTTTCCGCGTCGCGCGTCGCCGCAGTTGGCCAGCGCCGACGGTTATGTGTACCTACGGGTGAGCAGTAATGAGATCGTCGAATACAACGGGTTTGTTCACAACCTCGAGGTCGAGGACGTTCACTCATACGTGACGGATGTCGCGACGCTCCATAACTGCGGTGATTTTGGGATCTTGACCGGCATCCAGATGGCACTCGCGCAAATGCAGATCGAGCCCGACAAGCTCGCCGTCTACAGCGGCATCGGCTGCAGTGGGAAGACGCCGCACTATATCAACGGGTACGGCTTCCACACACTGCACGGTCGCGTGCTCACCGTCGCGACGGGCGGTCGTCTCGCGAACACCGATCTCACCGTCCTCGCGCTCGGCGGCGACGGCGACGGCTACGGCATCGGCGCCGGCTACTTCGTCGGGAACGGCCGGCGCAACGCCGACTTCGCCTACATCGTCCACAACAACAACGTCTACGGACTGACGAAGGGCCAGGCTTCACCCACCCTGTCGAAGGGTAAGAAGACCAAGTCGATGCCCGAGCAGGCGATCCAGGACGGCATCAACCCCGTCGCCATGGCCGTGGCTTCGGGCTACACGTTCATCGCGCGCGGCTACGCGCTCGAACCGAAGTACCTCGCCTCGATCATCGTGAAGGCGATCCAGCACAAGGGCTCCGCGCTCGTCGACGTGCTCCAGACGTGCCCGACGTACAACGACCTCTACACGAAGGAGTGGTACGAGGGCGCGGATCTTCCCGAGAAGCGTTCGCGGCTCTACAAGCTCGAGGACAAGGGCTACGACGGGAAGGTGCAGGACCCGACCGACGCACAGGAGATGATCGCGAAGAAGGCGGCCGCGGTCGCGCGGAGCTACGAGACCGACCCTATCCCGATCGGCATCTACTACCAGGTGGAGCTTCCGACGTACGAGGATGCCGTCGGTCAACGGATCCCGGCGCTCGCCGAAAAGCCGCTGGTCGAGGTGGACGTCTTCCACCGGGACGTCACTCCGCTCCTCGAGGCGATGCGCTAGCGCGATTGCAACCGCGGAGACGCGGACCGCACGGCAACCGAGCGCACTATTTCCCAGTGAGCGAAATGACCACGCCCCGCGCCGAGGCGGCGCGACCGCCGTACGAGCTGTGGGTCGCGTTCGCCGTCAGCGCCGTTCCGCACGTGCTCGCTCTCTTCGTCGGCGGCTACGGACAGATCATCACGAACGCGCCGATCGCGGTCGTCGTCACCATCGTCGACGTCGTCGCCGTGGTGATCGCGTATCTCCAGTTCCGCGACGACACGCACGCGAGCCGCTCATCGCACTGGCTCGTGTGGGCGACGATGGCTGTAGGTGGGCTTTGGCTCTTCTACGCCGTTCTGGTCGGCATGGTCATCCTGCTCGGCCAGCTCTTCTGCATCAGCCAGATCTGTCGCGGCCCGCTTCGCTGAGCGGGACGGAGGTCGTGCAGAGCTCATGCGCCCCGTCGGCGCGCGTGCGCTCGAAGAAGAAGAGGAGCCGCTCCTCGAAGACGACGCTCTCGACGTAGCGGACCGTGCCCGGTCCGCGGGCCGCGCCGATCGCGGGCGCTGATCCGACCCGCTCCCACGTCCTGAGATCCGCGCTTCGCGCCATCCCGCAGCGCTCTTCGTAGTTCTCGCTGATGTCGGCGCTGCCGTCGTAGAGACCGATCCATTCGTCCCCCGAGCGAAACGCTGTGGTCAGACGGGCCGTGGATTTGTCCCAGCCTTCGCCGCGGCCGCGAGCACCTTGCCCTCCCACTTCCAGCGGAGCCCATCGGCGCTCGTCGCGAGCCCGGTCTCGGACTTAACTGCGCCGGTCGAAGCGCATCGCCGCTCTCGTGCAGCCTGCGCTCGGCAGCGGGGCGCTCGCCGTACGAGACGAACATCCACCAGCGATCGCCGACACGCCGAATCCACGGATCCTTCACCGCGATGGCGCTAGCCATGTCGGCATTGAGGGCTGGTCGTCTTGCCGCTGGATCAAAGG
>JALYSZ010000238.1 GCA_030854525.1 Chloroflexota bacterium | reverse complement strand
TCGCGCCATAACGCCGCCCAGAACGCACGGCGTTCCGCGTCGGTGAGCTGACGGCCGAGCCGCGCGCGCAGTGCGGCGACGCCGTGACCGGCCAGCGCTCCCCACGCCTTCGGTCGCGCGGTTCGCGTGCCGAGCGCGAGGTCGGGCCAGGCGCGCACCGTCTCCCGCGCGACCTCGACGATCACGTCATCCACCGGCGTCTGGATACCCTATTGAGTGATGCGCGTCGTCTCGCTCGTGCCTGCTGCGACGGAGATGGTCTATGCACTCGGCGCGACGGACCAGCTCGTCGCTGTCACGCACGACGACGATTTTCCGCCCGCGGTCCTTCCCCTGCCGCGGGTGACGCGATCGACGATCCCAGCCGGCGCGACCGCGCGCGAGATCGACGCCCACGTCCGCGAAGCCGGTGCGCGCGGCGAGAGCACCTTTCATCTGGATGAGCAGGCCCTACGGGACGCGCGTCCCGACGTGATCCTTGGCCAGACGCTCTGCGCGGTGTGCGCGGTCACGCTCGACCGTATTCCGGCAAGCCTCGAGCGCGAGCCGCTCGTCGTGCCACTCGACGCATCGAGCATCGCAGGCATGCTCGAGGACATTCGGCGCGTCGCGGCCGCGCTCGGTCGCAGACGCGAGGCGGAACCAGTCGTGGCCGGCCTTCGCGCTCGCCTGGGTGCCGTCGCCGAGCGCGTCGCAGGCCTTCCGCGGCCGCGCGTTGCGTGCCTCGAATGGCTCGACCCGCTGTTCAACGCGGGTCACTGGGTGCCGGAACAGGTCCGGATCGCCGGTGGCGACGACATTCTCGGGACCGCGGCGGCGCGCTCGCGAGAGATCACCTGGGACGACGTGCTCGCGGCGCGTCCCGAGATCGTGATCGCCATGCCGTGCGGATGGGATGCGGAGCGTGCCGCGCGCGAAGCCGAGGCGCTCGGCGATTTCGCCGGCGCGCGTGTGTTCGGCGTCGATGGCGCCGCGTACTTCAGCCGGCCGGGCCCGAGGCTGGTCGACGGCGCCGAGCTGCTCGCATCGATCTTCCACCCCGGTCGCGTCGCGCCGCCCGTCGGCGCGGCCGCGATCGCGGTGCGGTCAGCGGTCTAGCTGAGTCTCCCGCCGCCGAGGTATCCGATGATCACTCCCATGACGACCGCTTGGAAAACCTGATAGCCCGCGTCGATCGCGTACAGGCGCGGCGGACGGCCTGCGAAAAGCACCTGCGAAAAGAACGCGGTCGCGATGAATCCGAGCCCCGCGTAGAGGCCGATGAGCGCGCCACCCGCCCCGGTCGTCCAGCCGGTCTCGTTGATGAACCAGTTCAGCGCGATGGCTTCGACGAACGCCGCGAGCGCGGTGAGCGCGTACAAGGGGCCAGCCGACTGACCTTCACCCATGCCTCGACCAGAAAGAGCCATCCACGTCTTGCCGAAAACGGGCCCGTACCAGATGTATCCGATGACCATTGCGGCGGCGGTTGCGATGATGATCGCTACCCAGTTCATGTGTCCCTCCTCCAACGCGAGCTGCATCGTGCCGCGCACAGGTTAGAGCAAGGGCACAAGCATTCCGACCTCACGCGCATACGCGTCGTAGGCCGCGCCGAAGCGTTCGCGGAGGAGACGCTCTTCCGACCGAGCGCGAAGATAAAACGCCGGATAGGTCACAAACAGCGTTCCCGCTATCAGGAGAAGGTTCCCCGTCGCGAGGCACGCGCCGGCGAAGTGGAGGGCGAGGCCTGTATAGATGGGGTGCCGAACGAACCGATACGGGCCGGCACGAACGAGCTCGTGATCCAGGTGCACTTCGGGCACGAGGTCGTAGTGACGGCCGAGCGTGACGATCGCCCAGAGCGCGAAGGCGACGCCAACCCAGAGTAGAAGGAGCCCGATCCATCGGAGCGGCTCGGGTAGGTCGACCTCGGGTCCGGGGCGGGCGACGATGACGATGTACGGAACGAAGATGCAGTACGCGATATATCGGGCGAGTCCGCCGGCGCGAGCCACCGTCGCGCCGCGCCGCGCGACCGCGCGGTACCGCGCAAACTGCGCGACGACCATGAAGATAACGATGCTCACCAGACTCATGACACTGATCAGCACAGGGCTCACAACTCAATACTCGTAGACTCGCGCGCCATGCAGGTGGCGTGGCTTGGGGAACGCGCGTCTTTGGACGCGACGAGCGTCGGCGGGAAGACCGCGAACCTCGGGCGGCTCGCAACGTCGTTCCGCGTGCCGCCGGGGTTTTGTCTCGACGTCGCGGCCTTCGACGAGCTGCGCTCGGCGCTCGACGGCGATGCCGAGGCGCGGGCACGGCTGCGCGAGCTGGTCGCGGCTTCCTATGCCGATCTTGCGCGTCGGGTGGGCGAGCGCGAGCCGCGGGTGGCGGTCCGCTCGTCGGCCATCGGCGAAGACGCCGGCGACGCATCGTTCGCGGGCCAGCACGAGACCGTGCTCGACGTCGGCGGGGTCGACGCGATCGTGGACGCGCTGCTCGAGTGCTGGCGCTCGGTGTCGTCGGAGCGCGCGTTGGCGTACAGAACGCGGCGCGGCATCGCCGGGACCCCGCGCATCGCGGTGCTCGTGCAGCTCATGGTCCCCGCCGACGCGTCCGCGATCGCGTTCAGCGCCGACCCGGTGAGCGGGCGCCGTGATGTTGTCGTTGTCAACGCGGCGAAGGGTCTGGGCGACGCGATCGCGTCCGGCACGATCACTCCGGACAGCTACACCGTGCGAAAGGACGACCTCGCGATCGTGTCGCGCAGCTGCGCCGACGGCGCGACGCTCGGTGACAACGACATCTCCGCGATCGCGCGACTCGCGATCCAGCTCGAGGAGGTCATTGGCGGAGCGGTCGACATCGAGTGCGCGCTTCGCGATGGCGAGCTCCACCTCTTGCAGTGCCGTCCAATCACGACGCTCAGGGAAGAATTCCCGGTCCGCTGGGACAACCCGGAAGACGCGAAGCTGACGTGGGAGCTCGAGAAGGCCCACTTCCATCGGGCGTTCCCGCCTCTTGCCGTCGATTACCTCGTTGCTGGCGTGTACTACGGGATGCATCGATTCGCGGAACAGATCAGGTCGCCGTTCCGCATCCGCGCTCTCGGGTTCAACGGGCGCATTTTCGAGGCGGTGACAACGGTCGTGCCTCCCGAGGCCATCCCCGCCGAGTTGACCGCGCAGACGGCACGCCGACGCGCGATCGCGCGGCATCTCCGGCGCGATTGGGACGACGAGTACCTGCCGGAGCTCCGCGCGCATTACGCCTCGATGCGCGGCCTCGGGATCGAACGCATGTCGCGAGACGAGGCCGTCGATGCGTGGGCCGACCTATGGCAACGAGTCAACCGGATCTGGACGATCCATTTTCTCGCGGTGCTGCCGGCGTATGCGGTCATGGAAGAGCTTGCGCAGACCTACGAAGCGCTCGTCGGCGGCGACGGTGCCGAGGCGTTCGGGTTGACGCAGGGCCTTGCGCCGACCCTTCAACAGCTGGACCGCGACCTCTACGACCTCGCCGAGGTCGCACGCCGACTGCCAGCGGTGGCCGATGCGATCGGCCGTGGCGAGCGATCGCTGGGCGCCTTGCGCTCACTACCCGGCGGCGAGATCTTTGGTCGTGCGGCTGACGCGCTCCTTGCGGCGCACGGCGAGGTGGGCCAAGAGGGTTTCGAGCTTGGCCAGCTTGCCTTCGCGGACGACCCCGGCCTACTCATCTCCTACGTCGCGCAGCGTTTGCTCGGTCGAGCTGAGGACCCGCGAGCGCGCCACGCGCGGGTACGCGCCCGGGCCGCGGAGATCGCTGAGCGCGTGGGCGCGCACCTCGCGGACCGGCCTGCGGATCTCGCGCGTTTCGAAGAAGTGCTCGCCGCGGCCACGAGCGCGGGACCGCTCTCCGAGGAGCACAACTACTGGATCGACCGGGTCGCGCAGGCGGAAGCGAACCGGGTCGTGCGCGCGTTCGGCGCGCGTCTCGTGAGGG
>JALYSZ010000180.1 GCA_030854525.1 Chloroflexota bacterium | reverse complement strand
GTGAGAGCGAGGGCCTCCCGTACGCCGCGCTCGCGATCCGCGAAGGGCTCGCTCTCCTGCGCGACTTCTATCTCGACCGGCTCGCGGAGTGGCGTGACCCGGATCTGCTCCTCGAGGACGACGAGCGCGAGCAGGGCGCGGCGCGGATCCGCGGGGCACTCGCGGAGGTCGACCGGCGCGTCCGCATCGCGCCCCTAGACTCGGACTGAGATGCGTGCGATCCGCCCGGACATCAAGCTACTGTGGCCCTCGTACACGCTCTTCCCCCTCGTCGGGCTCGGCGTGCTCCTGGTCGGGGCGACGGGGTCGGACCCCGTGATGATCACGATCGGGCTCGGCCTGCTCGCCTTCAACGCGATGATGGTCCTCAACTACGCGTACTTCAGCCACATCGCGATCGAGAACGAATGGCTCGTCCACCGCACGAACTTCGGGATGCAGATCCAGCGCGTCGCGATCGGATCGATCCAGCGGATCGACGCGAAGCGCTACCCGGGGGCGCACTCCGGGGTGTCCGCTCCGTACTTCGTGGCGCGGGGCAGGGCATCGACGCTCAAGGTGAACACCAAGCCGTATCGGCTCGCAGACTTCCGCGAGCTGCTCGGAGTCCTCCGGCGCGCGAACTCGCATGTCGAGATGGATCCGTTCTGGGAGCACGTCGCGAGCGGCGAGGACGTCTCGAAGGAGATCGCGCTCACACCGAAGAGCCGCTGGTAGCTACCGCAGCCGGCGGTGCTCGATCGCCGTGCAGCGGTCCCACACGACCTTGAGGCCCGCCTGCTCCGCGCGCTCCGCGGCGCCGACGTTCCCGAGCGAGAGCTGGAACCAGATGGCGGCCGCGCCGGCCGCGATCGCGTCGTCCACCACGCCGTCAAGATGCTCTCCACGACGGAAGACGTCGACGAAGTCGACCGGCACGTCGGGCGGGATATCGATCAGGCGGTCGTAGCTGCGCTCGCCGTCGACGAGCTGCCCGCGGAGCAGCGGATTCACGGGGACGATGCGATAGCCCCGCGTGCGGAGATACCGCGACACGGAGTTGCTGGGCCGGTCGGGGCGGGCCGAGTAGCCGACCACCGCGATCGTGCGGGCGGACTTGAGGAGGGAATCCGCGAGACCCGGTTCGTTCATTGTCTCACGTCACGTCCTTTCGAAACAGTCTTGTTTCGCATGTTTTCTGCAGGATACTGACGACCTCATGCCACCTCGGGCACCGGTCGTCTGGGCGACGAGCGCGGTCGGGAGCGAACGCTTCCGCCAGCGTCTCGACGAGCGCCACCGCGAGCTCACCGTCCAAGCGAAGGTGCGCGGCCGCAGCTACCGCCGCTCGCGCTCGGCCGTCGGCTCCGACGAGGTCATGCGGCGGCGCACCGACTTCCTCGCCTCGCTCGGCCGCCTCTCATCGTTCGAGAACGCCATCGGCCGGCTGGCCCGCTGCCGCTACGACGCTCAGCTCACGGTCACGGCCGACGACCTGACCCGCGATTACTTCGAGCTCTGGCAGGTCGTCGCCCGCCGGGGCACCGATCAGCGCGATCTCGATGAGCGCGCGGCCGACCGTCTCGACTACTTCGCGACGCAGCTCGGCCGGCTCGAGGGCATCGCCGACGCGCTCGTCGTCGCCGGCCGCAACGTGCGCCTGTTCCCGCTCCCGAACGTCCCCTGGGTGACCGTCAGCTAAGCGGCACGCCCCTACACTTTTCGCGCGGGCAACTAGCTCAGCTGGTCAGAGCGTCTCCTTTACACGGAGAAGGTCGCTGGTTCGAGCCCAGCGTTGCCCACCGAGCGAGTTTTCTGTGGGGGGCGTTTAGTGCATCCGTTTCGAGCACTATCCGCGTCTTCTCGGCGATTGACGCGTCAGATTTTGAGTGTGCTCGCGAAGGACAGGAGTCCACAAGACCTCTCTTCGTCTCCTCCGCGGGAAGACGTCAGCCTTAGCTGATCCAGAATCAGGCACACAAGAAACGGAGCCACGTTCGAATATTGGCGGAAATCTGACAAAACGTCAGGAGCGGGGCCAACGCCAGCGGCGCGAATCAGGTTGAGCTTCTCAGTCGCAGCAAGAAGGCTGCGTTGCGCGCGCGGCAAGTGACCGAACATTCGAGTTCATCGGCAAACTCGTGGAAATCGGCAGATCTGCGCCCGCGCCGAACCTAGAGGTTCAGCTCGTCTCGGCCGTTCCCACGTACTTCACCAGGTCATCGCCGGGCGGGCAAGGGCCCTTGATACGCGTTCCAGACTGCATCTCTTCGAGCGCGTGGGCGACGATGCCAACACCGCGCGAGAGACAGAACAGACCCTTCGCCGCGGCCGGAGGTAGGCCAAGCTCGCAATAGACGATCGCTGTCACGCCGTCGACGTTCAGCCCGAGGGTGCGGCCCTTCGCCCGACCGAGGGCCGCTTCCAAGGCAAGCGCGGCCCGTGCGAAGGTTCCTTTGATTTCACCTGCGGCGATCGCACTGTCGATGAGCCGCAGCATCGGACTCCGACGGGGGTCTTCATCCTTATGCAGTTGGTGGCCGAAGCCGGGGACCCTTTCATCGGACCGCAGCCGCTCGGCGATCAGCGTCGTCGCGACCGATTCCAAAGATGTGGAATCAGCCGCAACTCGGGTCTCGGCCTCGTAAAAGAGCTCCATGCATTGCTCGCCGGCGCCGCCATGGTCGTCGCCTAGCAGGTTGATACCTGTCGCTACGGCGCAGTTGAGTGGGACACCGCAGGTCGCGGCCATCCGGGCGGCGGCGATCGACGGCGCGCGCACCCCGTGATCGACACCCGCGATCAGTGCGGCTTCGAGCAACCTCGCCTGCACGTTCGAGAGCCGGAGATTGCCGACCATGAGACCGACGACCCCCGCATACGACATTGATTCGATGAGGTGCTCGATGCGCTCGCCACGGATGACGATCCGCCCGGGCTGAACATCGCTTATGGCGGTCTCCCACCAGGCGTGTCCGCCCTCACGGAAACGACTCAGCGCGCTGCGCTCGCGCCGACCCATACCGCTCCAAGGGCGTCCTGGTCCATGTCCTTCGTGAACGACCGTTCCATGTCCCGCGTCGCGTTCTTCAGCAATTCCGCGAACTCATGGACCCGCACGTCGGTGAATCGCATCGTTGGTCCAGAGATCGCGAGCGCGGCCACCGTGCGATCGCCGGCGCGGATCGGCGCCGCCACCGAGGAGGACCCCCGTTCGCGCTCACCATGACTGGTCGCAACTCCTGCCTGGCGGACACGCTGGAGCTCGTGCATCAGCCATGCGCGATAGCTCGCATCTTTGCCGCTCTGAGCGAGCGCCAGATTCATCAGCTCCGTCGGTGCGTCTGCTAAGAGCACCTTCGCCGAAGCGCCACCCCACAGCGGCAACCGCATGCCGACCGGCACGACGTACCGGATGCTCTGCGGCCCCTGCTTCTGAGCTGCGCAGACCCGCCATTGACCTTCGAGCACGTACAAATTCACCGTCTCGCGGCTGCGCTCGCAGAGCTGTTCCATCGTCGCCTGCACGGCGACGGGCAGCCGCCACACCAGATCCACCGCTCGCGAGAGCCGGATCAGCCGTGGGCCTAAACAGATGCGGCCGTCCGGCCGACTGTAGAGATAGCCGGATCGTTCGAGGGTCTGGATCAGCCGCAGCACTGTGGTCTTTGGTAGCTCGGCCATTTCGACCAACTCGCGCGCTGTTCGCGCAGGGTGCTCTTCATCGAAGAGCGTAAGAAGCGATAGCGCTCGGTGGACGCTCCGAACGCCGTCTCGATTCTCGACCGCCACTGTTTTCACTCCATTGCCCCCGCCGCGCCGGCCATCGATCTCGCGCTGCCGCCCATATCGATGATCGAGCGGTTTGCCAGGCGGTCAAGCTCCGCATCATCGAGGCCCATGTCCCGCAACACGGCCGCGGTGTCCGCACCAGCGGCTCGTCCGAGCCACCGTACGCTGCTCGGTGCATCGAAGAACTTCGGGACGACGCCGGGAACCAGGAGCTCACCGATACCCTGCGGGCCTATCAGTCGAAGGATCATGTCGCGCGCCTGATACTGGGGATCCGCGACGACATCCGCGATGCTGTAGACAGGCGCGGCCGGCACCTCAGCGCGCACCAAGATCTCCCATAATTCGCGGAGCTCGTGTCGGCGTGTCCACGCCTCGATCAGCCGATCGAGCTCCGCGACGTTCGCGCGTCGGCTTTGGTTGTCCGCAAAGCGCGGATCGTCAGCGAGCTCGGGCTGCGCGATCGCGGCGCAGAAACGACGGAAGATCGAGTCGCCGTTCGCGCCGATCGTGATCCAGCGGTCGTCGCCGGTCGGATAGACATTCGATGGCGCGGACCCCAGCAGGGCATTCCCGCGACGTTGACGGATAGGCCCCGCGTAGCCGTATTCGGGGAGGATCGCCTCGAGCAGCGAGAAGACGGACTCGTACAGCGCGACGTCGACGGTCTCGCCGTAACCGGTGACCTCGCGCCGATGAAGCGCTGCGAGCGTCCCGATCGTCGCATACAGGGCCGCCACCGCATCACCGAGACTCACGCCGACCTTGAGCGGCGGACGGTCCTCGAATCCGGTGATGAAGCGAAGCCCACCCATGGCCTCGCCGGTGCTGCCGTAACCGGGCCGGTCCCGATAGGGACCGCTCTGGCCGAAGCCGGAGATGCGAACCACGATCAGGCGCGGGTTCTCCTCGCGCAGCACGGTGGGGTCAAGATTCCACGACTCCAGGCGGCCGGGGCGGAAATTCTCTACGAGGATGTCGACAGTGCCCGCGAGTTTCCGCGTAAGCCTCTGTCCATCGGGCTTACGGAGATCGATGATGACGGACTCCTTGTTCCGCGACTGGACCATTGACCAAAGTGAGCCTTCGTCGGTGACCATGCCCCAGTCCCGAAGTGGATCGCCTCCCGGTGGCTCGACCTTGATCACGCGCGCACCCATGTCCGCCAGCAGGCGCGTGCAGAAAGGGCCGGCGATGAGCGAGCCAAGTTCCAGCACGCGCAGACCGTTGAGCTGTCCCGACGACTGCCGCCCCATCTGCGCTAGTAAACCACTGCGTGGACTTATTCGTCCACGCAGTGGACTTTTCGGCTATTGTCGCGACCGAGATGGATGGAGGGGGAGCCTTCTCGGCTGACGCCTTTGTGGCCGGCGGCTGGCGGCGCGATACCTCCGCAGGCGTCGATCGGCGGCACTCCCCGCACACCGGCCGCGAAGTTTCGATCGCTGCCCTCTGTGGAGAAGATGAAGTCCTCGAAGCGCGCCGGTTCGCGGCCACGTCGGCACGCGCGATACGGAGTCAGCCTGCATACCGTCGAGCCGAGACGCTTGAACGCGCGGCATCGCTACTTCTCGAGCGGCGTGACGAGCTCGCTCGCCTAGAGACGAATGAACTGGGCAAGCCCATCAAAGACACGACCCATGAGGTCACGCGCGCGGCTGAAACGCTGCAGATCGCAGCGGCGGAGGCGCGCCGGATCGGCGGCGAAGTCCTTCCAACCGACGGTTGGCCGAGCGGCCACGGCTCGAGCGCCATCGCGATCCGTCTGCCGGTCGGCGTCGTCCTCGCGATCACCCCGTTCAACGCGCCGGTCAATCTGTTAGCGCACAAGATCGCGGCCTCGTTCGCGGCCGGCAACACGACGATCGTGAAATCACCGCCACAAGCGCCCGGCGCGACAACCTTGTTCGTGCGGATCCTTTTGGATGCTGGGATGCCTGACGCGGCCGTACAAGTCCTTCACGGGGGAGCCGCACTGGGTAGCTCTCTCGTCGCTGCCCCCGAGGTGGGCGCGGTCGCATTCACGGGGAGCGCGGCAGCTGGTCATAAGGTCGCGAGCACTGCGGCGGGCAAGCGTCTTGTGCTGGAGCTCGGCGGAAATGCAGCAACGATCGTGTGCTCTGACGTTGACCTGGCCGAGGCGGCTCGGGTGTGCGCCCGCGCTGGGTACAGCAACTCCGGACAGAGCTGCATCTCGGTGCAGCGCGTGTACGTTGAGTCGCCGCGCTTTGAGGAGTTCGTCGGGTACTTCCGTGCACAGGTCGCCTCTCTGCGTGTCGGCGACCCACTGGATCCTGCGACCGACGTAGGAACGATGGTGGATGCCGAGGCCGCGCAGCGCGTCGCAGGCTGGATAGGAGAAGCCGTCGCGGCGGGCGCGCGCCTCGAAGCCGGCGGGGTCGTGCGCGGTGCGACGCTGACGCCCGCGGTCGTGGCGGATCCGCCGCGCACGGCGAAAGTCGTGACCGACGAGGTGTTCGGCGCGCTCGTCTCGATCCTGCCATTCGATGACTTCGCCGGCGCGATCCGTGAGGCGAACTCGACGCCGTACGGACTGCAAGGCGGCCTGTTCACGTTCGATCTGCGACGCGTCGTTGAGGCCATCCGCGACTTCGAGGTCGGCGGACTTGTCGTCAACGGCTCATCGAATCAGCGCTTGGATCACCTTCCGTTCGGCGGCATCAAGGACTCAGGCATCGGGCGCGAGAGCCCGCGGTGGATGATCGACGACTTTACATACGTGAAGACCGTCCACTTGCGGGGGATGCCGCTGTGGGCATGAACCAGATGAAAGCCGCCGTGCTCAACGGTCCAGGACAGGTCGAAGTCCAGGGCGTGCCAATCCCTGAGTGTGGGCCGGACGATGTCATCCTCGGCATCGAAGCCGTGGGCCTCTGTGGCAGCGACTTCGCGATATACGCAGGTCACTGGAGGTTCCCCCGGCCGTTCGTGATCGGGCACGAGGGATACGGGCGGATCGTCGCGGTCGGAAGGGCCGTCCGCGACCGAACGGTCGGATCTCTCGCCGTCGTCGAGCCGAACATCGTCTGCGGGGCCTGTCCCCCCTGCAGAAGGGGCGCGTCGGCGTTATGTCCGCAGAAGCGCTCGCTTGGCGTGGGCACAGACGGTCTGTGTGCTGAGTTCGCACAGGTGCCAGCTGCTTTCGTATGG
>JALYSZ010000187.1 GCA_030854525.1 Chloroflexota bacterium | reverse complement strand
GCCTGAGGGTGGCTATTTCAAGTTCTCGCGGTACCAAGCCCCGAGCTCGGTGTAGTGCTCGGCCGCGTGCACGGTCCATCGCGCGTCCTCGGGTCTTGTCTCGCGGACGACTCGCGCGGGGACACCCAACACCAACGACCGTGCCGGTGGCGAAAATTTCTCCGCAAGCACCGCGCCCGCCCCGACGATCGTTTCCTCGCCGATCACGTTGCCGCCGACGAGGACCGCGGCCTGGCCGATCAGGACGTTCCGCGCGATGACGCTCGAGTGGACGAGCGCGTTATGCCCGATCGTGACGTCTGGCCCGACGAGCGTGGGCTCGCCCACGTCCGTGTGGATCGTCGAGTTGTCCTGCACGTTCGACCGCGCTCCGATGACGATGCGGTCCATGTCGCCGCGGAGCACCGTCCCGAACCACACCGACGCGCCGCTCTCCACGGTGACGTCGCCAATGAGGACGGCCGTCGGCGCGATGAACGCGTCGGGCGCGACCTTCGGCCTCTTGCCCCGGTAGCCGTAAAGCGGCACGTCGGGAACAATAGTGCGATGAAGACGCGCGACCTTCGCGTTACCGGCTACCGGCCGCTCGTGCCGCCGGCGATCATCCTCGAGGAGCTGCCGCTCACCGAGACCGGCTCACGCCTGGTTGCCAAATGGCGCGAGGACCTCAACCGCATCCTCTCGGAAGCCGACGACCGGCTCATCGCGATCGTCGGACCGTGCTCGATCCATGACCCGGTCGCCGCGCTCGACTACGCGCGACGGCTCCACGCGCTCGGAAATGAGCTCCGCGACGACATCGTCGTCGTCATGCGGGCGTACTTCATGAAGCCAAGAACGAGCGTCGGCTGGAAGGGACTCGTGTCCGATCCTCACCGTGACGGCTCCTTCCGCATCAACGACGGTCTTCGCCTGACGCGCCGGCTGCTCCTCGATCTCGTCGAGATCGGAGTTCCCGCCGCGTGCGAGTTCGTTGACCCCATCTCTCCGCAGTACACGAGCGACCTTGTCGCGTGGGCCGCGATTGGGGCGCGCACCACCGAGAGTCAGGTCCATCGTGAGCTCGCGTCTGGTCTCTCGATGCCGGTCGGCTTCAAGAACGGCACGGACGGGAGCGTGCAGGTCGCGATCGACGCCGTCCGCGCGGCCCGCGAGCCGCATAGCTTCATGGGCGTCACCGACCAGGGCCTCGCCGCGATCGTCGAAACCGGCGGGAACCCAAGTGCCCACGTCGTCCTTCGCGGCGGAACGCCGGGCCCCAACCACGATGCCGCGAGTGTGCGCGGCACGCTCGAGGCACTGGCGACGGCGTCCCTCCCGGCGCATCTGATCATCGACCTCTCGCACGGCAACAGCTTGCGCGATCACGCGCGCCAGCCGGCGGTCGCGCGCGAGGTCGCCGCGCAGATCGCGGGAGGGGAGCGCGGCATCATCGGCGTCATGGCCGAGAGCTTCATCGTGGAGGGGCGCCAGGACGCCGAGGCGTCACCGCTTGTCTACGGGCAGAGCATCACTGACGCGTGCATCGGTTGGAATTCGACGGTCGCCGTGTTGAGGGAGCTCGCTGACGCGGTGCGGGCGCGACGCGCGACTAGTTCGGGCGCTCGATCAGCCGATACCCGAACCCGCGCGCCGTCTCGATCAGCACCTCGCTGACCTCCGCCTGCTCGAGCTTCTTCCGCAGGCGTCCCACGTGGACGTCGACGAGGCGGGTGTCGCTTCCGGGCTCGTAGCTCCACACCCCGACCAAAAGGTCGTCGCGCGTGAATACGCGCCCGGGCTCGCCGGCAAGCGTGCGCAGCAGCTTGAACTCGGTCGGCGTCAGCGGCAGCTGCTTGTCCCCGGCGATCGCCTGCATGCTGGCGAGATCGACGATGAAATGCCCGAAGCGCAGCTGGAGATCCTTGGAGTGGTCGGTGTGAGCGCGGTCGCGGCGGAGCAACGCTTCGACGCGCGCGGCCAGCTCGTCGTTGTCGAATGGCTTGCCCAGGTAGTCGTCGGCGCCGATGCGGAGTCCGACAACGCGATCAGGCGGATCATCCTTCGCCGAAAGAAAGAGGACCGGGACGTCGGAGTTGCGGCGGAGCTGCAGGCAGAGGCTGATGCCGTCGACCGCTGGCATGAGCACGTCGAGCGTCACCAGATCGGGGTGGAATTCGCCGAAGGCGTCCATCGCCTGGCGCGCGTCGGTGATCGTTTTGACCTCGTGTCCGGCCTCCTCGAGGACGGTGCCCACGAGCCGAGCGACGTCTCGATCGTCGTCGACGATGAGGATGCGGCCACCCAAAACGTCGCGTCGGGCGGCCGGCGCGGCTTCCTGATCGAGCATCTGTAACGAAAGACGGCAAAAGCCGTGCCATTTGTGAAGACGAGCGCCTGCTCGCATGGAAAGCGGCCGCGACACACAACTAACCGAGCGCTGTGTTCACCTCTATGAGCTTCTCGGCGATCCAGGCGCTCCTGGCCCCGACATTGTCCGGCCAGGGCGTGAAAAAGACGCGGTCGGTCTCGTCTTCGATCTTCTGCCGGGCGCCGGCGCCCTGTGCCGTCGTCTTGAGGGCGTCGGCTTCGACCAGGTGGTCCTTGCGCAACCGCGCGACAGCGGCGTCCACGTCGTCGGGGCGCTGGTGCGGCAAGAGATCCGTGAGCGCGGCCTCGTCCGCCGCTTCCTCCCGCCAGATCCTCGTGAGCACCTCGACCTCGGGTCCGGTCAGCCCCGAGGCGCGCCATGCGCCGATGTGGCAGTCGTCGCGCACTTGCCAGAGTCCGTACACCGCGGCGTCGAGCTGGGCGAACGATCCCTCGGGTGGGTCGTCGCTGCGATAGGCGAACGCGAAGGTCGTGTGCAAGCGCTTCGCTGGTTCAACCGCCTTCGCGGCGGCGAAGAATGCCCGGTCGAGAAGGCGCGCGAGCTCCGCCAGCTCTTCCTTCGGCAGCGGTGTCATTTTCGCGTAGTGCGCGCGGGCGGCCTCGTGCATCGCCGCGGCGAGGCCACGGCCGTTCTCGGTGAGGTGCCAGCGGCCGTTCCGCTCCTCGGCGAGGCCGGCACCACGCGCGGCCGCCGCCATCGGAAGCCAGCGTCCGGGGATCGTCCCGTACACGCTCGCGAGGTCGCCGGGCTCGGCGCTCGCGCCACGGTCGCCCCGATAGGACAGGTTGATCGCCCAAGTGAACGTGGGCCGATCGAGCCCGAGCTCCTCCGTCTTTTGGAGTGGGAAGGTCATCTTGGCGCGCCGCTTGTTCAGAAACAGCGGGAGGAGTAGCGGGATCTCGACTGGGTATGGTGGCCTCATGCGGCCATTGTGCCGAACGGGCTAGCGCGCTGAACTCTGCTGCTCGCGCTCCGCGTCCTCGACGCAGTACGGCGTCTCCGGTACGAGGTCGAGGCGGGCCGCCGGTATCTCTTTTCCGCAGACAACGCATCTACCGTATTCGCCGCGCTCCAGGCGCCTCTGCGCCTCGTCGATGAGCGCGATGCGAGCCTCGAACATCATCTGCCGGGCGAGGTCCAGCTCGCGTGCCTCGGTCTCGCTTGCTACGTCGGCGGGGTGCTGGTCGGCGAGGCCGACGTCCCCGCCGCTGTCGCGCTGGGGAACAGCAGGGCCCTCTTTGATCCGTTCGACCGTCGATTCGAGGTCGGCACGATCCCGTTCGAGTCGCTCGCGGATCGCGTTCGAGTCCATCTCGCCTCCGTGCGCCAGAATTGGTCGGTGCTCCCACAGGACGTCAGCAAGCGGCGTTCCGACCTGCATCTCCTCGACGTCCGCGAGCAGGACGAGTGGGACGCCGGTCATATCGAAGGCGCGCAGCACATCCCGCTCGGCCAGCTCGGGGCCCGCCTGGCGGAGGTACCGCGGGAGCAAGTGGTCGTCGCCGTCTGCCGTAGCGGATCGCGGAGCGATCGCGCCGCCAAGGGTCTCCGCTTGAGTGGGTTCCGGGCCGAAAACCTGGACGGCGGCGTAACCGCATGGTCGCGCGCTGGCTTGCCCCTGGTCGCCAAGAGTGGCGCGCCGGGGCGCGTGACTTAGAAGGAGCCTGACCGCGCCGCTCGCCTGGCTGTCGACCGACGGCAAGAAGCTTCTCGTGACGCGAGTTTTGAGGACATTCGCGTACGGCTATCTCACGGTCGTCATCGCGATCTATCTCGCGCGGCTGGGCCTGGACACGATCCAGGTCGGGCTGGTGCTCTCCGCCGCGATCCTCGGGTCGGCGCTGATGACGGTCCTCTGGGCGCTCGCCGCAGATCGCTTCGGCAGACGGCGCACGGTCGCCACGATGGCGGTCCTGATGGTCGCCGGCGGGCTCCTGTTTGCGTTTGGATCGAGCTTTCCAATCCTCATGCTCGGCGCGTTTACCGGCACCATCTCGGCGACGAGCTCGGAAGTCGGCGCGTTCCTCACCGTCGAGCAGGCGATCCTCCCGCAGACCGCGCCGCCTGAACGACGGACGTGGCTCTTCTCGATCTACGCCTTCGTCGCGAACATTGCCCAGGCCGTGGGGTCCCTGTTCGCGGGGGTGGTCGCGGCCTTCGCGGCGATCGGTCTGGCCGGCGCGGACGCCTACCGTCCGCTCTTCGTTATCTACGCCGTCATCGGGCTGCTCAACCTCGTGATCTTCATGAGCCTCTCCGAGAAGGTCGAAGCTGCGCGCGTCGAAGGCGAGCGGCGTTTCCTCGGGGTTCATCGTTCCGCCGGGACCGTCGCGAGGCTGAGCGCTCTCTTCGGCCTCGACGCATTCGCGGGCGGACTCGTGGTGCAGTCGCTCGTCGCGTACTGGTTCTTCATCCGCTGGGGCTTCGATCCGGCTCAGCTCGCCGTGCTGTTCTTCTTCGTGAATATCCTCTCGGGCATCTCGCTGCTGGCGGCGGGCTGGCTCGCGAGTCGCATCGGCCTGATCAACACCATGGTCTTCACCCACCTGCCATCGAACGTCCTGCTTGCCCTCGTTCCGCTCATGCCGACGGGAGATCTCGCCGCTGCCGTGTTCCTCGCGCGGATGAGCATCTCGCAAATGGATGTGCCGACGCGGCAGTCCTACACGATGGCCGTTGTCGATCCCGACGAGCGCACCGCCACCGCCGGTCTGACGAACGTGGCCCGCAACGCCGCGACGGCGCTGTCGCCCACGGTCACCGGATGGGCATTCAGCGTCGCGGCGCTCGGGCTGCCGTTCTTCATCGCGGGCGGGATAAAGGTCGTGTACGACCTGCTCATCTTCGTCTCGTTCCGCGGACTACGGCCGCCGGAGGAGGGTCGATCGCGAGGACTTGACCGGCCGGGAACGCCGCTACCCTAGGCGCATGGCCGAGCAAAGCACTTCCCCAACGCGTCACCTCGACCGCGATTGGCTCCGCCAACACCTCGCCGACGAGCGACGTGAATCCGATCTCCTGGGCGAGATTCGCGAGGCGCTCTTCGGAATGCAGGACGGGCTGGTGAGCACACTCGCCGTCGTGAGCACGGTCGGCGGGGCCACCGGAGAGCGGTACCCGATCGTCGTTGCGGGAATCGCATCCGCCCTTGCCGGCATTTTCTCCATGGCGGCTGGTGAGTACCTTTCGTCGAAGAGCCAACGCGAGATCTATCTAGCGCAGATCGACAGCGAGCGCGATGAGGTGCGAGAACGCCCCGATGAAGCGGAAGCCGAGGTCGCGTTCCTACTCGAGTCCGAGGGCCTCTCCGCCGCGGCCGCGCGCCGGGTGGCCGCCGAGCTCGCGCGCGAGCCGAAGGTCCTTTTGAAAACGATGGTCGAGAAGGAGTTGGGCCTTGTGGTCGACGAGGGCCACGGCCCGCTGCAGGGCGCAATCATCATGGGTGCCTCGTTCGGCGTGGCGTCGCTCGTCCCGATCGTTCCGTACTTGCTGCTGCCTGCGAGCAGTGCGGTGTGGACGTCGTTGGTTCTTTCGGGTCTGGTCGTATTCGGGATCGGCGTCGTCAAAACGCGATGGACCAAACGCAATCCGATCGGCTCGGGTCTCGAGGTCGTCGCGCTCGCGGCCTTCGGCGGGATCGCCGGCTACTTCTTCGGTTCCCTTCTGCCTGGGCTCCTGGGGGTCGCAGGCATTAGCGCGATCTAGCTCAATCTCTCCGCTTCGCGGAGGGGACACGCGAAAGGCTGGCGGCGAACCGGAGCCAGGCGAAGAAGTGCTGCGGCAGGAATCCAGGGCGGTCCGCCAGCAACCGCGACCGTAGAGGAACGCGCGCTAGAGTGCGCGCGAGTTGCTGATCGAGCACTTCTTCGACGCCGGGCTCGGACACGCGAGCTATCTTGTCGCGGATCCGGACGCCGGCGTCGCCTTTCTGGTGGACCCCGACCGGCGCATCGACGCGTATCTCTCCGTGGCCGCGCGGCTGGGGGTGCTGATCACCGATTCCTTCGAAACGCACGTTCACAACGACTACGTCTCCGGCTCGCGTGCTCTCGCCGAGCTCCGGCCGATCACTGTCCACGCCGGGAAAGAGGCCGAGCTTGGGTACCCGTATTCCTCACACGCTGACGGCGATGTCGTCAACGTTGGCGAGCTGGCCATCCGGTGCGTCGCGACGCCGGGGCACACCCCCGAGCATGTGTCCTATCTCGTCGCGGATCTCCGTCGTTCCGACGATCCGCAGTACCTCTTCTCCGGCGGCGCGCTTCTCGTCGGCCAGATCGCGCGGGTCGACCTGCTCGGGCCGACGCTCGAAGAGGCGCTCGCGCGATCGGCCTACGACACGCTCCGCGACCGGGTGCTCACGCTCGCCGACTACGTCGCGGTATTTCCAACGCACGGCGGGGGCAGCGCCTGCAGCTCCGAGGTCGCGGGCTCTCGCTGGACGACGCTCGGGTTCGAACGGCGCCACAACCACGTCGCGCGGTCGGCCTCGGGTGGCTTCGAGGCATTTCGCGATTCGATTGCCAGAGGATTACCGGTCGCGCCGGCGTATTACCCGCACGTCCGCGCGCTGAACGCGCGCGGCGCACCGATCGCCTCTCGCGCGCCGCTGGCGTTCCTCCGCGATGTCTCTCGCGACGCCGTCCGCATCGACCCACGACCGCCGCATATCTTCGGGGCAAGCCATCGGCCGGATGCGCTCAACGTCGTCGGCAACGATTCCTTTGCCGTGCGGGTCGGGGCGACCGTCCCGTTCGGCTCGCCGATCGTCATCCTTACCGCCGACGCCGAACAAGCGGAGCGCCTTCGCGAGCAGCTCGCGGTCATCGGGTACGACGAGGTGCGCGGGTACGCGTCACCCGATCCCGCCCCGGGGGAGAAGACGATGCGGATCGAGCAGCTCGACCCTCGAGCGGCGGCCGCGCGTGCAGGCGAAGGCGCCCTCCTGCTCGACGTGCGCGAACGGTCAGAGTGGGACGCCGGCCACGCGCCCGGTGCGGTCCACATCCCGTACGAGGAGGTTCGCGAACGCGCGCACGAGCTCCCGCTCGATCGTCCTGTCGTCGCGTACTGCGCCAGCGGGATCCGCTCGAGCCTCGCTTCAAGCATCCTCCAGGTAATCGGGCGTGATGTCGCCAACGTTCGCGGCGGCTTCACCGCGTGGCGCACAGCCGACCTGCCGATATCGCACGAGAAATAGACCGACGAAGGCACATTTCCTGCTCGACCAACAGATGTGGCCGATCCACCCGGGCGTCCTTCACCTTCCCCTAAGCAAGGCTTTGCCGAGCAAGGAAGCGCTGTCACCGCAGAATGGTCTGATGCGCATCGCCTTTGTGGCCTCCGCGGTACCGCGACGCTGCGGAATCGCGACCTTCACCGCCGACTTGGTGGCGGCTGTAAAAGCGGCCGACCCAGCGGTCCGTTGTGTCGCTGCCGCGATCGACGAGCCGAACACCGCGCGCCCGTACGGTCCGGACGTCCGCTGGCGCATCAAGCAGGGCGACCGCGAGAGCTACCGGACCGCGGCCCGAGCGATCAACGAATCCTCGGTCGACGTGGTGAACCTGCAGCACGAGTTCGGGTTGTACGGCGTCTGGCGCGACGGGGTGTACGACGATCACTGCGCGCCCTTTCTTGAGGTCCTCAACAAGCCGGTCATCACGACGCTCCACACCGTGCTTCCCAACCCGGAGCCGCAGATTCGCGACGTGGTGCGCCGCATCGCCGAGCGAAGCACGAGAGTCGTCGTAATGGCCGAGACCGCTGCGCGGCTGCTCGCCGACGTGTACGGCATCTCGCAGCCCCCTGTCGTGATCCAACACGGGATGCCGGCGATCGTTCCGCGTGGGCGGCACCGACTGAAGCGACAGCTCGGGGTGGACGCCCGCACGATCCTGTCGACGTTCGGCCTCGTCGATCCCCGCAAGGGCCTCGAGTACATGATCGCGGCGATGCCCGAGATCGTCGGGCGCCATCCGAACGCGCTCTACCTGATCGTCGGGCAGACTCATCCCGAGCTTCTCAAGAAGGCCGGCGAGCAGTACCGCAACGAGCTCGTCAGCAAGATCGAGAGCTCGGGGATGTCCGATCACGTGCGGTTCGTGAATCAGTACTTGACGCAGCGAGAGATCGTGGATTATCTCCTGGCGACCGATGTCTACGTGACGCCGTATCTCGACCTCAACCAGATCACGAGCGGCACCCTTGCGTACGCGCTCGGCGCCGGCAAGGCGATCGTCTCGACGCGTTACCTGCACGCCGCCGAGGCTCTCGCCGACGGGCGAGGCCTTCTTGTTGATGTGCGCGACGCCGATGGCCTCGCGCGCGCGGTGCTCGCGATTCTCGACGATGGCGTGCTCAAGGCCGAGCTCGAACGACGGGCGTACGACTACGGGAAGGAAATGGCCTGGCCGAACGTCGGCCGGCGCGTCCTCGCGCTCACCCGCGAGCTTTTGGAGGAGCGGCCCACAAGCCCCCCTGAGGAACCGGTAGAAACCGAGAGTCCCGTTCACACCGCATGACGACGATCCGCGTAGATCGCACGACCGGGCTCGGTCACCGACTCGAACAGAACCCGCTAATCACCGCGCGCGACGTGAAGCCGTCACTCCCCGAGCTCGAGGTCGTCTCGGTCTTCAACGCCGCCACTGCTCAGCTGAATGGCGAGATCATCCTGTTGCTGCGGATCGCGGAGCGACCGCGCAGCGATATCGACCCACCGCCGGACGCGATGACGCTCGACCTCGATGGGCCGCATCCAGTCCTGCGTCCTCTGCCGAAGGGGTACACCAAACACGACGTCATCGGCATGTGCTTCCTCGATACGAGCGGCGGGAAGCCACGCGTGGTCGTGGCGTATGTCCCGAAGAACCTTCCGGGTCTGGACCTGCGAGACCCGAGGTCCATCCGGTACCGGAACAGCACCGGCGTGCTCAGCGTGACCAACGAGGGGTACACCGACTACCTAGCCCAGATGAGTCACCTTCGCCTGGCCCGCAGCCGCGATGGGATCGCTTTCACGATCGACGACACGCCGGCCATCGCGCCGGACCTCGACATCGAGGAGTACGGCGTCGAGGATCCGCGCATCACGCTCATCGACGGCACCTTCCACATCACCTACGTGTCGGTCTCGCGGTGGGGCATCACGACGAGCCTCGCGACGACCCGCGACTTCACCTCGTACGAGCGCCGCGGTGTCATCTTTCTTCCCGACCACAAGGACGTCGTCATCTTTCCGGAGCGGATCCACGGAAAGTACGTCGCGCTGACGCGTCCCATGCCACAGTCCTTCAGCCGGATCTTCGGCATCTGGATCGCTTTCTCCGACGAGCTCACGGAGTGGGGGGGTCACGAGACCCTTTGCCTGCCGCGGTGGGATCACTGGGACGAGCTGCGCACCGGCGCTTCGGCCGTGCCGTTCAGGACCCGCGAAGGCTGGCTCGAGCTTTACCACGGGGTGAACCGGAGTCACCGCTACGCGATGGGGGCCGTGCTGCTCGACGCGGACGATCCGCGGAAGGTGCTCGCCCGTTCGCCTGCCCCGATCCTCGCTCCCGGCGCGACCTACGAAAGGCTTGGGCTCTTCAACGACACGATCTTCTCTTGCGGTGTCGTCCCTCTGGATGATGACCGAATCCGCATGTACTACGGTGCTGCGGACTCGTGCATCGCGGCGGCCGACTTCTCCGTGAGGGAGATCATCGCGAGCCTCGAGCCCTGGCCGCGATGATCAGGCAGCTCGCGCGGCTCACTCGGCGTGTTCCGGCGGCAGGTCGGCATGCGGTCGCGCTGAGCGTGTACGCAAACGACGAAGACATGGCTCTTGCGGCGCGTGACCGGGGATTCGAAGGGGTCGCGTGCGTCGACGACGCGGCCCGCGCCGTCGTGCTCCTTCTCGATCTCTACCGCGATACCGGCGATCGCCGTCTCGGAGAGTGGGCGAGCGGCCTCGTCGACTTCGTCCTCTACATGCAGCGAGAGGACGGCCGATTCCACAATTTCATCCGGAACTGGGACGGCGCCATCAACACTGACGGGCCGACCTCATACGCGGGTGGCACGTTCTGGCAGGCTCGCGCGGTGCGCGCCCTGGCCA
Source organism: Chloroflexota bacterium (assembly GCA_030854525.1). Next base: position 15,164 of record JALYSZ010000187.1, on the reverse strand, counting down.
AGGCGCACCTGGTCCTTCGGGATCCGCGCGTCGTAGGCCCGCTCGCACGCGGTTTCGCCTTCGCGACAGAGAACCCCGCACCTCCGGACGTGCGCACCATTCAGATATTGGCGGCGCTAGACCTCACGCGTGTCGGCCTCACGCCGGTCCTTCGCGAGACGCTCGAGAGGTGGTGCGGCGAGATCGCTGACTGCCGCGAGGGCGACGTTCTGCTGAACTCTCCCGGGGAGCCCACGCCCCACCTATGGGGTCACGTACACGAGGGCGTCCTCGCGGAGGCCGCGCCGCTCCTCGATCGTCCCGATCTCCTCGATCTCGCGCGCCAAAGCGCACACGCGCTCCTTGCGCCGCAGATCGAGCGGGCGTTCCCGGAGCGAACCGTCCAGCCGTATGGCGTGGCTGCGGCGGTCTACGCGATGGACCGCCTCTACCAGGCGACTGGCGAGGCCGCGTACGCGCGCTGGCGCGATCAAGCCCGCGCGTGGTTCGACGGCCGCAACACGGCGTCGCAGCCGGTCTACGACCGCGTCAACGGACGGGTGCAGGACGGAATCGACGATGGCCGAGTGAATCCCCACTCCGGCGCCGAGTCGAACATCGTCGGGGCGCAGGCGCTCCTTCCCGACGTCGCGGCGCGGATCGGCGTCCTTCTGGATGAGGTCGCGGACCGTCTCGAAGGCAAAGCCGCCTAGCTCCGCACCCGGATCCGCGTCGGCAGTGGCGCGTTATTGGCATAACCAAGCGCGTTCCATCGGGGTGAGAGCGGTTGCGTATTGCCTTCACGGTCGGTGGCACGAGTGACGAGGACGTGATCGCCGGGTTCGAGCAACACCCGGAGCGAAAACTCCTGCCACGCGTACGCCTGGTCCGCCGAGAACGTCGTCCTGGCGAGTACGTTTTCGCCCTCGGTAAGCTCGACTCGTTCGAGCGGCGCGCGGCCCGACCAGGCGTAGCCTCGGACCTCGAGCGACCGGCCGTCGACATCCGCGCCCTGTGACGGCGAGGTGATCACGGCGCGTGGCTCGATCCTGCTCAGGGGACGACCCTCGATCACATAGCGGTCCTTCTGGAAAAATCCGTCGAACGCTCGCTCCAGCAGCGTGATCTCGGAAAGCCACTTCACCGAGGCCATCCCGTACCACGACGGAACAATGAGACGGAGCGGTCCGCCGTGTTCGCGTGGGATCGGCTGCCCATTCATGGCGTAGGCCACGAGGACGTCGTCGCCGGCCGCGATCGCGATCGGGAGCGACCGCTCGTAGGCAATGCGCTTTCCAAGATCCTTCGGCACGCCTTCGTCCGCGCCGCGGAACAAGACCTCCACGGCTGACCGAAGCGTCGAGAGGTCAAGCAGGTCGCGGAGCGGGGCGCCTGTCCACTCCGCGGTTCCCACCGCGCCAAGACTCCATTGCTCGCCAGATGCCGGCGGGTCCAGGAACCTGCGGCCGTTGCCGGCACACTCGAGGGTGACCGTCAAGGTGCGCCCGGGCCGTGCGCGGATCTCATCGAGGGCGACGGACTTTCCGTCGATCAGGATTTGGCGGGGACCCGGCGGGATCGCGAAGTGTGTCCGCACGTAGTGGCGGCCCGCCGGCACGATCGTTCCGCGTTGGAGGTCGAGCTTGGTCTCAGCGTTGAGGGGTTCGTCGCTCAAGACGAGAAGATCACGTTCGGCCACGGGGCCAAGTCTGGCAGCGGCCACGGATTAGCATCGCGAGGATGCCAAGACGGCTCACGAACCTCGCGTTGCTTGCGGCGATCGCAACTCTCCTCGCGTCAGGGATCGTCGCATGGCTCCTCCCAGAGACCGCAGCCGGGACTCTGTACGTGGCGCACCGTGTCGCGGGTGTCGCCCTCGTCCTCGCGCTCGCGTGGAAGTACGGAATTGCGCGGCGCTCGCTCCGCCGTCGCGGGTTTCGCGGGCGTGGCGTGTGGATCGGAGCTCTGACAGCGATCTTGACCGCCGCGGCCGCGGGGCTCGGCCTCGCGTGGACCATGGGGCTCGTCTCGTTCGATCGGCCCTTCGCGTATTCGGCTCTAAACCTCCACGTCATCGCCGGGCTCGCGCTCGGTACGGTCGTCGTCGCTCACGCGCTCACGCGCGGTGAGTCTCGTCCCGCGCTCGTGACGCTCGCCGGCCGGCGGGCCGTGCTAGGTGGGGTCGGTCTGCTCGTCGCGTCGTTCGTGGTGAGCGTCGCCCTCGATCGGGTGACCCTCGCCAAACGCGTGACTGGATCTCGCCACGCCGGTTCGTTCACCGGCAATGCCTTCCCGACGACCATCTGGAGCCTCGATAGCGTGCCGGCGATCGATGTCGATGTGTGGCGCCTTCGCGTCGCCGGAGCTGTGGCCCGGCCTGTCTCCCTGTCCTACCGGGAGATCGCCGCGCTACCGCGCCGGGACGCATCGGTCGTGCTCGATTGCACCGGGGGCTGGTGGAGCGAGCAGGTCTGGTCGGGCGTTTCGCTTATCGATGTGCTTTCGCAGAGCGGGATGAGCGAAGACGCGACACGCGTCGAGGTGATCTCGGTCACCGGTCATCGCTGGACGTTCGACCGCTCGGAGGCCGAACAGGCGATGCTGGCAACGCACGTCGGTGGAGAGCCGCTGTCGGCAGGGCACGGGTATCCCCTTCGTCTCGTAGTCCCGAGTCTTCGCGGATTCTTATGGATCAAGTGGGTCGGAGAGGTCGTCGTGGCCTGAGAATGCTTCGGGTGAGGCCCGCACCCTGAGGCGCGTTCTCGCCGCGGCCATCGCGGTCGCGGCAATCGGCGCCGCGGTCATTCTCGTCGTGAACACCGCGATGACGGGGCTTCAACTCGGCGCATTCAAGGTCGGTCCAGTCCTCGGACTGGCCGCCGACCCCAACTACGTACCAGCCGGAGCACCCATCGGGCAGATCGGCTCAGATCCGGATGACCCGAACGACCCGTGGTCCGCAGCTGCGCCGCCAGGCGGGGTGATCGTGCAGACGCCGGGACCGACGGCGGGTCCGAACGCCACCGGTACCCTTCGCATTCCTATTCCCAAGAATGTGCCGACGGGACCACGGCGCGTCGCTATCCAGGCAGGCCATTGGAAGAGCGACGAGGCTCCGGATGAGCTGCGGCGTCTGATCCCGCAGACCGGCGCCGAGTGGGAAGGCATCACCGAGATCGAGATCAATCTGGACGTGGCGAAGCGCATCAGCGTCATCCTCAACTCAAAGGGCATCGCGGTCGACATCTTGCCGACGACCATTCCGGTCGGCTACGTCGCGGACGCGTTCGTCGCGCTGCACGCGGACAGCGACGGTGTTGGAGTGAACAGCGGATTCAAGATGGCGCACGGTGCGCGACGTGGCCCATACGAGGACGTGCTGCTCAAAGACATCAAGGATTCGTTTGGTGCAGCGACCGGGCTTGATTACGACCCGACGCATGTCTCGAGGAACATGACAGGCTATTTCGCTTTTAACTGGAGCCGATTTCAGCACGCGGTCGCGGCACACACGCCTGCCGTGATCCTCGAGATGGGCTACGTTTCGAACGACGACGACCGCGCGCTCATGCTCGACCGCGCCGACGTGGTCGCCAACTCGATAGCGGACGGCGTCATGAAGTTCCTGGCTGACGCGCCGCGTTCGAAGATCTTCGGTCAGGATCTGGTAGTTCCGGCATTTCCACCGAGGCCAACGCCCAGACCCTGAGCCCGTTCGCGTTGAAGGAAGCCTCGGAACTCTTCTTCGGTCATCAAGTGCTTTCGCCGGTTGCACCTTCGGCACGCTGGCAAGATATTCTCTATGAGGTTCGAACCACCGCGAGCGAGTGGTACGCGATGGTCAATCTCAATTCGCTCGGCGCTTTCCGCAGAAAGCGCAACGGCCCCCGTGACATGCCAATAGCGCAAGCCACTCCGCGCTCGTAAAGCTTCCGTTTCCAGCGGCCCGACGACGTTTGCTCTTACTCGCCCGGACGTATGCATGCGCCTTGTCTGGGTTGCGCTGCCGCCATTCTTTTTGACGTGCGAGCCAAGCGGCCGGATCGCTGAGATACCGACGTCGGGTCAGCTCTCGCTCACGCTGACGTCGGCTGTCGGCAGGCTCGGCCGCCTTTCGTCTGAGGTAGTAGTCATGGCGCTGATCCTTGTTCTGCTGATACCAGGCTCGATTCCTCGCCCGAGTCGGTTCCGGATTCAGGGCGTACTGATCGCGCCGTCTTGAGTTGCCCTTGGCCAAGATTTCGGCCTGTTGTCTTGGTACCAGCGCTCTCGTCGCTCGCGGGCACGTTCCGCGTATTCCGGATTCCGCTTTCTCCACCGACGCGTCGCCTCGCGCGCCTGGCGCTTTCTTCGCTCTTCCTTCGACTCCACTCAGGAGCATTTATCAGAAACAAATCGTCGTGAACATAGGACCTTGATGCACACGGTCGGCCGCTCTACTCTTCGCACGCGACCATCGGTCGACAAACATCAGGAGGCCGTTAGATGAGCGTTCGAATCGCGCGCGACGCCGCCGGCCTCCATATCAGCGGAGCGCCGGGCACTCTATAGCGCCGCGCGCGACGGCCGCACCCATCGACGTGCCTCCACCACGGAGGACGCGTGCGCGTATTGTTCCCAAGCGACTGGCTTGCCGACGCGCCGTACGAAGATCGGGACCTAGGCGTGCTCAAGGCGGGCAAGGAGAGCGAGGTGTATCTCGTCTCCCGGTGCGGTCCTACCCGCACGTGCCTGATGGCCGAGAAGCGAGGCTCCACCGGGGCTTTCGCAATGACTATCTCTACGTCGGCGTGTGGGGCGAAGGGACGCGCCACGAAGATCGTGCGATGAAGAAGCGCACGCGCTTCGGCCAGGAGTTTCTCCAGTGGACGTGGATGGCGCACAAGTGGGCCACGCTCGGGCGGCTGTTCGGCGCCGGGGTGACGGTGCCTCCACCCGTCGAGCGGATCGAGAATGGCTACCGCATGGCGTTCATCGGCGACGGCGATCGCGCGGCCCCGAGGCTGGCCGACGTCGACCTGGACCTCGTGACCGCGCGGCGAGTATGGCGGGAGCTGCAGCGCGAGATCCAGCGGATCCTGGACGCCGAGCTCGTGCACGGCGACCTCTCGGCCTTCAACGTTCTCTGGTGGCACGAGCGCCCTGTGATCATCGATTTTTCGCAGGCGGTCGACGCGGTCACGCATCCGGCCGCGCGCGACCTTCTGAGGCGCGACGTCGAGCGGACCGCAGCGTATTTCCGTCGCCAGGGCGTCGCCGTCGACCTCGACGCAGCTTTGGCACTCGTGGGGGACTCCCCGGCGCGCTTTGCGCGCCAAGTTTTGTCATCCTGAGCAGGTGTTCGGCCTGACGACCCCCTGGTGGGAGATCATCCTTCGCACCGCCGTCGTGTACGTGGTCGTGCTGTTCCTGCTGCGGGTCGCGGGGAAGCGCGAGCTGGGGCAGATGAGCCCGGTCGATCTCGTCGTCATCCTCGTGATCGCCAATGCCGTGCAGAACGCGATGACCGGTGGCGATAACTCGCTCATCGGCGGGATCATCGCGGCGACGACGCTCGTCGCGGTGAATACCGCGTTCGCGCGAGTCGGCCACCGTGTCCCGTTCCTGGAGCACCTCTTCGAGAGCCAACCCACGCCGCTCGTAAAGGAAGGGAAGCCGATCAAAGCGAACCTCGAGCGCGAGAACGTGGAGCTCGACGAGCTGATGATGGCCGCGCGCGAGCACGGCATCGAGGACATCGCCGGGGTGGAGTCCGCGTATCTCGAGCGCGATGGCTCGATCAGCATCATCCCCAAGGGTGCGCCCGGTAAGTCCGGCGGCCGGCACATCCGCCAATTCCGCCAACACTGAGCGGTTCGCCGGGTGCGGCGACCATCGGTCGAGTCGTCGTCGGCGGCGTGGTCGCGGCGGTGGCCGCGCGGGCCGATCGCCTGCGACACTTCACTGCGCTGGCGCCGCGCCGGCAGATCCCAGAGGTCGCACAAGCAGGAGGGGAGTCATGAGTCCCGCCAAGAAGACGGCCACAACGAAGACCACCACGCGCAGAACGACGAGGCGCAAGCGCGGTCCGGCCGAGCCGCGCGGCCCCGAAGCGCGCGACTCCGCGCTCGATCGCGGCGACGAGCACATCGTGGCGCTCACCGAGCGCGTAGAGAAGGCGAAGGGGTCGGTGCTCGCGGCCTATCGCGATCCCTACGCCGGCCTGCCCCTCGTGCTCGCGTCCCTCCCCATCGGGAGCGTCGAGGCCACGCCCTTCCAGCGCGATCTCTCGAAGACCCACGCGGATCGCCTCGCGATCGCGATCGGCGCATCAGGCCTGTTCCTCGACCCGGTTATCGCGATCCCGACTGCGGACGGCTTCTGGTCCCCCAACGGACGTCATCGTCTGGCAGCCGCGAAGCAGCTCGGGCTGCGCTCGATCACCGCGCTCTTGACCGACGATCCAGCGCTCGCCTACCGGATCCTCGCGCTCAACACCGAGAAGGCGCACAACCTGCGCGATCGAGCGCTCGAGGTCATCCGGATGGCGCGCCAGCTCGCGAAGGAGGCGCCCCGCTCGAAGGAGTCGGAGCACGCGACGAGCTTCGAGTCCCCCGCCTTCCTGACCCTTGGCGCCGCCTACGAGAAGCGCGACCGATTCGCCGGGTCGTCCTACAACTCGATGCTGCGGCGAGTCGATCGCTTTATGGACACGTCGCTGCCGGCGGCACTGCGGCAGCGCGAGCAGTGGGCCGTGCGCATCATGGACATCGACGACCGCGTGGCGGTCCACGTGAAGACGCTCCAAGAGCGCGGCATGAAGAGCCCTTATTTGAGGGCGGTCATCGTCGCGCGCTGCAACCCCGTCCGGTGGATCCCTTCCAAGAAGGGCGAGCAGCCGCCGATGACGATGGCCGAGCTGCTGACTCGCATGACCGCGAACCTCCGTAAGTTCGACCCTTCCAAAGTGCGACCGCAGGATCTCGCGATCGTCGCCGCGGTGGCACCAGAAGAGGGGTAGCGCGTCGGCGAGGCGTTGTCAGCGACCGAGCCCCAGCCCCACCGCGGCGCCGATCGCGATCACCAATGCGGGATGTAGCGTCCCTCGGTATGTGAGAACTATCGCGATCGCGGCCAATGCGAGTTGCCATAACGAAGGCGTTCCCGTCGCCGTAATGATTCCGATCCCGGTGGCTACAAGTAGTCCCGCCGTGGCCAGCGCAACACCCCTCACCAATCCCGCAACGGGCGTCGCGAGCAGCCAGCGCCGCGCGACGGCGGTGATCGGCACGATGACGAGCGGCGGAAGCGTTGCTGCGATGAGCGCCATGGTTGCGCCGACAAGACCTCCGACGAGGTAACCGAGGCTCACGATGTAGAGGCCGGTCGGACCTGTCGAGATCTTTCCGATCGCGATCGCCTGCACGACCTGCTCGTCAGTGGCGATGGCTGGCGCGACGAGATCGGCGCGCAGTTGAGGCAATGAAGAGAGTCCGCCGAGCGACAGGGCAGACGCTTTGAGAAACACGCCGAGAAGCGCGAGGGCGTCCATCCTTAGCCGACGGAGCTTTCGCGCGATGTCGGCCGCTCTCGGCCGAGGGCGAGCGCCCCGATCGCCGCCCCGGCTCCGATCACGGCCAGCGTTGGCACGCCAACGAACACGGCCGCGACGACGGAGGCGAGCGCCACTGCGATGTCTACCGCGAGATGCGCGCGGCCGTGTCGCGCCGACGCGCGTATCAGGAGGCCGGCCGTTGCGATCGTCATTCCCGCGGTCACGGGCGCGATGCCGGCAAGCGCGGCGCGCGCGGCGGGTGACGCAGCGATCAGTCCGTACGCTGCCGTGAGCGCGACCGTGATGGCGGCGGCGGGAATCATCATTCCGCCGACCGCGGCGACGACGCCGCGCCATCCGGCTGCCCGGCGCCCTACAAGCCCGGCGAGCGCTACGAGGTGGATACCGGGAGAGAGCTGCGAGAGCGCCCACGCCTCTCCAAACTCGCGCGCGCTCATCCATCGCTCGCGTTCGACGGCGAGGCGTCGAATCAGTAGCAAAGTACTAGTACCGCCGCCCACGGATTGCGTGCCCACCGTCACCCACGAGCGGGTCAACCTCGCCAGCATGCCCGTTAACCTAGCGGTGATGGATGTGGTGGGTCGCCAGGAAGCTCCTGTCTTCACCTGGAATCCCGTCGAGCAGATGTGGGTCCAGGAACGCGGGGGCGCGGCCAAACCGCCGCCGGCTCCGCATGATGTCCACGCGATCCAAACGTGGTTCTTGGACGCCGACGAGAACGAGTGGATCCAAACGGTCCTTGGCCCGATGGGCCGTCAGCTCGCCACACAGTGGCGGGGTGCTTACCGCGTTCCGGACACGGCGATCGTCCGCCAAACAAAGAGCACGAAGAGGCGGAACCCTCTCCCAGTCCTCCTCGCCCTTGTGGTGCTGATCGCGCTCGTCGGCGGTGTCGCCGTCGCTGCGCCAGGGCTCATGAACCCGACCGCGACGCCCGCGCCTTCCGGCCCGATCGCGGCAAGCCCCACCCCGGGCTCCTCGACCGCGCCGACGGCGGCGCCCACCGCGGAACTAACGCCGAATCCGACCGAGGCGCCGGCGACTCCGGTCCCGGCGACACCGCGTCCTCGTCCCGTTGGACCATCGTTCACGCTCAAGAACGGCTCGGTCGTGACCTACACGGGCCCGGTCACCGCCGTCCGGAACGCGACCCTTCCGGCGTCCTTCTCGGTCGTCCTCGCGAACGGCAGGGCTGCCGCCGGCGCCTTCGGTATTTTCCTGAACGACCCCAACTCAGCCGCGAACCGACGCGCCGGGAACGGAAGTCTCGATGGGAACGGTCGCATCCTGCTCCAGGTTCCGACGAACGTCGTGCCGGGCGTGTACCAGCTGCTCTTCTCGTACGGCGGCGAGACCGCGCAGATCACGACGGTCGCGGTGCGGTAAGGCTCTAGGCCGCGCGCACCGTCACGATCCAGAAGACGCCGAAGTCCTCCATCCACTGCGCGCCCTCGACCAACGGTCGGATCGCGAGGCGATACGTCCCCGGGGCCGAGGGAGCCACGATCGTGAACTGGAACCAAGCGACCTGATTCGGCCCGACCCACTGGGAGGGTTGGACGGCGACCCGGTTGAAGCGAGGCCATCCCGTGATCGGCGACCCGGCTTGGCCGTCGCCGCCGAGCGCTGAGGCTCGGTCCTGGCCGGGCTCCGGATTCCACGTTCCGAGGTACGCGACCTGGCCCATTGCACCCGCGAGCCAACCGCGGGTGCCGCTGTTGTAGTAGGCGACCACCGCCGTCGCCGTCTGGCCCGGGCAGAGCGTTGAATACCCGCTCTGGCCGTACCAGGACGCGTGGAAGCCAGCGATGCCCGAAGCGACCTTCGCGGGAGCGGCGATGCCCGGACCGTCAGTGCGTTGGCAGGTCGTCGGGGAAGGCGAAGGGCTCGGCGTTGGTGTGGGACTGGGCGTCGAAGCACCAAGAAGACTCACGCGCCCAGCGAGGACCGTCGCCTGCCCAAGGACGCCACCGGTGACTCGCGGTGAATCGGTCGTCACGCGATAGGTGCTGACCGGAAGGTCGACGAAACCGAACCATCCCGTCCCATCCGTCGTCGCCGTGCGCATCACGATCCCCGAGCTCGGGTCGACCAGGTGCAGCACGGTGCCCGTGAGCGGGGTGCCATCGGTGGCGACGCCGGTCCCACGCAGGTGGCCGAAGATGGGCTGGGTCTTCCACGTCATCGCGGGCACCGTTGGCGCGTCAGCGAATACCGGCGGGGCCACGGTGTCGTATTGCGACGGTTCGGTCAACGCTTTGATGAGCTCGGCGCGGCCGGTTGCGCCGCTCCGGGTTCCCGCGTCGGTCATCGCATCCGGCGTGCGGTACGAGTAGCCGACCCAGCCGATCGCGCTGTTCCCTGCCACGGTCGGAGCGAGCGCGCGACGGACCTGGCTCACGCTCGACGCGATGTCGTTCAAGTAGAGCGCCGATCCGATCGCCACCGAGCGGCGGTATTGGTTGTCCTTTGCGAATTCGTTCCACTCGTCGTACATCTGGTGCTGGCTCGCGAGGGCGTCGCGCTTGTAGTTCATGAGCATGGCCGTGTCGACGATCCCTTCGCGAAGCCATCCGCGCCAGTCCTGCAGCTGCTCGGCGTACGCGCGCGTGTTCTCCCAGCTGCCGGTGGTCTGCGGCCCGTATCCGTATGTGATCGTGTCCACGGAAACGCGGATGCGCGGTCGCAGCGCGGTCGACTCGAGGTAGACCCTCCGCACGATCGCCGTCACCTGATCTCGACGCCACTGGGTCCACTGGGGATCCGTGTTCGCTGGAGTGCCGGTCCGCCCGGTCTCCGCGCGGAAGCGCGCGACCGCCGTGGCGTTGTATCCCCACGACGGCACGAGCGAGCCGAGGTTGCCGTCGGGATATCGGATGCGGTCGAGGTTGATTCCATCGACTTCGTAGTTGCGTACGATGCTGGTCGCCGCGTTCGCCACCCACGCGGCAGCGTCAGGGTGACCGGGATCGAGCATCCAGTCGTCGGAGAGCTTCGAGAGACCGTCCGAGCGCGTCATGATCCAGTTATCGCGTCCCGACGCAGCGGGTCCATGCAGGTTGAAGATGTGACTCTGGTCCTTTGGCGACGTCGTGCTGTTCCACATCGCGTTCGCGATGACCCAGGCGTGGACCTCGACACCCTGCCCGTGCGCCGTGTTGATGAGCGCCTGCAGGGGGTCGAACCCGGGCGCGATCGACTCGTTCACGGGCAGGCCCGACCGGAGGCAGAAGCAATCGCCTCGCCGCACGACCTGCGCGACGATCGCGTTCGCATGGACCGCCTTGGTGGCCGCCACGAGCGCGTCGATCTGCGCTTGGTCGTTGATACCTTCGCCGAACGCGTCCGCCCAGAACGCCCGGAACTGGCCGCCCGCCGCCGCCGACCCGTAGGGAGCGACCTCCGTCGGGAAGGCGGTGACCATGGTGGCCATGTACCAGAAGACAGCCGCAAGCGTGGCTAATTTCAGAGCTCTTTCCCTTCCTCAACGCGTGTAACGGTTTGCTAACAACAAGTCTTCGGGGGCACCTGGGTCGAGTCAAGCAAGCGAGCGAGGGATCTCGCGGGAACGGTCGTACCAGTGAGCGATCAGTACGTTCGGATGAAGTTTGTGCGCCTGTCTCACCATTCGTGCGGGGCCAGACGCCGCGCGAGCGTATGGCTGCTAGGTCTCCTTAGACTCTCTCGTCCGTGAAGGTCGAAGAGCTTCGCAAGATGGCGGGCACCCTGGCCGACGTGCTTCCGATACACATCTTGTCTGAGGCCGATCGCCAGGATCTCGCGAGCCACATGACGCTCCGCAAGTTCAAGCAGGACGAGGTCGTCTATCACCAGGGCGACCCGGCGGCGCATTGGTTCGTCGTTTTCGAGGGGCTGGTCAAGGTGTTGCTTCTAGATGAGAACGGCCGTGAGCTCCTTATTTCGCTGCACTCGCGCGGTGAGTTCTTCGGGGAGCTCGTCATCTTCGAAGACAAGGTGCCGCGTGACGGTACGGCCGTCTGCGTGATCCCGACGAGCGTCTTCCAGATCGATCGGGACGGATCGCTATCGGTGCTCAAGCGCAACGAGGAAACTCGCAAGCACATGTTCGAGCGACTCTCGCGCAGCATCCGCAAACTGGAAGGTCAGGTCGAGGACTTCGCCTTCCTCGACGTCACCAGCCGTCTCGCCAAGTACCTGGTCGAGGTCGCACGTCTCGGTCGCGGGCTGCCGCTGACACAGGACGACCTTGCGGCTGCGATCGGCTCTACGCGGATGACGGTGAACAAGCTCCTCGCGGATTTCGAGCGACGCGGTCTCATCAACGTCGAACGCCGAAATGTTCGCGTGCTGGACGAGAAGTCGCTCCTCAGGGAGATCCGCGTCTAGAAGAGATTCGTGAGCCAGCGCATGCGCTTGTGCGCCGGCTCCGGGGCGCGCTCGGATGGCTCGAGGGCGGCGAGGTCGTCGTGCAGGGCACGCGCGAGTGTCTGGGTCGCTTCTTTCGTGGGCACGCCGCGCGGCACCGTGCGCGCTTGACCCGCGATCGTGGCGAGCTCTTTTCGCAGGTAAAGCTCCGCGGTCCCGCTCAGCCATACCGGGACGATCGGTGCCCCTGAGCGCAGGGCAAGATACCCAACCCCGCGGGCGAATGGCCCCAGCGACGATTCCACCCGCGAGACTCGACCCTCCGCGAACACGACGACGACTTGACCGCGGTCGAGCGCCGCGAGTGTCGCCGCGATCGCCGCACGGTCTGCCGACTTCGAAGTCCGCTCGATCATGATGACCATTCCCACCGCCCGCAGGACCGCGCGCCACCACCAGACCTTTGTGGTTCCTTCGCGATCGGCGAGAAGCCGCACCTCCGCTCGCAGCGGGAATGAGGCTGCGAGGAGAAAGCCGTCCGCCCAGCCTTGATGGTTGGCTACGACGAGCAGCGGGCCGCGCGCGGGCAGCGATCCGTAGTGGCGCACGCGGAAAACCGCGGCGAAGAGACCGCGCACGATCAGGCGCGCGACCCGGGAGCGCATGCGCTAAAGCCTGAGCCATCGGCGCAAGTGGTGCTACCCCCGCGAGTCCGTCGCGAGGTACGGCTTACGACCCGAGTGAAGTGAGCGCCAGGCCGATGAGCGCCGCGAACATCGCGATGGTCACGATCCACCCAAGCGCCGTGAGCACCGGCCCGATGGTCTGCCGCCCCATCACGTTACCGGATGGCGCTCTCGCGCGACCTGCTCGGCGCGTGTCATGCGGGCAGAGTCTTCGGAAGGGTCTGACGGCGCCGCCAGAAGTCGGACCAGGGATCGTCACGAGCCATACGTTTGTCGAACGTACCCACGTTGAATGCTGCGGGATCCAGTCGCGGCGAGACCTCGTCCCACGCGAGCGGCGTCGAGACCGGGGCGCGCGGTCTTCGTCGCACGCTGTACGGCGGGACGATCGTCTGGCCGTACGCGTTGCGCATGGCGTCGGCGAAGACTCGCCCGCCTCGTTTTGCTTTGGAGAATTCGATGGTCACGAGCTTCGGCTCGCGCCGCGCCAACTCTTCGCCGAGCGCGACCGCCACAGCCGTGGCGTCCTGCTGCGAGATGCCCGTCCGGAGCGGCGCAAACACGTGGAGGCCTTTGCTGCCCGAGGTCTTCGGATAGGAGACGACCCGCGCTTCGTCGAGCACCTTCCGCAGCGCGAGCGCGGCACGCGCGGCGTCGGCGAAAGACTCGGGGGGGTCCATATCGAACGCGAGCCAGTCGACCTCGCGGATCCGCTTCGCACGTGAGGTCATCACGTGGATCGCGATGCACCCGAGATTGACCATGCTGATAAGCGTCGAACGAGATCCGCCGACGACATACCGCACATCTTTGCCGGTGCTGGTCGCGCGGAGCACGAGGCGAGGGCCCGGCGGCGGCTTGTCCGGAGGAAAATCCTTTTGGTAGAAGCAGCTGCCTGAGAGACCGTCGGGGCAGCGCTCCGCGGTGAGCGGCCGATCCCGCACCCACGGCGCGAGGTGCGACCACATCCCGTCGTAGAAGCGCGCGATGTCCGCCTTGGTGATCCCCTCGTCGGGCCACCACACCTTGTCCGGGTTGCTGATCGCGACGCCCGCGATCTTCACCGGATCAGCGCTCACGTGTGCGCCACGTGCATTCCGAGGGGTCCTTGTCGGTGCGCAGTCCGAGGAATGCCGGCTGACGCAGCTTGCCGTCCGCGGTCCACTCGGCGTACACGAGCTGCGCCACGAGCTTCGGCCGCAACCACGTGGCGTCGCGGATCGGCGGCGGCGGATCGAACGGGGACTTGGGCGTGCGCAGCCGCTCAAGCTTCCGAGAAAGCATCTCAAGCGTCTCCTGGGTGAAGCCGGTGCCGACCTTGCCGACATACCTGAGCTTTGGTCCGTCGTACAGGCCGAGAAGCAGGGCTCCAAAATGCTGCCGCCCACCCTTTGGGGGCGTGTACCCGCCGATCACGAACTCGGACTCCTTACGCACCTTGACCTTGCGCCAGTGGCGCGAGCGAACTCCTGGCTCGTACGCCGATCTCTCGTCCTTTGCGATGATCCCTTCCCATCCGAGCCGCTTCGCCTCCCGGTACGCCGCTTTGCCATCCCGGACCATGCGGCGGGAAATGAAGATCGGATCGGTTCGTCGCCCGACGATCTGCTCGAGCACCTCCCGCCGTTCCACGAGCGGGCGTTTCATGAGCGATCGTCCGTCGTGGATCAGGAGGTCGAAGACGGCGTAGCGGGTTGCTCCACCGCCGGCCATCCCGCGGCGTTGCAAGAGCTGAAAGCGCGACACACCCTTCGCGTCGAGGGCGACGAGCTCGCCGTCCAGGACGAGATCGCCGCCGTCGAGCGCGCCTACCGCTTCGACCACATGCGGGAATCCCTTCGTGAGGTCCTGGAGCGTGCGCGACCAGATCCTCACCCGGCCGCGCTCGCGGGCCGCGACCGCGCGAATCCCGTCGTACTTCTCCTCGAACACCCGCTCAGGACCTTCGACGATGCTCGGCGACAGCGTCGCGAGCATCGGGCGGATCAGCCTCACGCCGGATCGCCGGTCGCCGCTTTCGCTACGTTACCGCCTTCGTCGCGCGCGATCCCGGCAAGGAGCCTGCGCGTCAGGACCGACCGGGGCTTCGCCGTGGTGATGTCGACCGTGCTCGACGCATAGCGGTCCTTCCGCTTCATGACGAGCCATTGGCGGCCGCGCGTAGGCACGAGGACCCATCCTCCTTTGAGCTTCTTCCCGTTGAGCGTGAAGACGATCCGACCTCTGGGCAAGGCTTCGTCGAAAGTCTCGTCGTCCTCGAGCCGAAACGTCCCGATGTCCCAGACCATCACGGTTCCGCCGCCGTACTCGCCCTCGGGGATCACGCCCTCGAAGCGCGCGTAGTCCAGCGGATGATCCTCGACCTGCATCGCCAGACGCTTCACCTTCGGGTCGAGCGAGGGCCCCTTCGGCACCGCCCACGACGCAAGCACCCCACCTGCCTCGAGGCGGAAGTCGTAGTGCAGCGCGCTTGCGCGGTGCTTCTGAACGACGAAAAGCCGATCGACGCCCCTCCGCTTTCCGCCCTGCGGCTCCGGCGTCGTCGCAAAGTCGCGCTTGCGCTTGTACTCGCGGAGCGAGCGCGATCGCTCCTTAGG